>PBTP01000066.1 GCA_002729275.1 Roseibacillus sp. | reverse complement strand
CTTTTTGGTCGGTCCTATTGCAGGAATGATTTCGCCTCTTCTGTTCAGCGCTCGGGCCGACCAGAGAATCGCAGCAGAGAAGTTGGTTGGATACATTATTGCCGGTGGGGCAGTGTTCCTATGGGCCGCGTTCAGGGCCTTGGAGGCTGGCAGGCCAAACCTGTTTCTGCTTTTCATGATGATCAACGCTCTGATCTCCGCGCCTGCGTGGGGACTTCTTACTACCATTGCGCTGAATAGCCTGGAAGATGAGCAGCGAAGCTTTGGATTCTACAGGGTCTGGGGCACGATAGGCTGGGTGCTTGTGGGGTTAGCCGTCAGCTGGTTCGGGCTGGATGCCTCGACGAAGGTTGGAGATGTGGCCTTCAGCTTGCGAGTGATGGCGGGCCTCTGTGCGTTCCTCCTCCCTCACACTCCTCCGATGGCCAATGATTCAAAGGGTTGGAAGAGTGCGCTTGGCTTGGACTCATTAAACATCTTCAGGAATCGCGATCATCGGGTCTACCTTATCACCACGTTTCTCCTATCAGTTCCGCTCGCGGCGTTTTACATGCATACCCCCATTCATCTTCGTGATCTGGGGTTTCGTTCGGTTGCAGCGGGTATGACTCTTGGGCAGGTGTTCGAGATCGTGGCGTTCCTGATGATGGGGTATTGGCTGAGAAGGGTGAGAATACGAACGCTGCTGATGGTGGCAATGGGCTGCGCAGTGGTCCGCTACTGCCTCTTCGCGATGGGAGGAGTGATCCCTCATTACCTGTGGGTCCTTGTCGGCCTTTCCCTTCATGGGATTTGCTGGACGTTTTTCTTCGAGACTGGACGAGTTTTTCTCAACAGGCGGGTCGATCAGCGCTTCAGGGCTCAGGTTCAGGCCCTGGTGACCTTCGCGTCCATGGGGCTAGGGTCATTGGTCGGGACCCTGGTTTGTGGGAAACTTTACGATTTGATGGTGGTAGGAGGTCTTGGCGGGTGGACGGTCTATTGGGCGAGTCTTGCGGTAATGTGCCTTCTTACGTTGCTCTACTTTTCCGTGGGCTATGAAGGCGCCACGTCCAAAGCGAAAGGGGCTTAGCCCCCGGGTAACCGGACGACGGTTGGCATCGTGTAGAGGAGGAGATTCCTCCGGAGAGATCTCAGACCCTTGACCCCTCGGGGAAGAGATTGCTGATCGAGGCACGGTCTGCCTGGCAAACTCCGCGTTCGGTAATGAGGCCCTTAATGAGGCGGGCTGGAGTGACGTCGAAGGCGGGGTTGAGGATGGGGGAGTTCGGGTTGACGACTTGGATCTCTTCCAGGGCGCCCTCGCGATTTCTTCCCTCCATGTAGGCGATCTCGGCGCCGTCACGTTCCTCAATAGGAATCTCGCGAAGGGAATCTTCACAGTTCCAATCAAAGGTAGAAGAGGGAAGGGCCACGTAGAAAGGAATCCCATTATCAAACGCCGCAAGAGCTTTGTGGTAAGTCCCGATCTTGTTAGCCACGTCGCCCTTCCCCGTGGTTCTATCCGTGCCAGTTATCACGATGTCAACCATCTGATGTTGCATGAGGTGTCCACCTGCATTATCCGCAATGATGGTGTGGGGAACACCCTCGTTTTGAAGCTCCCAGGCGGTAAGGCGCGCGCCCTGATTTCGCGGCCGGGTCTCATCGACCCAGACGTGAACTGGAATCCCGGCGCGATGAGCCGCATAAATCGGCGCAGTGGCAGAACCCCAGTCCGCAAAGGCCAGCCAACCCGCGTTACAGTGCGTTAAAATTTGCACGGGCTCCTTGTTGGACTTTTCAGCATGAATTGCGGCGAGGATGGGAAGGCCGTGCTGGCCGATCTGTTCGCACCATAAGGCGTCTTCATCGGCAATGGACTCAGCTGAAGCTAGCGAGATGCTTTGCCAGTCTTCGGGTGAACAGCAGGTGATCGTAGCGAGTTGACGTTCCACGGCCCAGGCGAGATTGCGCGCGGTTGGTCTGGTCTCAATAAGGACGTTAGCGAGTGTGCGGAGGCGCTCTTTACTGCCCTGAGCCTCATGTGTGGCCAGCCACATTCCGTAGGCTGCAAGGACTCCAATACAGCCGGCCCCGCGGACATGCATATCGCGGATGGCTGTCGCTGTGGACTCCACAGTGGTAAGATTCTCGACGCAAAATTTCCAGGGGAGGTGACGCTGGTCAATAATATGGACAAGGCGGCTCGAGTCATCACTCCAAACGGTCCGGTAGGTCTGGCCCTCAACTCGCATGCCCAATGCTGGAGGGCCCTAGGAACCGCGCCAAGCCCGAATGGTAGGGAGCGTCACCGATATAGATGACAAAGGTAACCCGTCCGCCAATGACCGCGAGCTTGCGCGCCAGTCTCTGGTCTGCAAGCTGGTCAGATGAACCCCTTCTTCTGGTCATTACCCATCCTGTTTCTGGTGGCCGGCGTGACGATTGCCGCCGAGAAAGCGAAGCCTCTTTATATCAGCCCGATTGTTACGGCTGGAACCCCGGGGCACGCGGTCTCCATGGATGTTGATCTGAAGGGGGCCCGCTCTCTCTTTCTNGTGGTGGACGAAACCGGGGATGGCTACGGGTGTGACTGGGCAGACTGGATCGAACCTCGACTAGTCGGTCCCAAGGGGACTCTGAAGTTGACGGATCTGAAATGGAAGGCGGCCTTCGCTGGATGGGGGAGCGTGAAGATGAACCGGAGTGCAGGCGGGCAACCGATGGTGGTGAACGGAAAGCCTGTTGCCAATGGAATAGGAACTCATGCTCCTTCCACGATCATCTATGANGTGCCAGAGGGTTATAACCGTTTCGTGGCCGGAGGAGGGTTGGACAAGGGTGGAGTTGGGCAGCAGGGAGGAAAGACAAGCAGCGTGCGCTTTCTTGTCTTTAACGAGAAACCGGGAGCCGGGAATTCGGCAACCGGGGAAGAGACTGAGGTGCCAGTGGAGCGCTTCGTCGTGCCCGAGGATTTGGAAGTCACCGTATGGGCCCAGTCACCTTTGTTCAGAAATCCNACCAATATGGACTTCGATCATCATGGTCGGGCNTGGGTCGCAGAGGGAGTAAACTACCGGGGTGCACGGAGAGATGGAGAAGGGGATAGGATTATGGTTGTCGAAGATACGGATGGTGATGGCAAGGCGGATAAGTCTCATGTGTTTGTGCAGGAGAAAGCTCTGCAGTCGCCCTTGGGTATCGCTGTATTCGATAATGTGGTTGTGGTTTCGCAGCCGCCCGACCTTCTTGTTTATACCGATGTCGATCGTAATCAGATCTTTGATGTCGCTAAGGACAAACGGGAAGTCCTCCTGACTGGTTTCAATGGGAAGAATCATGACCATAGCCTCCATTCGGTGGTCGCTGGGCCNGATGGGAAATGGTACTTCAACCAGGGCAACATGGGGGCCGAGTTCACGGACCGCTCCAACAGGACCTTTCGGATAGGGAGTCCTTATTCGATGCGCCAGATCGCAGGGCACAAGAGCGACGATGGGCACGTCTATCTTGGTGGTTTTTCGGTCCGCATGAACCCCGATGGCTCTCATTGTGAGATTATCGGTCACAATTATCGTAATAGTTATGAGCAGATTATTACTTCCCTGGGAGATCTGTTCCAGAATGACAATGACGATCCNCCGGCCTGCCGGACCAGCTGGGTGATGGAATATGGGAATGCTGGGTTTGCCTCCAATGACGGACTGCGCTCATGGGGAGCGGATCGACGCCCAGGTCAGGATACTCCCACTGCCGAGTGGCGACAGGAGGACCCGGGGAGTATGCCGCCGGGAGATGTTTACGGAGGAGGAGCGCCCACCGGAATTACCTTCTATGAGAACGGTGCCCTGCCAGAAACGTATAACGGTCTCCTTCTCAGTTGTGAGTCCGCAAAGAATGTCATCTTCGGATACCAGCCAGAACTTCAAGAAGCGGGCTTTAAGATGGAGCGCACGGATTTCATGACCTCGAATCCTGAACGCAAATGGGCGGGCGCTGATTTTAAAGGGCGGTCAAACCGTGATATTAACACGTGGTTTCGGCCAGCCGACGTGACGGTGGGGCCGGATGGGGCGATCTATGTGGCGGACTGGTTTGATCCACGGGTNGGGGGACATGGCACCTCGGATCGAACACTGTCGGGGACTATCTACCGGGTGGCACCCAAGGGCTTCAAACCGGTGGTCCCGAAGTTGAATCTCAACACTCAGACGGGACAGATAGCCGCTCTCAGAAGTCCAGCAATCAACACCCGCTACCTGGGCTTCTCAAGACTCAGGGAGGCCGGGGAGGAATCCATTGTTCCCCTTTTTCAGTTAGCCAAGGATAGTAATCCCTATGTTGCTGCCCGTGCGATCTGGCTCCTTGCTCAGCTAGGCGAAACATCGCAGCGGGCTCTCTCTATGCTCTTGGAGGCCGAATTCAAGGGAGATGGTAATCCCCAGANTCGGATCGTGGCCTTCAGGGCCTTACGGCGCGCCAAGCATCCGGGAATGATGGATTTGGCCCGGCGTCTGGCAGCGGATCGCTCTCCAGCAGTTCGGAGGGAGGTAGCCTTCTATTTGCGCAATGAAAAGGCCACTCCGCCAGTGATCTCCATCCTCGTGGAGCTGGCGAAACGTTATGATGGTAAGGATCGGACTTATCTAGAGGCATTTGGCACGGGAGCAACTGGCAAGGAAGCGGCGGTTTATGCCGCTCTCGTGAAGGATACCAAGCCTTCCGACTGGAATAAAGCGACGGCAGGAGCGGTCTGGCGACTGATGACTGCAGCAGCGATACCAGCCCTGCAAGAGCGTGTGTTTAATCGGAAGCTGCCAGTCTCGGACCGTAGCGAGGCCCTTGAGTCCATCGCTTTCGTCAGGAGCGGGAGTGCGGCCAATGCGATGGTGGATATTGCCAATCTCGCTCAGCAAAAGGAATTGGCGGACCGGGCTGCTTTCTGGGTGAAGTGGAACAATGACCGTTGGTGGAAGTCCTATAACGCTGGCGACAAACTCAAAGGAGGGAATGTGAGGCCCAAGCTGGTGTCGGTGGAGATTCCTGAACCGCAAGGACTCTCCAANCTTCCTCCGGTATCTGAGATCCTTGCACTAAAAGGAGATGCTGCCCGGGGCAAGACTGTCGCCGCTCGTTGTATCAGCTGTCATGTAATNGGAGATCTTGGCCTCGATTTCGGGCCCAACCTGACAGGATTTGGTAAGCGCTTCCCCCCGGAAATAGTCGCTACTGCCATAGTGGATCCTTCCGCTGAAATTTCTCTGGGCTTCGAAGGGCAGCATCTGAAAACTAACAAGGGAGGCCATTCAATCATGGGCATCGTCCTTGCCGATGGTGACCCGATAATAATCAGATCAATGGGTGGGATCACTCAGTCGATTTCGGCAGATGACCTCAAGTCCCGCGAGCCTATGAAGCGCTCTCTTATGCTTTCTGCTGACCAGCTGGGGATGACCGCTCAGGATGTTGCCGACGTCGTGGAGTATCTTCGGGGGGGTGAAGACTAAATCCCCAAGCTTTACTAACAGACTGGCGTGGTAGCCCTACGAGGTGCCACGATAAAAGCCACTACGTAGGCCCGCAGGGAATCGAACCCCGATCTGTGGTTCCGGAAACCACCGTTCTATCCGTTGAACTACAGGCCCGCAGCAGGCGCCGATCGCCCGTTGGGAAAATCGGCTCCGTGTGTGGCGGCCTATGCTGACGCACCGGCCNNCNACAGTCTTGCCTCTATTTTCTTGGAATCAAGACCGGAATAGCGCCTTGCCTCCTTCCATCAGTTATCGTCTTTCCCTCATCCTTACCCGGAACCATTCGAGATTATTGATGTGAATGGAGTCTCTCCCAAGATGATAGCCGNCGATTGATGCCTGCTCANCTCGGGATGGGGGNCGGAGCCTTCCGACTCATGAAGGCTACAAGTGCAGTGAGGCCGCCGAGTCCGGCTATCAGGGCTGCCCAGGCAGGTANACCAAGGGCTACGGGGGCGTAGCCGAGTAGGACGGTGGCTCCGGCAGCCACGAGGGCGTAGGGCAGTTGCGTGATGGTGTGCTCGTGGGTCGAAACTCCGCTAGCCAGAGCGCTCACAATAGTTGTGTCACTGTAAGGGCTACAATGGTCCCCAAAGACTGCGCCGCCAAAGACAGCTCCAATGACCGCGGGGACAATCACTTCAAGGGTTTCAGGTGGTGCGCCTTGCGCAGCAACCATCNCTCCTGAAAGCGGTAAGACGAGAGGGAGGAGGAGCCCCATNGTGCCCCACGAGGTGCCGGAGACGAAGGAGATGAAGCAGCCAAGGACAAAAACGCCTGATGCTAATCCTTCCAACGGAAGCCATGATCCAAGGAGGTTTGCGAGAANCCCGGCTGTCCCAAGAACCTCAAAGAGGCTNCCCAGAATCCAAGCGAGGAGGAGGATGCCGAGAGCAGGGATAAGCTGGAGAGCACCAGACCATGCAGCAGGAGCGGTCTCTGCTCGCCTCTTTGGAGGATAAGTTAGGCAGGCCGTGATTAAAGCCAGCAAGCTCGATATCACGAAGGCCCGTGGCACGGTTGAGGCGTTGAGTGATTCTTGGATTCTTACGGATAAAGCAATTTCCTTGTCGGGGGTGTAGGAGAAGAAAATGATCAGAGGCAGACTCAGTAAAAGGACAAACACCGGAATCAGAGCGCGTGCTGGTGAGCTTTTGGCGGGTTCAATCCGGGCGGCATCCTTGAGGTAGCTGCCGGGGCTCTGGAATCGGCGTCTCATCGGTCCGATTAACCATCGGTATCGAACGGACAGAATGGCGAGCGCTAAACCGAAGAGGCAGTAATAGTTGTAGGGAAGGGAGGAGAGAAACTGAAGGTAAGGAGGTTTGTCCAGTGGGCTGTGGGCAGCAATGTAACCAAGCTGAGTCACGATCCAGGTCGAAAGGAAGGCGAGGCATGCCACCGCAGAGCTCGTGGTGTCGACAAGGTAGGCGAGATAAGCCCGAGGCACCTTCAATCGGTCGGCAACAGGGCGCGCGACTCGTCCGAGCATGAGGGCATTAGCCAGGCCGTCAAAGAAACAGAGAAATCCGACTCCCAGCACGCTGTTGAGAAAGCGTCTCCGAGCCCTTTCGGTGATTTCGCCACCTTCATGCAGAATGGATAAGAGGCCCCCAGACTTTTCGACGACTGCCGAAAGGGCGCCAAGAAGTAAGGTGAACAGCAAGGCGTAGGAATGCCATGGGCTCTTCAAGGTGCCCAGTAGACCTCCAGAGGGGCTGAGCCATTCGAAAAAGGCAGCCCGGTCGGTAAACAGGATAAGAATTGATGCACTGAGGCAGGCGGTTCCAAGTGAGAGGGGCGCCTTTTTGGTGACAAATACGAGGCTCAGGGCGATCCCTGCGGGCCACAGAGAGAGAAGGCCGTTGGGTAGCGCCAAGGCGATTGGTGTAAGGAGTAACGCGGCTGCCCCAAGTAGGGCACGCTTCTTGCTTTCTCGAGCAGTGGGATTCATCTCAGAATCGGTCGTTCTTGCGAAAGGTATCAACGATCGGGCAGTTGAGATCAATTCTGAGTAAAAATTGTTTCTGATGTGGTGAAAATGCCCATCAAAATTATTTTAAAAATATGGAGGAGTCTTCCTAAGTTTTCGCCCAAAACCGGCCGGAATCTCTAAGTTATTCACAGAACCTTACCTTCGGATAAAATAACCGGCGTAATCCCTAATTTCCCGTTGAAAACAGGTCTATTGTGAGCCGATACCGGGGCATTTTCCGCTGGCCACCGTTACCGTTTTAGCAAACATTTCCACCAGATGCGGAGAGTTTCTCAATCCCAGATTCAACGGTCAGAAAGTGGCCTTGGGAATGAGGCGTGCGGAAGACGGGGTTTCCTGAGGGCGTCTCTGCTGACCACGGGTGGCCTCTTCGCCTCTGTCGGAGTGACTCAGGCGGTATCAATTTTTAGTGGGCGGTCCGATTTGGACGTCAGTGAGCTTCCCACTGAGTGGGTGCGAAGGCAGGGTCCGGATCTGCATGCTTATGGGCGCTACCTGTCGGCTCTCAGGCTTCGGCACATCAGCGTCCAGCAGGTGATCGCCTCACATGCACGCAAGAAGGGAAGCGTCTGGAATGCGCTTCCGGGACGAGATCGTTGGAGACAGATGAGCCAGACCCTCAGGGTCGCTGATGAGATAGCCGTCAGGTTGTCAACGTCAGTGAAGGGTATTACGTCAGCCTTCCGCAGCCCGTCATACAATGCGCGTTGTCCCGGGGCTAAGCCGAATTCATGCCACAAGGAGAACGTCGCCCTTGATCTCCAATTCCACGCTTCGACTTACGCGGTTGCCCGGGCGGCACGTAGTATCAGGGAGGAGGGCAGATTTCGGGGTGGTGTTGGACAGTATACCGGGTTCACTCACGTTGATACGAGAGGTTATAACGTCGATTGGTGAATTCGGGGAGCACCGGGTAACAGTTTTTGCTTAAATACCCGATCAATCCTCTGGTTGCGGGACACCTTTGTGTCACTTCTTGACTTGTCTTTAAGTCAGTTGGTTAATCGGCACTAAACCTGTTGCAGTCTTTCCCATCATGAACTATCGGAACCCCTTTCTGGCCCTCTGCTCAATCCTTGGCCTTCCAGCCATAGCTCCAGGTGAGATTGTTATTTCACAGTATTACGAGGGTAGTAGTTTTAATAAATGGGTGGAGCTTGCCAATACCAGTGATGCGGCCATGTCCCTTGATGGATACGTTCTTACCCGATGGGCGAACGCCTCCACCGAGGCATGGAAGGAGGATGGAGCGAGCCCTGGGGGGAGCGACAATCTCGACGGACTCTCCATTCCCGCTAATGGCTTTCTTCTCTTTGGAAATACTCGCGCCGTTCTGCCGGCCTATGCCAGCGCAGACGTGTCCACAAATAGTAGTCCAAACTTCAATGGTGATGACAGCGTGGTTCTTTACGACACGGCATTGGGCGCTCTGGGGGACACGGTTGCGATCGTTGATGCAATCTCCTTCACAGATGCCGGTAATGAGGGTGCTAACAGGAGTTTCTACCGAATCGGTGAGGGTCCAGGATTTGATCTGCTTGCTGGTTCGACGGCAGCTGATTTTCCGCAGGTGTGGGGGGGGGCAAGTAATCAGGAAGTGGATGACGCTCAACCCGGAGATTTATTCTATCTTCAGAGCTTCAGCTCCTCGGCGCCGGAATCCCTCAGCATCTCCTTAAGTCCTTCGGTGATCGGGGAGGACAGCGGCGAGGGTCAGGTTGATGTGACTGTGACNAGGACAGGTATTCTGTNNGAGNAGCTCACCGTTACTCTTTCATCNGGTGATGANAGCGAAGCNGTNNTCGCTANTGGGACAGGAGTGATNCCGGCTGGGGAGGATTCGATAACACTTCCGAGCTCAATCGATGCCGTTGACGATACGATTGAAGATGGAGATCAGGAGGTTGCTATTACGGCGGCCGCAACGGGCCTTTCACCAGCAACCGCGATTCTCACCGTCACCGATGACAATGATGTTTCCCCGATCGCTATCACCGAGATCCTTGCAGATATACCCTCAGGAGCATCAGGAGATGCCAATGGCGATGGCGATACCGATAGCGCGGACGATGAGTTTGTCGAGATTGTCAACAAGAGTGGTGGTCCCCTCGACATGAGTGGATGGTCTCTACGTGATCGTAGTGAAGAGCGGCACCTTTTTCCTGCCGGCACCATCCTGCCCTCGGATTGTGCCATTGTGGTATTTGGTGGTGGGTCCCTTGATAATCTTGGCGGCTCCGCGATATTCCAAGTGGTGAGCAGTATCAGACTCGGTCTGAACAATGCCGGTGATACAGTGGGTGTTTACGACTCGNAGGGTGGGCTAGTCGCCTCGGCGAATTACGGTATTGAAGGGGGGAATGACCAGTCCCTTGTGCGGGATCCGGGTATTTCCGATGGCTTCACTCTGCACGGGAGTACAGGAGATGGACGGCTCTTTTCGCCGGGCACCAGGAGTGATGGAAGCGATTATTGTCCGCCTCTGGGCGAGCTCACCTTCAGCCTGAGCGCGAGCACCATGAACGAGAACGGGGGTAGCATAAGTGCTCTTCTTCGGAGGACTGGGGATCTGAGCGTCGCGCTCGACGTTGTTCTTGCAGTTAGCGATGAGACCGAGGCCCTTGCAGATCTTGGTGTGCGCGGAACCTTCGCCGTGGATGAAAGCTCGCTCACGTTTAGTTTGATTGCGGTGGATGATATCGCTGAGGACGGGACCCAGACTCTTCAGGTGAGGGCGATTGCTCCTGGCTATACAACTGCAGTTGCAGCCTTTGAAGTGGAGGATGATGGTGACGGCCCTTTCAGCAACCTCGTCATCAACGAGTTCCTCTCTGATCCGCCGAATCCGGGGGGAGATGCTAACCGTGATGGAACATTGGACGCCTCACAGGACGAGTTTATTGAGTTCCTCAATGTGTCAGAGGAGGCGTTCGATCTCAGTGACTACGAGATTCACGACGGCGTGGGCATGCGTCATGTGTTTTCGTCAGGCACCCTGCTTGCTGCTGGTAGAGCGATTGTCGTTTTTGGTGGTGGGTCGCCGGTCGGGGCGTTCGGGGGCTCATCGGTGCAGATAGCAAGTAGTGGACTCCTCGGTCTGAATAACAGTGGAGATACCATTTTTCTCAAGACACCCGGCGGCGGCAGCACTCTTCTCGAATTTGAATACGATGGATCGGTTCAGGATGAATCGATGTCCCGATCACCCGACGGCAGTGGAGTCTTAGTGGCTCACTCTCAGGCTTCCGGGGCTGGTGCCGTTCTCTTCTCGCCCGGAGTAACGGTGAGCGGAGGCCCTTTCGATGGCGCTGTTGAGATCGAGTTTATCAGGATTACGGATTTCGATATTGATNGNGACAATCTCGAGGTAATCCTCGAGGTGGATGGAGTTGCCCCCGGCTCGCTCTACTGTTTTGACGTAAGTCTCGATCTCGGCAACGCCTCTTCGTGGTTCCCTTTTGAGCTTCTGACTACAGAATCTGGGACNGAGGTCTCACCGGGACGATATCGGTTTGTGGTCCCGGATCTCTTTATCGCAGACGAGCGCGCGCAATATTACNGGATAAGGAAGCCGTGACCTCGCTCGCCAGCGAATCGAGAGCCTTGGTGTTTTGTCAGCTTGGCAGTTGAAAAGAGCTTCATGATAAAACTCTTTGACCTCGCCTCATTAGTTTAGAAATATTAAGNATCCTCTTATGTCGGCAAGCTATACCGAAGAGGACATTAAGACGCTCAACTGGCGGGAGCACATTCGCCTGCGTCCTGGAATGTATATCGGCAAGCTTGGGGACGGAGCGGTGCAGGATGATGGGATCTATCTTCTGCTGAAGGAGGTTATCGATAATGCGGTTGACGAGTTCGTGATGGGGCACGGGCGGGAGATTAAGATCGAGATCGACGACGAGGGACGAGTAGAAGTGAGGGATTTCGGGAGGGGGATACCACTTGGTAAGCTCATGGATTGTGCAGCCAAGATCAANACTGGTGCAAAGTATGACAGCGAGGCCTTCAAGAAAGCGGTTGGGCTGAATGGAGTCGGGATCAAGGCGGTAAATGCGCTTAGTGAATTCTTTGAGATCCAGGCGTGGCGCGAAGGGAAGACCAAGGCTATTGAATTTAGCCGGGGNGAAGTCNCCGAAGAGATGAAGCGCCCCCGGGCAGCNGCCAAGACGAAGCCTGGGACCCGGCTTGCCTTCGAGATTGATCGTGAAATCTTCCCTTCCCGGACAAAGTTCAAGGCGGCAATCGTTGAGCGGATGTGCCGCTATTACGCGTATCTGAACCCGGGGTTAAGTCTTGTCTTTAACAAGCAAAAGTTTCGCTCCAAGAATGGTCTTCTCGACCTCTTGAAAGAAGAGATGGATGAGGCTCCGCTCTACGATCCTGTAGGGCTCTCCGGGAGGGATATTGATGTGGCGTTCGTGCATACGCCATCGAGCAGTGAAGAATACTACTCCTTTGTCAACGGGCAGCACACAACTCAGGGAGGCACCCACCTCGGGGCCTTCCGGGAGGCGATTGTTAAGGTATTACGGGAGTTTTATAAAAAGCAATACGACCCTGCCGATATCCGGGCGGGGCTTGAAGCGGCTGTCTCGCTCAGGGTTGAAGAACCCGTTTTCGAGAGTCAGACAAAGACCAAGCTAGGTAGTAGTGCTATGAAGCCGGAGGGTGAGACTATCCGAACTTACGTTGGTAATTTTCTACGTGAGCAATTGGATAACTACCTGCACAAGCACCCGGAAACTGCGGATGCAATCCAGAAGCGGATTATNGCCTCCGAGCGGGAGCGGAAGGAGCTCAAGGGAGTGAAGAAGATGGCTCGCGACAGGGCCAAGCAGACAAAGCTCCACAACAAGAAACTAAGAGATTGTCGCGCGCACTGGAACACCAAGCACAAGTCGAGGAAGGGNAGCACGATCTTCATCACGGAAGGAGATAGCGCGAGCGGATCGATTACATCGTGCCGAAATGCAGAAACACAGGCGGTCTTTTCGCTGCGAGGAAAACCTTTGAATTCCTTCGGACTCAGTCGAAAGGTNGTTTACGAGAATGAAGAGTTTGCTCTTCTGCAGGCGGCTTTGGGCATCGAGGAAAACATTGAGGGGTTGCGTTACAACCGGGTGGTCCTGGCCACTGACGCTGATGTCGATGGAATGCATATCAGGTTGTTACTNCTGACGTTTTTTCTCCAGTTTTTTCCTGAGCTAATCCGAGAAGGGCACCTTTTCATTCTTCAGACTCCTCTCTTCCGAGTGAGAACCAAGAAAAGGACCGATTACTGCTTTGATGAGGAGGAGAAGGAGGCTGCCATCGCATCTTTGGGTAAGNGCTCAGAAATTACCCGGTTTAAAGGNCTCGGNGAGATTTCCTCCCATGAGTTCAAGCACATGATAGGTCCAGATATTCGACTTGATCCTGTTCTCATGGAAGAGGGTAAGGGGCTCAGCGAGATGCTCGCATTCTACATGGGGAAAAACACACCCGATCGGCAGGANTACATCATCAATAACCTCCGGGAGGAAGTGGATCGCGGCAGCAAGGTGAAGTCAGCCTAGTCGCTATGCCAACCCCTTCTCAGTTAGGATTTCGGCAATAAATTTATGCAGAATTCTTAATTGGCTAGAGGTGGGAAGCGGTAGCAATTTTTTATGATAAATCGCAGCTCGCATCATGGCGAATTAAGGGCGGATCAAACCTTGCCAGTTTGGTAAGGAGATCTTAACTTCATGTTTTCAGAGGCAACGGATGAGCTTGAAGGGAAAAGAGCACGGCAGCCTCGGGAACATGTATTCCGATTACTTTCTGGATTACGCCAGTTATGTAATCATGGAGCGGGCGGTTCCCCATCTTGGCGANGGGCTAAAACCAGTTCAAAGGCGGATTCTCCACGCGATGCGCCAAATGGAGGATGGTCGTTATAACAAGGTCGCCAATATCGTCGGTGATACGATGAAATATCATCCTCATGGGAATACCGCAATCGAGGATGCGCTGGTCGGGATGGGGCAGAAGGACCTCCTGATCGATACTCAGGGCAACTGGGGAAACGTGCTGACGGGAGACCCCTCGGCAGCTGGGCGTTACATAGAGGCGCGCCTCACTCCATTCGCCCTGGAGGTAGCGTTTAATCCAAAGACTACAGATTGGACGGAAAGCTACGATGGTCGTAACAGGGAACCGGTAACTCTCCCGATGAAATTCCCGCTGCTATTGGCGCAAGGGGGAGAGGGTATTGCCGTTGGCCTTGCCTGTAAGATCCTGCCTCATAATTTCAATGAGCTGATTGAGCAATGTATCCGGGCTCTTCGGAAGCAGAAGGTCGAAATTGTTCCTGACTTTCCGACGGGCGGCCTGATGGATGCCAGCGATTACAATGACGGACTCCGAGGAGGACGAGTCCGCGTCAGAGCTAAGATCGAAGTTATCAAACGTAACCTCCTTAAGATTGTCGAGATTCCGTGGGGCACGACCACTACCTCACTACAAGCTTCTATCGTGGCAGCTCAGGAAAAGGGAAAGATCAAGATCGCTCGGATTGAGGACAACACAGCTGACCAAGCGGATATTCTGATTCATCTTCCTTCAGGGAGTGACCCGGAAGCGGTCCGGGATGGACTCTTTGCCTTTACCGATTGCGAAACCAGTATTTCGCCCAATTCCTGTGTTATTGCAGATGGTAAACCGCAATTCCTGGGTGTTAGTGAGATCCTGAAGCGGTCTGCGCTTCAGACCAAGGATCTCCTTCAGCAGGAGCTTCAGATCAAACTGGGAGAACTGGAAGAAAAGTGGCACTTCAGNTCTCTGGAAAAAATCTTCATCGAGAAGAGGATTTATCGGGATATTGAGGAATGTGAAACATGGGAAGCCGTGATTGAGGCGATTGATCGAGGCCTCAAGCCTTACGCCAAGCGTCTCCGTCGCGCAGTCACCAAGGAAGACATCGTTNGGCTTACNGAGATACGNATCAAGCGAATCTCAAAGTATGACAGNTTCCGTGCGGATGAGGAAATCAAAGGGTTAGAGGATGGAATAGAGGAAACCGAAAANAACCTCCGTGGTCTCACTCGCTATGCGATTCGCTACTACGAGAATCTTCGCAAGAAGTATGGAAGTGGAAAGGAGCCGCGGACTGACGAGGGAGAGTTTGAGCGAGTTGACCGCACCCAGGTAGTCGCCGCGACTGAGACCCTCTATGTTGACGAGAAGAACGGGTTTGCGGGGATCGGGCTGAAAAAGGAGCGAGCGGTCGAGAAGTGCTCACGGCTCGATGATCTTATCGCAGTATCACAGGATGCCATGATGCGAGTGCTGAAGGTCTCCGACAAAGCCTTCGTGGGTAAGAGGCCAGTTCACGTCGCCATCTTTCGGAAGTCAGAGGAAAAGATTTACTCGATGATTTATCGGGAAGGGCGTGATGGGCCTGTCCTGGCCAAGCGCTTCAGGGTCGGAGGCGTGACCCGGGATAAGATCTATGANCTAGGTAAAGGCACAGCGGGAACCCGAGTCCTGTANTTCGCAGTTCACAACGACGAGGGTGAAAGTGATGCCAATACCGTAGTAGTTCACCTCAAGCCCGCTCTCCGGCTCAGGAATGTTTCGAGAGAGTTCCAATTCGGGGAGATCGGGGTCAAGGGCCGGGGGGCTAAGGGCAACATCCTNACCAAACATGCAGTTGACCGGGTCGTGAGGGCTTAATTTGGAGGACTAGGGTTGACATGGGCTGGCAGGGCCNTATGGTGTTCNNATGAACACATTNACATGGCATGTCCGNAATCAGTTCCTCAAGATCCGTCTCAAGCGCCTCCAGCGGCAGTTTGATCTCCTCGACCGTGGTCGCCAATCAAGCCGGCGTCGCCATTCCCTTGCGGGGACTCGTCTAGTCTTTAGGGGGTAGGAAGGGCTCGCAATCTTGGCTGGGGTTCCATTTTGAGCGGGATTTTTGTGCTGACTGGAGGGGCATCCTCCGGTAAAAAACTCCCCATCAGCCCTGCCTCCCAATTATNCCCGCGGCTCAGTGGCCGCATTATGGAGCAACCTNTCCGTCTGGTGCCGGTATTTGCGGCTCTGCTTCTTGGTGCCGTCACCTCACTTGCCGACGAATCGGATGTAATCCAGCGTGAGCTTGGCAGGAGGGCGCAGGCCACCCAGCAGGCTCAGCAGGCGCTGCTCGCAGGTGACAAAGCCTACCGGCTTGCTGACTATGCCACCGCCGTTACTGAGTTTGCCAAGGCTTTTGGCTTATTCCCAGGTGGTGATGCTACAGCCGATCTTAAATTGGCGGCTGGAGAAAGGTTTGCGCAGGCCTCAGTAGAGCGTGCANGAGAACTTGCCAGAGTCGGNGANTANCCCGCAGCGGAGGCCTTGCTTGAGAACGTGTTGGACCCCGGGGNTGCTCCAAGGCACGCGGGTGCGAAGGAAATGATGGCCCAACTGGGAGATCCTATTCGAAACAATCCCGCCTTAACCCCGGAGCACGCTGAGAAAGTTCAAGAAGTGCGGCGCTACCTCGCCGAAGCTCAGGGTTTCAAGGAACTCGGACAATACGACCGGGCGATGGTGGTTTACGGCCAGGTTTTGACTATTGATCCTCACAACTCGGCAGCGAGGCGGGGTATGGAAGGATTACATGCTCACAAGGTTCGCTATTCCGAAGCGGCCCGGGACCAGGCACGGGGCCAGCTTCTGAGCGACGTGGGCAAGGCATGGGCCTCCCCCATACCAAAAGGGATCAGCGGACTCGCGGATGCCAACTTCGGAGCATTGAGAGATGGGGCCCGGTTTGGGGCATCAGCGTCTGAGAAGCTTGATTCGATGATCATTCCTGTGGTCGACATGGATCAGGTTCTCCTTGGAGAGGCCATTGATTTTCTCAGGCAGCAAGCGGCAGCGCTGGACCTTGATGAGCTGGATGCTTCGCGGAAGGGTATTGCTTTTGTGATTCAGCTTGGCAACGCCGACGCGCTCAGGGCGAGGACGATCGAAACAACGCCCTTCAGCCTGAAGTTACGGAACGTTCCGATGCGCAAAGTTCTCGATTTGATTTTGGAGGCAACCCGGACACAAGCTCGAATCGATGACTACGCGGTAGTAATACGCCCTGCTGGGGTGATCAGCGATGAGTTGGTCTTCCGGCAGTTCAAGATGCCCCCCGATTTCCTCAGCAGGGAAGACCTGGCTGGAGATGCAGGGGGCGCAGAGGCTGACCCTTTCGCTGGNAACGAAGCGCCNCAAAGAGGACTGGTGAAGCGGTTAAGCGCGCAAGATTATCTCAAGCAGAAGGGCGTTAACTTTCCGCCAGGCGCAAGCGCGCTCTACCGAACTCAATCTTCGATCCTCTCGGTCAAGAACACTGAAACCAACATGGCGCTGGTCGAGGTCATCGTCGATGCCATTGTCGATGCAGAGCCTGTAATGATCATCGTGGAGGCGCGAATCATTCGCTCCACCGAGCAGCGTCTTGACGAGCTGGGATTTGACTGGTTGCTGGACGGTCCTCAAGCCCTTACAGACGAGCTTCTCATCCACGGTGGGACCGTGGGGAATGGGACCCCCACTGCGGCAGCGCCCTTCCGGCCGATTACCGCTGGCAACAGGAGCGGGAATCTGGCCACGGATACAAATAGTATCGATGGTGCGATTGCACGAACATCGGTGGGCAACACTCAGCTCCGTGCTCCGGGGGCGATTTTCGCCACTGGAATCGCCAACAACGCCACGGTTGGAATGCTGATGCGCGGAGTTGGGCAACACAAGGGTATCGATTTAATGACCAAGAAGACGGTCATAACCAGATCGGGCCAAAGCGCCACCATCGAGTCAGTTCGCGAATTCATCTATCCAACGGAATATGAGCCGCCGGAGCTCCCNAATCAAGTTGGTGGTAACTTCGGTCTGGACGCAGATGGCGGGCTTTTTCAGGAGGCGGCAGGAATCACTCCGGTCACGCCAGCCCATCCGACAGCTTTTGAGACCACCAATNTGGGCTGTATGCTCGAGGTGCTTCCGCAGCTTGGAAGTGATGGGATTATAGAAGTATCGATTAAGCCGGAGATTCGAGACTTCGATGGATTTATCAACTATGGAACCCCTATCCTCGGTGGCACCAGTAGCTCTGTCTTTGATCCCACCGGCGGGGTGCTCAGTGGAGGATCCTTCGGGGTGCTTACTGAAAATGCGATCTTGATGCCGGTATTCAGCACAATCCGGGGTAATTCAACCCTGTCAATTTACCAGGGAGAGACTGTAGTGCTTGGGGGCTTGCTGACCAGCTCCCAGATTGGCGTCGAGGATCAGGTTCCGATTCTTAGTAAAATCCCATTGATTGGGCGCTACTTCAAGTCGCAGGCGCAAACCTCGATGAAAGATGCTTACATTATCATGGTGAGCGTGCGCCTTGAGGATCCATCCGGACAACCAGTCAGTCGTTAGGGTATATTGTAGAGCTCTGCTCAGAGTGATGGCCAAAGACTCCGAACAGCGTAGTTACTCCGTCGAGGAGATGATGGAGCACCTCCAGAAGGGGAAGCGANAGGGGTCGGAGAGTCCCAANAAGGAAGTGGTCACGCGGCCAGATGGTTCGCAGGTGACGAGGGTGCGGAAACGCAAACGGCGAACGGAACAGAGTAAGCGAAAAGCCAAGCCCGTAAGACAGCGTAAGTATGGACTCTACAGTATCGTAGTTTTAATCCTGCTTACTGTCGTTGGAGGTATTTCCATCATAACGATGGTGGCCCGTTTCAATAGTAAGGGGTTCCGGGAAGACATCGCGGCAAGCATCGGATCGACGGCTGGCGCGGTAGTTGGAATCAATGGCCTATCGGTTAATCCTATCAAAACCCGGGCGCGATCGGTGGAGATGACTTGGCCCCAGTCAGGAATGCCCCGCTCCCTGCTGCTAGCAGACCTCGAAACCCGTCTGAATATTTCCAGCTTTTTTCGGTCCCGGCTCCATGGTCCTGAGTTATACTTTCGATCTGGCGCCATGCGTCTGGGGCCGGCCACCGGAAGGCCCAGTGCTCCGCCGGCCATCGGAACCGACCAGTTCCTCAGTTTTAAAAGCTATCGCTGCAACCAATTCGATTTGGAATATGGGGCTGACTCGAGGGAGGCCGCCTTTCGGATTCGAGACTCCGAGCTTGTAGCAATGGAACTACCGAAAGCCGGTGGAATGCAATTCCGCCTGAGTGGGGGGTTTCTTCGCTTTGGAAACTGGTCTGAGCTAAAGGTGAAAAACGGTCTTGGAGAATGGCGCGATGGTGGATTCCACTTGGTTTCAATTCGGACACAGAGCGAGCAGGAAGGGAAAGCCGTTTTTAAAGGAGTTCAACCGATAGTCGGAGAAAGCACGGCGGAATTTGATGTCGAGCTTACCGAGTTTCCACTTGAGCAATTATTGGGAGAGAAAAATCTTGGGAGAATGCTGAGGGGTCGTGTTGACTCCTCCAGTGGGGGTCTATCCGTGAGCACTGGTGAACAGATGGACCCTCAGTTCGANATCGCCTTTTCGGGAAAGGAGAGCTCTATCGAAGGCTTCAGGTTTCTTGGTGGGCTCGCCTCGATCTTACGCAAGCAGCATTACTCAAGACCTGAGGGTGGCGCTATTTCAGGCCTGCTGCGCCGAAATCGGAATCNGCTTACCATCGAGAATTTGCGATACGAGATTCGCTCTCAAATAGTTTTAACGGGGACGATCATCATCGAGGAGGGGGAGATGAGTGGCGCCTTACGGCTTGGGGTCCCAGAGGGGCTAATGATGAAAACTTTGAACCAAACGCGATATCCTTCCTTCAGTCTGCCCGCCCAGGGTTACTGCTGGACCGAGGTCCAGCTCAGCGGATCCCTGGACCAGCCCGATGATGATTTCCTGAGGAGNTTGGAGGCATCACCAATTGCCCCAGAGAGGCCAACGAAACCCTAGGGTTAGCCAAAGGGGCAGTAACCAACAGGAAAAGTTACTTTGAGGCAGGCTTAGTGGCCCCTCGGTAGTTTGCGAGTGGTTTTGCTGACAGGTTCTTCACATTTGAGGTGCATCTTGTTCACAGTATTCGAGCTTGTCTGAAATGAACAGGTGTCACTAGCCTAAGGGGCAATCGTTTCGCTTCCATACCGATGAGTGTTCCCGACCCGTTCAGCCGCCGTTTCGAGGTCTTCGGACGGGATCCCAAAGATCTTGTTAGATCGATCAATCGGCCTGCTCGAGATTTACTGAAGGCTTATCTTCGTGCCGGCTCAGAAGGATCCGGCCGGGTAATCTTGCTGCAGGCTCCAAGAGCGGGGTATGGAAAGACTTCACTCCTGCAGTCGGTGGCGTCTGATCTTGGCGATAGCTACCATTTTGTTCGGATTCAACTTACCAATGGACGGACTACAGATGCAGCGCACGTTTTGGAGTATGTGCTCCAGGCTCTCTGTGAAGTCGTTCCTGAAAGCGGAACTCTCACTCAATTGGATTTGCTTGCTCGGCGAGTTCTAGCTCTCGGGTTGGAGCCTCTGGTAGCCTCCGGGGAGGTTCCTTGTCAGGACCGCGAAAGCGCCCTTGAGAGCCTCCGCGACAATCCGGCCCAGACTTTTGACTTTCACTATGATGGAGCAGTCACGGCCCATTGGACGAAATCAAACTTTGAAGTGTTGGGCCCGAGACTTGCCGCAGAGCTCGCGCGGATTAGTGGAGCAAGCCTCCGCGAAGCCTCTTACTGGGTGGAGCTTCTCTTCCGTTTTGCGACCACTCCGCCCGATAACGTCGAACGGGCCCGCCTTCTTTTTGAAACAATTTTCCGCAACGACCTGCAGAATCAATCCTCCTCTACAGCTGAGGAGCGCCTCCATGGACTCCTCAGCCTTATTAGTACGGTCGCATGCCCGGTTCTCGTTGTCGATGATACGGAGGGACTATCGACCTCTCCTCAGGACGCCCTGGCGCTCGCGTCCTTTCTCTCGAATATTTCACAAACCTGCCCCGGAGCAGTCGCTATTCTCAGTGTCAATGATGACATCTGGGCCTCCTCATTCGCTCCACATCTACCGGGCGGACTCGCAGACCGACTTCTGGCCTATAAGATAACCCTCGATGCCCTCAACGCGGAGGAGGTTGAAGCAATCATTATGGAAAGGGCGGGGGAGAGGGCCCCAGAGATTCTGGGAAAGATCAATTGGGGAGAGTCAGGAGACACTCTCTACCCGAGGCGGGTTGTAGAGCGCGCTTCCGATGCTTGGGCCCAACTGGATCATCAGGGCGCCGGGGAAACGGGCGTCGAGGCGGTTAAGCCCCCCCAAACCAATCCAAGTGGTGATGCGCTCGAAGATCTTCCCGATTTTGGACACAACAAGGTTATTTCGGGTAGCGCTCGGGATTTGCAATCAGAGCGCTTTTCGCCTTCCGATAGCTACCCCGAGGAGGATCAAGTAAGGGAAGTTCCTATCCTTAACCCACAGCTATCGGGGCTGCAGTCCTTCGAAAGCCCGTTTATTCCGTCATCGGAAGACTCTCCATTTGCTGCACGGGAAGCCAAGCCAGATCCTTCCGAGGTTCCGGAAGCACCACTGGCCGAAACCAGCCCCCTTGAGCCTGTAGGATCAGAGTCAGAACAGCCTGCCCCTACGTTTCCCAGTCCGTTCGAGCAAGTCCCTGAGGCGGATACTTCGGACAATCTTGAATCTCCTTCGGGGTATCCTCCGGCCGGCCTGGGCACCGTAGAGCAGGTTGAACAGTCTGCTCCTCAAGAGGTTCAAAGAGCGAGGCCCTTTCGTCCAAGAGGCGCAGAGTCGAACTTTCAGGTTGCTCAACCTGAAAGCTCTGAAGCGGCCCAGGCTGACAAGTCTCCTTATCGCGATCACCGGCCGCAAACACCTGAGACCGTTGCAAGATCCCAAGAAGAGTCGGCGCCATTCAAGGGTATTGCGGACCCGGGTGATAATGCTTCAGACCTAGACAGGCAGGATCCTACCCGGGGCGAAATCGAGTTCTCAAAGCTCAAGCCTCTCTTGGAGGCGCCCTCATCCAATAATTTCGGGGGCCATGATGCTTCAGATCCCAGAGAGCCTAAGCGGGAATCCTTCGGCAATGAGGAGGGGATTGCTCCCACACCGGGCCTGAATAATTCTGAGAGTGAGAAGGGGCTCCAGGAAGGCGCTGAGTCCGAGAGCCGCGCTCAGGTAGTGCCAATGGTTAGTCCCTTCGAGCCGCAC
>PBTP01000065.1 GCA_002729275.1 Roseibacillus sp. | reverse complement strand
TGTTCACTGGCCAGGAAAAACCAAGGGGAATGCCATCTCCCATGCGATGGTGACTGGGACTGATTTTTATCCGACCCTGCTGGAAATGATTGAGTTGCCCACGCTGCCCAAGCAGCACGTCGATGGGATGAGTTTTTTGCCTGCGCTCCAGGGTGAAGATCATGACCGCGGTGCGATTTATTGGCATTTCCCCCACTACAGTAACCATGGTTACCAGAGTCCCGGCGGAGCGATCCGATTGGGGAACTACAAACTTCTGGAGTATTACGAAAACGGTAGCGTGCAGCTGTTCGATCTCGAGAACGATCTTGGCGAGCAGACTGATCTGTCCAAGCTGAAGCCGGCAATTGCGGCGAAGCTGTTGAAAATGCTGCGAGACTGGCGACGCCAGTTAGACGCGAAGATGCCTCAGCCCAAGGCCACGGCCTCAGCGAGAAACAAGTGACGCCTGTCCCGGATATCGGCTTTCGTAGAGTTAAGTAGGACGAAATCATGAAATCGATTCCCACCGTAGTTCTTATCTGCCTGACGTCGTGGCTCCCATTGTGTCGAGCCGATGAATTACGGGAAGTCGTCGTCAGTCATGCCGATAAGGGGGGTGTCCTTCAGCTTTTTCGGATGAAGGAGGATGGGGCTGGTAGTGTTCAGCTGACTCGGTCGAAATCGGGGTGCCGGATGCCTTCTATTTCACCGGATGGTAAAAAGCTCCTCTATGTGGAACCGGGTAAGAATTCACTGTCCCTATGGATCTCAGATATCCATGGCAAGAAGGCACGCGCTCTGGTTGAAGAGGGCATGAATCTCCTTCCTTCATGGCTGCCAGACTCCCGCCATATCGTCTGGATGAAGGCGAGGCAGGGGAGCAAGGGGCAGGACCCGGCATCCAACAGTCGACTCTATCTTCTGGATACTCGAACAGGTGGGTCTCGGAGGCTCTTCAGCGATCCGGAGCAGATCAAATTCAGCAACGCCATGCCCTCGGTGTCACCTGATGGTGAGCAGGTGGCCTTTGTTTCAAACCGAAACGGTCCCTTCAGGGTGTGGGTGAGCAGTCTGGACGGAAGCAAGGCAAGGCTTGTCTCTCCTGTCCTTGCAGAGATGGACAAGAGCCTCAATTTGCCAATCGAGCAGAAAGTTCCGGTATGGTCTCCTAACGGAAAATGGATCGCCCATTGGGAAGGGGTGGAGATGATTCATATGAGTCCCTACACTGGAATCAAGGATCCGGAACGAGACCAGAGGATCTCGGAAACCTTCAATGTCTGGGTTGCCAGTAGTAAGGGTGGGAAGCGAAGGAAGGTGGGTCCGGGAGATGATCCGACGTGGTCTCCCGATGGATTTGTGACCCGAGCGTTTCCAGATCCTGAACGAGGCGGACCAAAGGTCGTCGTTGAAACTGTCGCTGGCAGCAAGGATTTGCAGATTGTGCCGCCGCGGGTGAACTGGGGCCGATTCGCGTGGGTGCCCAAGTCGCTCCCTTGAAAGACCGGGCCATTTATGACTGGGGCAATCTGGGCAGCCTCCGGGAGGGCAGGTCCATCATCCTTGCGGAATGGGGGATGAGCGCGTAAAAGCTGCGCCTGATCCCATGCAAACGACATTCGGAAAATTCCCCCTGAGGCGTATAATTTCTCTTCTTGCTCTCTTGACCTGCCTGGGTGGGGGGCAGCTTCACGGCCAAGCGTCGAAGCCGAGGGTGAATAACGAGAGGCCGGAAAAGGGAAAGCAAAGTAAACGTATTCATCCCCATGCCCTGAAGCTCATCCTGCAGGGCAAAAACAAGGAAGCGATTTCCTACCTGGGCTCGACCGCGAGCAAGGGAGTTAACCCGGGACATACGAAAATGCTTCTGGAGCTTGCCGAGGGAAAACCCGGAGCTTGGAAGTTTGATGCCAAGAGCTGGCCTTGGGAGCGGACTCTTCCAAGTACTTCGCTGAAGAAGGATGCACCAGTCGACAAGTTTACTATCGCTTTCGGAGGAGGAGCCGGATACGTGCCGGCAAATGAGAGGGTATGGGACCGGATCGGGGAGATTGACCCGCGGGCGCTTCTTCTACTGGGGGATAATGTCTACATCGATGATCCCGAAAGTCCGGAGATGCAGCGCTTTCATTATTTCCGACGACAGAGTCAGCCGGAATGGAGAAAGCTGGCCGCGAAAGTTCCGATTTATGCTATCTGGGATGACCACGATTTTACAACCAATGATGGTTGGGGTGGACCGGCTGTTGATAAGCCAGCTTGGAAGCGTGAGGTGTGGAGAATCTTCAAGGAGAATTACGACAACCCCTATTATGGAGGCGGAGAAGAGCAGCCCGGGTGCTGGTTTGATTTCGAGATAGGGAAAGTGCGGTTCATCATGATTGACGGACGCTATTATCGTGAATCGCCCAAGGAGGGAGGGGACCCGTCGATGCTGGGACCCGCCCAGATGAGGTGGCTCAAGTCTGTTCTTTCGAAGAAGCCTGCGACTTTTACGGTGATCTGCTCAAACGTACCTCTTGCTCCGAAGGTCAAACCCGGATCGAAAGATACCTGGGATGGCTACAGCAGAGAGCGGAGTCGAATTTACGAGTATATTGCGTCCCAGAAAATCCCCGGAGTGATTGTGCTGTCTGCCGATCGGCACCGGTCAGATGCCTATCGGACTGATACAGAGATCAAGGGCATGTATCCGGTGTATGAATTCAGTTCCTCGCGCCTGACCAATCAGCACGTGCATCCTCTGATTAAGTCCTCGCTCTTTGGATACAATGAAAAGCAATCCTTTGGGCGGGTAGACTTTGACCTGGAGGCCGATGATCCGTCGGTCACCTACACGATTGTGAGTATTGATGGGAAAGAGATTCACTCGTTGAAGGTGAAGCGCAGTGAGCTGGAGTTGAACTGATGCTTGGAAGTCGGAGGCGCCTCTGTGAGCGAGAGGTGTTGAGGAGAAGTAAGAGGTTATGCATATGAATATGGATCAATTGTCTCGCCGGAATCCTGTGGTGTGGCGCGTGTTTCTGAGCCTGGTGGTGACGCTGTGTTTATTTCCGGCGACGCTCCGGGCAGGTTCTCCCAATGTCGTTTTAATCTATATCGATGATCTCGGGTATGGAGATCTGGGCTCTTACGGCTGCAGGGATATCCTGACGCCGAACATTGACAGGTTGGCAAAGGAGGGGGTTCGGTGTGCGGCGTCCTATATTACGAATCCGCCCTGCTGCCCTAGTCGTTGCAGTATGCTAATGGGACAGTATGGCCAAAAGTTCGGGAAGTATGGCATGTCGAGGGGGCTCTCGATACCGGAGGATCGTCCCACGCTTGCCCGGTTTCTCCAAGGAGAAGGCTACGTGACGGGGCATATCGGCAAATGGGATATTGGGAGCAGGAGTCAGGGGCCGCTTCAGACAGGATTTGTGAAAGCGGCAAGGACTCCTCCCAAAAAGCAGTACACCAGAAAGGAGTTGCTAGGTCTCTCATCATCCTTGCGCAGGAAATTGGAAGAAAAGAACGGCCAATCAAAATACTACTGTATTGATAAGGACGGGAATACGGTCTGGCTCACTGATCACGATGGGAATGCCATAGTGGATTTTGTTCAGAGGCATAAAGACGAGCGCTTTTTTCTCTACTGGTCACCCGAGGCGGTACACTCCTTCAATACGGAGGTTCCTGAAAGGCTGATCAGCCGCACTAAGGCGAAAGGGAGCCGGCGTTATCTTGCAGGAGCGATCGCCTCGGTTGATGAACAGGTCGGTAAGCTTCTCAGGGTTCTTGAGTCCAATGGTCTTCGCAAAAACACGCTGATTATCTTTTCAAGTGATAATGGGGCGAATGGAGGAGAGGGAGGTAGCTCAGCGCCTTACAGTGGCGGAAAAGGCAAGGGAACACAGAAAGAGGGTTGGGTGCGGGTGCCTACGATCTTCTCCATGCCCGGGTCATTGCCGCAGGGTAGGATTCATGAGGGTCTTATCGCGAACTTTGATTTCTATGCAACGATCGCGGCACTGGTAGGCAAAGAAGCTCCTCCGCATTGCGACGGAGTGAATTTACTTCCCTTCCTGAATGGTCAGAATGCAGGGAATGCACATGACTACCTTTTCTGGCTCAACAACGAGCCAGGAGATGCGGTAAGGAGACACCTTATCGCAGTGCGTTGGAAGGACTGGCGGCTTTACAGGAAGTATAACAAGGATCCCTGGCAACTGTTTGATCTCGCCAGTGACCCACTCGAAGAAAGCGATGTGTCAGATAAATATCCGGATGTGGTTGCTCAGCTTTCAGAGAAGCACGCGGCATGGGTCAAGACCCTTGCTCCGCTCCGGGAAGTGTCCAAGGTGACGGTGACGGGCCCCGGTCAGCGGGTTACCACTGGCCATGGCTGGGAGACCGCTGCAAAAGAAGGTAATACGAATCATGAGTGAGATGTCGACGACTCAAAGGAAGGGCCCAGGGGTGTCTCTGGGATCTGGCAGCGGCTACGAGCGGAGCCGTGTGGAGCGGGCTTTCCGGTGGCGGTATGTCTTGAGCGGGGTAGAGATAAGCTGAAGCCGATGAATTTAGCCAAACGACTTTTTCGGGTGCTCTTACTGTGCCTGATCATGCCGTGGGGAGGAGCCCTGAGTGGAGAGAAGCCTGCCTTCGTTGATTACTGCGCTCGGCTTGAGCAGGAAATTCAGGGCAGAAAACATGGGTTCATGGCAGGAAATCTTTCCTATTACGTGGGCGGGTTTCATGCGAGCTGGGAGCTGGTCGAGGATGAGACGATTGGGTTGACCCATCCGTTTCATCACGACCTGAGAAGCAGGGGTGTTGGCTTGTTGAAGAGCGAGTCGAAAGGATCTGAACACACTGGGATTGGCAATGACTACAGCGGGTGGGAGTTTTACAAGGATACCCGGGTTCTTTACGGCAGTGTCATTGTCAATGGTAAGCTTCATGTGAATCCGAAGCCGAGGAGCATGCGTTGGCGTCCTGATAAGCTGGTCTGTGAGTATGAGGTGGGAGGAGTTCAAATCAGAGAAGTGAAGTTTATTGCCGGCAACGATGCGGCGGCCTCGGTGATTAGTTCTTCGGAGCCAGTAATTCTGCGCTTCTCGGGCCACAGTTTCTATCATCGCAACAGTGTGTCTTCTTCCGCCACGGTTCGGATGGATAAGGCGAAGAACTCACTCATTATCCGGGAGGGTGGGATGGTGAGATCCCGGCCCGATCCCGGGGGTCCGGAAAGGACTGGTCCGATGGTCTACCAGGGAATGTCCACGGTCCTGAGCTCTTCCAGGGAGCTGGGGAGCACGGTTGCCCTTCATCGAGATGAGAGAGGGGTCCAGCACTACGAGTTCTCGGTGCCCTGCGACCGGATGGGGACGGTCTTGTCCTGGTCCATGCACGACAAGCCTGAACAGGCTGTGCGAGCAGCACGCACTATCATTGAGGAACATGCCTCCTTACTTGCTGCAAAAACCGCGGAATGTAATCGCGAATTGAATGATGAAATTCCGTGGTTCCGCTGTCCAGATCGCCGATTTGTCGATGTCTACTACTACCTCTGGTCGCTTTTTCTGATGTATTATATCGAGGTCGGAAAAGGCTGGGAGGACGAGCCTCATACCCAGACGGCGGTAAATAATTTCCTTGGGATGCACCGCTATGACGCAGCGTTCCAGATCAAGGTGGGAAGCTGGACGCGAACTAAGAAAACATATGCCTATGGCAACGTTCTGACATGGAAGCATCTCACCAAGAGTGGTCGCTATCGAGAAACACCAGATGGGCTCCGCTTACTTTCGGATAACAAGGGTATCTCCTGGCATAGTGGAGCTTATGGGGGTGAGACATCAGAGCATGTGCTTGGGGCGTGGCAGATCTACCAGCATACAGGGGATACAGAGTTCCTGAGGGAGTGCTATGAGGGGCACTTTGCCAAGTTGTTCTGGAAGCGGCTTTCGAGCATGGCGATGAACCAGTTTGAGGTCGCCGATGTTCTTGAAAAAATGGCCCGATTGACAGGGCGTGAGGAGGACGTGGCCCATTGGAGAAAGATGGTCCGAAGGGATCCCGCACACGTGCGGCGCATGTTTGAGGATCGCTGGGGAATGAACGGGGTTCCCTTCTTCTTTGCGGCCCCTCGGAATGGGATGCTCATGACTAATGGGTTCTGGGCCATGCGTTCCCCTTATTTTCCCCAGGTCTACGCGCAGCCCATGCTGAGAGAATGGGCCCTCGATAAGGAAAAGGGTTTCTTCGGAGAGTTTTTCCCGCTCGCGATGTCGCGGCAGTCGATGAGTAAGTTCGCTACCAAGGTAGATCACTCCTTCGGGTATACCCCGGACACTGCTTATTTTACCCTCGATGGAATGTTTCAACAGGATCTGGGGCAGGAAGCGGCGGCTTTGACTCTGAATCATATCGAAAACTACAATTACCATTCCGAATGGAATATTCCGGTTGCCCCGGAAGCCTATCGACGCGATCTCAGCCTCTTTGGGGATCAGTTCTCGAATTTCAACGCGGGGAAGATCCTGCTGTATCTGGAGGGGTTGGCGGGACTAGATTATTCCATTCCTGATAACCGGATGACGATTGCTCCGGTCCTGCCCCGAGCCTGGGAGTGGATGGAGCTCCGTTTGCCGATCAAGAGTGAATGGACCCGGATCCGGTATGAGAGAGGGAGGGTAAAGGTAACTGGTTGCCCAGTTGAGGTGGTTCTAAGTAAGGAACAGAATCAGGAGTCGGATGGATCCTGAGAATTTCCTCAGGGGTTGAGTCATCGGAACAGGGCTTCGCCTCGTGACTGGGAACTCCCGTCGTTAAGCAAGCTTGGTGGACATTGTCGCGATTCGCCCCTATAGAGAGGAAAGTTATGGCCAGATATATTATGCTGTTTTCCGGGGTTCTGGGGCTGTTGGTCTATGGTGAAGAGAATAGGGAAACTCCAATGACGGCCGGTCAGGAGTTTGTGGCCCCCCTCCTCCGGGCGCGGGCAGAAAGCCCAATTCCTGAGAGCGAAAAAGAGTGGGAAGTGCTGAAAGACAAATGGATGGGGCGAATCAAGGACGAGTGTTTTTCAGGTTGGCCTGATCATATCAGTCCTGACGATCCAAAGGAGGTTTTCAGTGTTGAGAAGGAAGGGGTGGCCCTCCGCTGTGTTGAATACTCAAGTATGGGGAGGCGCCTCCCTCTTTACTTTGCTCACCGTTCGGGTCTGGAGGAACCTGAGCTCGTTGTTCTCAATCTGCTCGATGTGGCAGCTTGGGAAGAGTTCTTGGCGACGATGAGGCCTGGTTTTGAGAAGCAATTGAATGGGCAGGGCCTACCCGAGGGAGACCCTAAGTCGTTCAAGCAGCATCAAGGAATGTTCAGTTCGTTCAAGTGGGTCATGGCTTATGCGCCGCCGACTGGAGTTGGTCCGACTCAGCTGGGACCTGAGAAAACGGGAAAGCGAAATCTCAGGTTGCAGGCTGCCGGCCAGACGATTGATAGCGTCAGGGTCTGGGATGCCCGAAGGGCAATACAGACTCTTCGATCTGCTGGAGGAATGGAAAGCGTTTCGCTATGGCTTCAGGGGAGCGGGAGGATGGCAGGTGTTCTCACCTATGCCTCTCTCTTTGAGCCTGAGATTACCCGCCTCGATCTTCATAATCCGCCACTTTCCCATAACAATGGGCCGTTTTTCTTCAACGTCCTACGAATCATGGATGTGCCGCAGGCGGTGGCGATCGCGCTTGAGCGGTCAAAGGTGGTCATTTATCAAAAGGGAAAGAAGGGCTGGGAATATCCTGCGTCGGTGGCCCAGAAGCTGGGTTGGGAGACAAAGCTTCAGCTCAGGCCCGGTCAGGTTGATAACTAGAGGCTACGGATGAAATAGTATGAACGGGTTTGGTCTCTTTTCAGCTTGCTGTTGGAAGCCCTATTGACGGAGAGCGTGATGAAGTTCTGGAAGAAAGCAGTAATCTGTATCCTTATTATCGAAGTGGTTGGGAATGCCAGTGGCTTGGTGACCTTTGGTTCAATCAAGGACTGGTATGCCATGCTTGAGCGCCCTCCCGGGACGCCACCGAATGGAATCTTTGGTCCCGTGTGGACTCTTCTTTTTGGGTTGATGGGATTTGCTCTCGCCTTAGTGATTTCCGAGGGGAGTGGAAGGGACCGAAGGATTGGGCTGCGATGGTTTTCGATACAGTTTCTTCTGAATCTTGCATGGACGCCGGCCTTTTTTGGGTGGCACCGGATGGATATCGCCCTCGGCATTATTGGCCTTCTGATCGTTGCGGTCGCTGTTACGATCAGGCAGTTCGGAAAGGTTCACCGGATTGCGGGATGGCTGCTGGTTCCGTATCTTCTCTGGGTGGGATATGCATCTTATCTTAATGCAGGATTCCTGTTGCTGAATACCTAAGAGGGTTCGAGAAGTTCCGCGACAGCCGCTGTATCTGCCCAGAATACCCTAAAGATAAGCGGCTAGAGGAGGGTATTTACCAAGGAAGAGTAAGGGCTTCTTGGTGCCGAATCTGAGTAGATTCAGTGAATTCGATCACTCAGATGCGTGAGAATTCAGGGCTGGTCTAGGACCTGCGGCGGGTTAACCTAGGGAGGTTACCACTAGGTTAGGTTATGCGAAGTCCCTTGAATCGAAGAACATTCCTCCGTGGGAGTGGTGTAGCGATGGCCCTGCCCATGCTTGAGGCAATGATTCCAACCGCCCGGGCAGCTCGGGCGGCCACCGGCCCGGTGAAGCGGTTCGTGTGTCTCTCCAACAATTACGGGGTCTACCAGAAGGGATTCTTTCCAAACGAGACGCAGGTTGGTGTGAAGTATGACATGCCAGAGACCTTAAAATCGCTGGAAAAACACCGGAAGGATTTCACGGTTTTTTCCAATCTCGATCACGGATTTACCGGGGGTCATCAAGGAGTGCCAGTTCTCCTCAGCGGAGTTCGCCCGGTCCTCGCCCACAACTATACTGAGGGCAACATCAGCCTTGACCAGAAGCTTGCAGAGCATCACGGCGCTGCGACTCGGTTTCCCTCCATGACCCTGGGAGTGCGGGAGCGCAACCTTCTGAGCTTCACCCGGACCGGGGTGCAGGTGCCCTCCATCGACATGAGGGCCGCCTATCGCGCAATGTTCCTCGAAGACAACGCCGAGAAAAAGGCCTCGTCCGGAGAGCGCTTTAAGCGTCACTCCAGTATTCTGGACGTGGTGGGCGAGCAGGCAAAGAGTTTGAGTAGAACGCTTGGAAAACAAGATCAGACGAAGCTCGAGGAATATTTTGATTCGGTGCGCACGATGGAGAAGAAAATCGTGCAGCAGGAGCCCTGGCTCGAGAGGCCAAAGCCGAAAACAGATGTCAAGGAGCCCAATCCTGGAAACGGAACCGCGGAGCAACTGAAGGTCATGATCGAGATGATCGCGTTGGCCCTACAGACTGATTCCACGAGGGCGATCACGATGGTGAGCGGGTTTGCCAATGGAGATTTTGGGCTTAATGGGGGGTATCATGGGTTTTCCCATCACGGGGAGAGGCCTGAGCCTGTAGCGGCTCTCAAGAAGATTGAGGGTTATCAGGTGTCAATGATGTCCTACCTGATTGACCTCCTTAAAGAGCAGGAGGATCCTATCAATGGAGGCACTCTTTTTGATCATACCGCGATTCTTTATGGATGTGGGATGGCGGCAGGTACGCATCAGACCAAGAACCTGCCGCTTGTTCTTGCGGGGGGTGGTTTCAAGCACGGGGAGCACAAAGTTTACCCTAAGGAAGACATTCAAAGGGTTCCTGCCGCGAATCTGCTTCTCTCCATTCTTCAGAATAGTGGCCTCGAAGTAGACCAGTTTGGCTCCAGCACGAGTACGCTCCGTGGACTTGAATGGAAGGCGTAGTAAGGTGTTAAGAGCTCCTGGCCCCAGTAAATCCATCCGATGCTCGCCCGGCCGTTCGCTATCGCAATTTTGTCACTGAGCGGCTTCCCGGGGGTGGTGGTCGCGAACAGTCTTGGTGAAATCCGCCCTTTTTTAAAGGAATACTGCCTTGATTGCCATGGGGCGGAAAAGCAGAAGGGGGACTATCGTTTCGATACCTTGGGAACCGACCTGTCTGAGATCGAGACTCTGGAAACGTGGCAGAATATCCTCGATCAGCTGAATCTGGGCGAGATGCCACCCCGCAAGAGCCTTCAGCCGGAAAAAGAGGAGTGGTCGCCGATCGTGGAGCGGCTCACAGGAGAGCTTGCCTCCTTTTACTCCGAGCTGCGTAGCACTGGGGGTCGGACTGTGATCCGACGTTTGAATCGCCATGAACTACGCAATACCCTGCGGGACTTACTCTATCTCGACGGTCCACAGTATCGGCCAGATGCGGCGGGATCCCGTCTCGTAGATAACAACGGAAACGGGAGTGTTGAGCGAACGGGCAATGATCCGCTGAGGTTTTTCCCGGAGGATGAGCAGGAGGATGGATTCTTTAATCTAGGAGATCACCTGGTAATGTCGGACTTTCTCCTGAAGCTGACTCTTGGCGCGGTGGAGGAAACTCTCGAGCAGGCAACTGAGCTTGGACCAAGGCCGGAGGGTAAGTCTCACCACTTCACAGGCCATCTGGTCAAGGGTAAGGGGCGCAATCTGATTGAGACAGTTTCCCGGGAGTTAGAGGAAGACTACGAAATGATGGCGGTAGGATATGAGCGTTACGGTCGAGTGGCGCCCACCGATCTGCGTGGAGGGGTAGGGCTCTCTGGTAGATACAAGGTAACGGTAGAGGTGTCGGGGCACAATCCCACGCATCCATGGCAGGAGGTGATCTCAGTCGATGAGAATGATCCTTTCCAGCTTTGTCTCAATATTGCGGATACTAAAAACGGTGGAATTGCGGGGCCTACCTCCACGCCGGAGGCCTTATGGTCCGTCCCGGCCGATGGCAAAAGGAAGGTGTTTACCCATGAGGTCTGGATCGACAAGACTTGGACTCCTTGGCTGGGTTGGGAGAACGGGCCCACCGAAAAAATTGTTCGGCCTGAGAAGATCGTCGAGGAATTCATGCCTGCGGAGTTTTTCAAGCGGCCGGATAAGAATGCGGACAAGGAGGGTCATGAGAACTGGGGAATGAATATGGCACGCCTCCTTTTCAAGGGGGGCTACCGTGGTCCTCATCTCAGGATTCACAGCCTTAAGGTAGAACCCTTGCTGGAGGCCTGGCCTCCACGAAGTCACACGGCTCTCTATGGGGAGGCCTCTGGGGAGGAGGATGAAGTTCGAAGGCTTCTCCTAGCGTTTGCTGAGCGGTGTTTCCGGCGTCCGGTCGAGCCAAGTGAGATTGAGCCGTATGTGCAGTTGGTCTTGAAGCAGCAGGCAGGTCCGGTAGTGAAAGTGGCTGGAGGCATCAAGAATCTACGTTACCAGGTTTATGAAGGAAAGTGGGATAAGCTTCCCGATTTCAAGGCTCTCAAGGTAGTTTCCGAGGGGGTCTTGCCGAAGGGTTTCATTGATATAGGGGCTTCGGGCAGAAAGGAATATTTCGGGATGGTATTTGAGGGCGCGCTCGAGGCGCCCAAAGCGGGCGAATATATCTTCGAAATGGCCTCGGATGATGGTGCGAGGATACTCATTGATGGGAAAGAGGTGATCCTGCATGACGGCTTGCACGGCCCTGAACTCAAGAAGCGCAAGGTAGAGCTTAGCGAGGGGGAGCATGTAATCCGGGTCGAATATTTTGCTTATGGGGGAAACAACAGTTTCCGGGCTGGATGGAGTGGAGCGAATTCAGTTCACGTCAAGCTCTCGAAAGATCCCTTGCACAATGTGGCCCAGCCTAAAAAGCCGAAGGAAGCAGTGCCGCCCTATATCAGGGCCATGCAGGACGGCTACGCCGCCCTGATGTGTTCGCCGCAATTTCTCTACCTCAAGGAAGATCCTGGTGCTCTTGACGATTATGCGCTGGCCTCGCGCCTGAGTTATTTCCTCTGGTCCTCGATGCCGGACAAAACTCTCATGGATTTGGCGAGGAGGGGGAAGTTGCGGGATCCCATTGAGCTGGATCGTCAGGTGGAGCGAATGCTCCGGGATCGGCGATCAGGCGCTTTCATCAGGCATTTTCCTTCTACATGGTTGCGGATGGACAAGCTAGGGAAGATGCCGCCCTCAGGTGGTGATTATCAGTTCTACAAGAATCTCAGGGTCGAACCTCTACTCATGAAGCAGGTGACAACCTACTTCGAAGATATCCTGCAAAGGAATGGGCGGATCGAGGATTTTATTGATTCCAACTATACCTACATGAACCAGACGCTGGCGAAATGGATCTATCGGCGGGAGGGGATTCGGGGGGAACGCCTTCGCAAGGTCAAGCTTGAGGGGCGGGGGCGTGGAGGAATTTTTACTCAACCAGGGGTCATGACCGCGACAGCAAATGGCGTGGAGACCTCACCTGTTATCCGTGGGGTCTGGGTCTTGGAAAATGTTCTGGGGACGCCGCCCTCTCCTCCGCCCCCCGATGTCGAGCCTCTTCCCACCGATACCCGTGAGGCTACTACAGTCCGGGAGTTACTAGATCTTCATCGTGCAAATGAGGCGTGTAGTAGTTGTCACCGCAAAATCGACCCGATGGGATTTGCCTTTGAAAACTTCGATGTGGTGGGGCGTTGGCGGGACCGTTACAGGAGGGCGAATGGGCCAATCGACACGGCGACTACCTTGTCAAGCGGCAGAGAGATCAAGGATATCGTAGATTTTAAGAGCATGCTGATGGAGAGGAAGGAGCTTGTGGTGAGAAGTCTCACAAAGAAGATGCTTACCTACGCTACGGGAAGGAAGCTTGAGGCCGTAGACCGCGGTGAACTCGACCGGATCACTGCTGAATTGGAGAAGAGAGACAACCGCCTGCGTGAACTAGTCCGACTGGTTGTGAGGAGCCAGATTTTCCGGGAAAACTGATGATGTTGCGGCTATCTCTTCTGGGTTGCATCTTGTTGTCGTCCTTGGTGGGTGCTCTGGAGCAAGGGCCTAAAGGCTCCATCGTGGAGCAGACTAAGTCTGAGAGGATTTACCGGGGAGTCGTCTTTGCGGAGGTGGATGATGTCCCATTGAGTCTGGATTTGTACTTCCCGAAGAAGAAGGAGGACAGGCCTCATCTGGTTGTCTTCTTTCATGGGGGATCCTGGAGGTCCGGTTCCAAGGAAAGTTGTCAGGTGCGCTGGCTTGTCCGCCATGGGTATGCCGTAGCGAGTGTGGGATACCGCAAGAGTCATGCTGCCAAGTTTCCTGTCATTCTGCATGACTGCAAAGGGGCGATCCGCTTTCTGCGGGCTCATGCGGATGCGCTCGGGTTCAAGGCAGAGCGGGTCGCGGTGGCGGGAGCCTCTGCAGGAGGCCATCTTGCCTTGCTTCTGGCCACCAGTGGAGGGGTCAAAGAGTTAGAAGGCCGGGTAGGAGGGAATTCAGATCAATCAAGTCGAGTGCAAATGGCGATTGGGATGTATTGCCCGACAGATCTCGAGCACGATGCGATAACCGCACCCCAGCGTTGGGATAAGCCAGCGAGCCCTCTGTACCAGCTTCTGGGGGGTAAGCCCTCTGAGAAGATTGCCCTCGCGCGGCTGGCCAGCGTGACGAATCATATCTCCCCGGACGATCCTCCGGTTATCCTGCTGGTCGGTGAGGCCGATAAGCCCGGGCCGATAAAGCACGGGGAGCGCCTTAAGGCTGCGTATGATAAGTCAGGCCTCGAGGCAGTGTTGCAGGTGATACCAGGGGCGGGTCACGGGGGACCCCAGTTTCGTGACAAGAAGAGGACAGAGTTGATCTTGGGGCAGCTAGAAAGAAGCTTAAGTCCTGATTCCAATACGCCCTGATGGAATTCGCTCAGGAAGGGAGGTCAAAGCGGTCAAGATTCATGACCTTGTCCCATGCGGCAATAAAGTCGGATACAAATGCGGCCTCTGAATCATTGCAGGCGTAGACCTCTGCGATGGCCCTGAGCTGGGAATTTGAACCGAAGACCAAGTCCACTGCGGAGGCAGTCCATTTCTGGGTTCCGCTCTCCCGGTCGGTTCCCTCATAGAAGTGCTCGCACTTGGTCGACTTTTTCCATTCGGTGTTCATGTCCAACAGGTTAGTGAAAAAGTCATTGCTCAGGGTTCCCGGTTGCTCAGTCAACATGCCAATAGCGGAGCCTCCGGTATTTGCTCCAAGAACGCGAAGGCCTCCTACGAGGGTGGTCATCTCTGGCGCGGTGAGGGTCAACTTCTGAGCCCGGTCGACTAGGAGGGACTCGGCTGTAAGGGCATGCTCGCCGTGAAGGTAATTGCGGAAGCCGTCCGCGGTAGGCTCAAGGACCGCAAAGGATTCGACGTCTGTTTGTTCCTGTATGGCGTCGCTGCGACCCGGGGAGAAGGGCACAGAGGCTTCGTGCCCGCCCTTCCTTGCGGCCTCTTCAACGGCGGCACAACCACCAAGGATAATGAGATCGGCGAGTGAGATGCGGGTGCCATTGGCTTGGGTGGCATTGAAGTCGGATTGAACTTTCTCCAAGGTCGCCAGCACTGCGGTCAGTCCCTCAGGGTTATTGGCTTCCCAGTCTCGTTGTGGGGCGAGCCTGATTCGCGCTCCATTTGCCCCGCCTCGCTTATCTGAATCCCGGAAGGTCGAGGCTGAAGCCCATGCGGTGGAGACTAGTTGAGGAATCGAGAGGTCAGAGGACAGGATCTGGGTCTTCAGTGCTTTGATGTCTTCGTCGTCAACGAGGTCGTGATCGACTGCCGGGACAGGGTCCTGCCACAGTTGAGCTTCGTCGGGTAGCAGAGAACCCAGACAGCGGCTGACGGGGCCCATGTCCCTGTGCGTGAGCTTATACCAGGCTTTGGCAAATGCGTCCGCAAACTGATCAGGATTTTCCAGGAATCTCCGGGAAATCGCTTCGTATGCCGGGTCCATACGCAAGGAGAGATCGGTAGTGAACATGATTGGAGCGTGGGTCTTGGACGACTCATGGGCATCGGGCACTATGCCCGCTGCAGAGGGGTCTGTTGGAATCCACTGCTGCGCCCCAGCTGGGCTCTTCGTCAGTTTCCACTCATAACCGAAAAGGGTCTCGAAGTAGCTGTTGTCCCATTGGATCGGGGTCGGAGTCCAGGCCCCCTCAAGGCCGCTACCGATCGTATCGCCTGCGTTTCCGGTTCCGTAGCTATTCTTCCATCCGAAGCCTTGCTCCTCTGTGCTCGCTCCCTCCGGCTCTCTGCCGACATGCTGATCAGGATCTGCTGCCCCATGGGCTTTTCCGAAGGTATGACCTCCGGCGATAAGAGCTACAGTCTCCTCGTCGTTCATAGCCATTCGTCCAAAAGTCTCTCTGATGTCCCGTGCTGCGGAGACAGGATCAGGATTCCCGTTAGGGCCCTCTGGGTTCACGTAGATTAGTCCCATTTGAACGGCTCCGAGAGGCTTCTCAAGGTCGCGGTCTCCGGTGTAGCGTTCATCTCCGAGCCACTCTGTCTCCGAACCCCAGTAGATGTCTTCTTCGGGTTCCCAGACATCTTCGCGGCCCCCGGCAAATCCGAAGGGCTTCAGGCCCATGGATTCAATCGCGCAGTTGCCGGTCAAGACCATCAGATCTGCCCACGAGAGCTTACGACCATATTTCTGCTTGATTGGCCAGAGGAGACGACGGGCCTTCTCGAGATTCACGTTGTCAGGCCAGCTGTTGAGAGGGGCGAAACGCATGGTGCCCGAAGAAGCTCCCCCACGGCCATCGTGAATGCGGTAGGTGCCAGCACTGTGCCAAGCCATACGGATAAAGAGTGGGCCGTAATGCCCATAGTCTGCAGGCCACCAATCCTGAGAAGTAGTCATTACCTTCTCGATGTCTGCCTTCAATTCCTCGAGGTCGATAGTCTGGAACTCGGCCGCATAGTTGAAATCCTCGCCCATGGGATCAGAGAGAGCGGAGTTCTGATGCAGGGGCTTGAGGTTTAATAGGTTCGGCCACCAGCGCTGGTTGGCAGTGCTTCCGGTGGCGGTATGCTGAGCGTTCGTTCCGCTCATAATCGGGCATTTGCTAATGTTGTCTGACATGACTCTTGCGGGTTGGTTTGTGAGAAGATCGAGGCTCTCGTGACGGAGGTCCCCTTGCTCTTAAGCGCCCTTACCTGCGTCGGTGCGGGAAGGAAGTAACGCTGGTGAGATGGGACCACCGATCGCCTTCGGGCGGACCATAGCACCTCTCTGCGAGTGTGCAATGTCAGCAATTGTGAACAACTCCGCCAGAGATTGCGCACCACGAGCTGGTGATGGAGTGGAAAGAGAGCGGATGAAACTTTCGACTCCACTCCTAGTGCATCTGATAGTAGCACTTCAACAAGCTGATCTGAGAGATGTTAAGCGCGCAAGAAATACGAGAACTGGTGGCGGCTCATGGAGCTTCCGTGAATGAAGGTCGACCCGTTAAGCAACTGATTGAGGATGGTGAGATTCCAAGGCTTCAGGGAACGACCGTGCTCGAGGGTAAGGTCTCAGACTCTGTCTTCGGTCCAGACCTGAAAACTACTTCAGGGAAGCCAATTCGCTTAATGTTCCGGAATAATCGCATCTCAACTCATGATGTGAACAGGGGAGCGATTCCATTTAAGGACCAGGTTCTGGCATTCAATCACGATCACATGCTCCGCCTGGTCAAACCGGTGCTTGGCTCTTCTCAATTCGAAGTTGAGGGTCTTGCCCCATCATCGACGGTTATCCCTGCAGAAAACCTGAAGCTGATCCAGCTGGAGAACGTGCTTCGTCTCTATATGGCCGAAAGCTCCACCTCTACTTCGCTCTACCAGCATTGGCTTTCAGCGAAGGAGAAGGGTGGTGAGAGCATGAGTTATGCAGGTCATGAGGTGACTCTGGGCGATTTAAAACCCAATGGGGTTCTCCCATATCTGATGGATACGCCGAGCACGAAGGAGGCCGTTGACCGGACAATAGATGCAGCCTACTTGATTGAGCAGAAAATCTGTAGCTCTGACCAATATGTACATATTCGGAACGCCTCTCTCATGGCGTTCGGGATGGTGTCACAATATCTCAAGCAGAAGGGCATGGTTCTCGTAGATACGAAGACGGAACATGGAATTAACGCGGAGGGAGAAATCGTAGCTGCAGATGAGCTATACACGATGGACTCTTCCCGCTTCTGGAGGATTGACGAGGAAGGAGAATTGCTAACGCGGGACGGTAAGCCGGTCTCCTTTTCCAAGGAGTTTGCCCGGGGTATGGTCAAGGAGAAGGGACAGCAGTTTTCGGAGGATCAGGCTAATGAAATCGCTGTTCGATATATCGAAGGTCTACAGCATCTAACGACTACAGCATTCACTCCAGATCTGCGCCCAAGGGAACAAAGGATTATAGAATCCACGAATCTGATCCTGGACGCGCTACTCTAAGGAACGACTCTGCCGAGAGTTGAGCGATGCCCAGGGTTAACCCTGTGTGTCCTTGTGCAATCGTGGGCCGCGGTGAGGATTCTGGCGCGTAATCCTTCCTGGTTGCGATCGATGTAAAATGACACTCGAAGAGTGGGGCGTCTAGTGGTAGGCTCCAATTCAGAACCGACGCTCATTGACTCTGCGTGAGGAGCAAAGAGTGCGGATCACCTGCCAAACCCATGGCGTTCGACCGTTCCTGAGGGGGTTTTCGGATGCTGCTTCTTTTGCTGAAACGATAAAACCAGAGTCCTGACTTCTCGATTCATCATTGATTGAGTAGAATTCAGGTGTCGCATCCATGAACTTGTATTCGGAATACCTAAGAGAGATCGAGGAGCGCAAGGATCAGGGATTACATCCCAAGCCAATTGACGCGGGACCTCTTTTGGCNGAGATTATCGAGCAAATCGAAGATTTAGGGAATGAGTACCGGGAAGACTCACTCAGATTNCTCATTTACAATACGTTGCCGGGAACCACCGCCGCCGCTGGAGTAAAGGCTCAATTCCTCAAGAGGATTATNGNGGGCACCNCAGAAGTTCACGAGATTACGAGGACATTTGCCTTTGAGTTGCTGTCTCATATGAAAGGGGGTCCTTCGCTGGAGGTTCTGCTCGATCTCGCCCTTGGAGAGGATGGCGTTCTGGCCCAGGAAGCAGCGGCCGTTCTCAAGACTCAGGTTTTTCTTTACGATGCGGATACCGATCGTCTCAAGGNCGCTCATGAAGCGGGTCACGAAATCGCCAGGGANATTCTCGCAAGTTATGCGAGAGCTGAATTCTTTACCNCTTTGCCAGATGTNGAGGAGAAGATCGAGGTTGTGACTTACATCGCAGCAGAGGGCGACATCTCAACCGATCTTCTCTCNCCTGGGAATCAGGCTCATTCACGCTCTGATCGTGAGCTCCACGGGAAGTGCCTGATTTCTGAGGAGGCCCAGAAGGAGATTGAGAACCTGCAAGCGAGCCACCCCGGGAAAAGGGTGATGTTGATTGCAGAGAAAGGGACCATGGGGGTGGGGTCATCCCGGATGTCNGGAGTGAATAACGTGGCCTTATGGACGGGTAGACAGGCGAGCCCTTATGTGCCCTTTGTCAATATTGCGCCCGTCGTCGCGGGAACAAATGGGATCTCGCCAATTTTCCTTACAACCGTAGGAGTGACCGGAGGGATCGGGATTGATCTGAATAACTGGGTCAAAAAGGTAGATGAGAAAGGAGAACCGGTTCTCGATGAAGGTGGGGACCCAGTGCTTGAGAGGGTCTACTCGGTCGAAACGGGCAAGGTGCTTACCATTAACACCAGAGAGAAGAAGCTTTACGATGGAGAGAAGGAGCTCATGGATATCTCCCCCGCATTGACACCCCAGAAGGTCGAATTCATCAAGGCAGGTGGGTCCTACGCGGTCGTTTTCGGTAAAAAGCTCCAGAGTTTTTCTGCTGACCTGCTAGGGATTGAACCAGACCTAGTTTTCGCTCCCTCAAAGGAGATATCTCATGANGGGCAGGGGCTTACCGCGGTCGAGAAGATCTTCAACCGGAATGCGGTGGGTGTGAGCGGAGATAAAACCCTCCATGCAGGCTCTGATGTGAGGGTGCTGGTTAATATCGTGGGGTCGCAGGACACCACTGGGTTGATGACCTCGCAGGAACTGGAGTCCATGGCTGCCACCGTTATTGCGCCAACGGTTGACGGGGCTTATCAGTCTGGATGCCATACGGCGTCTGTCTGGGACAAGAGGGCGCAGGCCAATATTCCCAAGTTGATGAATTTCATGCATCAGTTTGGTCTCATCACTGCGCGGGATCCTGAGGGCAGCTATCATGCGATGACGGATGTGATCCANAAGGTCCTCAACGATCTTACTGTCGATGAATGGGCTATCATCATTGGGGGTGATTCCCATACCCGGATGTCCAAAGGTGTCGCATTTGGTGCTGATTCTGGAACCGTCGCTCTCGCTCTTGCTACGGGAGAGGCCACCATGCCGATTCCTGAGTCTGTCAAGGTGACCTTCAAGGGTGAGCTCAAGGGTCATATGGATTTTCGGGACGTGGTGCATGCTACCCAGGCTCAGATGTTGAAGAAGTTTGGTGATAACGTGTTCCAGGGCCGAGTNATAGAGGTGCATCTGGGAACTTTGCCTGCNGATCAGGCCTTCACCTTCACGGACTGGACGGCGGAGATGAAGGCCAAGGCATCGATCTGTATTTCCGAGGATGCCATCTTGATTGAATCCTTGGAAATCGCGAAGGCCCGGATCCAGATCATGATCGATAAGGGGATGGACAATGAGCCAGAGGTGTTGAGAGGGCTGATTGAGATAGCCNAGAAGAGGATTGAGGAAATTCGATCGGGAGAAAAACCGGCCTTACGACCCGACCTTAGTGCGAAGTATTCCGCTGAATTCGTAGTTGATCTGAATGAGATCGTAGAGCCAATGATTGCGGACCCTGATGTTAGTAACGATGATGTGTCTAAAAGATACACTCACGATACGATCCGGACTGTTTCCTATTATGGAGGAGAGAAAAAAGTGGATCTTGGATTTGTGGGTTCATGCATGGTTCACAAGGGAGATCTTAAGATTGTGTCTCAGATGCTGAGGAACCTTGAGAAGCAGCAGGGCGCCGTCGAGTTCAAGGCGCCGCTTGTCGTGGCGGCGCCTACGTATAATATTATTGAGGAGTTAAAAGAGGAGGGAGACTGGGAGATTCTGCAGAAGTATTCTGGCTTTGTCTTTGATGACGATGCTCCCAAGAATTCCGCCCGGNTTGAGTATGAAAACATGATGTATCTCGAGAGGCCNGGGTGTAATCTCTGCATGGGAAATCAAGAGAAGGCTGAAAAAGGAGATACGGTAATGGCGACCTCCACCCGGCTTTTTCAGGGAAGAGTGGTGGAAGATTCCGAACGTAAGAAGGGAGAGTCCTTGCTGGCCTCAACCCCTGTGGTTGTTCTCTCCGCGATTCTTGGGCGCATTCCCAACATGGAAGAATACAAGCAGGCGGTGGAGGGAATCAACCTGACCAAGTTCGCCCCTCCAGTTGAGCAGCTTGCGAGTGCCTGAAAAGCACGTGTCCGATCGGCAAGGTTTCCTTGCTCCGTTCGGGAGATTGCTTATTCTGCGGGGCGCGTAGTCACATCAGTGACTTTAATCCAGATATTCAGAGGAGGACACTACAGTGAATTTAAAAAACACCGCCACACATATTGCTATTCTGACAATTGTTTCGCTTGCTGCTCCAGTGGGCGCAGAGCCCAAAATTCCCCAGCCCCAGGATAAGCCCGGGTATGACAAGACCAAGGACGCTGGTGCCAAGGCTCCTAAAGGGGCGGACATCCTCTTTGACGGGACCCAGAAATCAATCGATGCAAACTGGGAAATGTGGCCCAAAAAAGACATGAAGATCACGTGGTCGCTGGTGAAGAGCCCGACCGACGAAGGAAAGGTTCTGATGACTAANGGAGGCAAGAGCTGGGGGACGCACGATCTGGTCACCANGAAGAAATACAAAGACACTGAAGGCCACGTGGATTTTGTTTTGTGCGGAAAACGGGGTGATGANTCGCTCGAAGGCTACTCCAACAGTGGCGTCTACCTCCATAACCGTTACGAGATCCAGATTGAATCACCCAAGGGGAAGGACACGAAGGATCCCTACAACTGGAAGATCGGCCCTCATGGGATTGCGGCGTTCTGTATGGAGCGCGTTCCAGACACCAACGCCTGGCGCCCCAACGGGGAGTGGCACTCCTTTCACTTCATCACGAAGGCGGCCCGCTGGGATGGGGATAAGCTGATTGAGCCAGCTCGCGCCACGGTGTGGTGGAACGGCGTCAAAGTTCACGATGATATCGAGATCAAGAAGGCCAACGGCGGGATCAAGATCAGTCCCGCGCTCGGCGGCCTCAAGCTTCAGGAGCATGGGCAGGATGTTCGGTTCAGAAACGTCTGGATGCGNGAAGTGAAGTGAGGCTGCTAGGATGCCCTACAGGCGGCCAGAGAACTGGATCGTCACCCACAGTCATTGTGGGTNGGCTCATNTGAAATCACTGATATGTCACCNTGCTCGAAGCAGAGGGGNGTCTTGCATGCTCTTGGGTTTTTAAAACGAAGTGTATCAGATGAATTCTAAGACCAACCGCCGTAAATTCCTGAAGTCTGCAACCGGTGCTTCCATCGGCATACCCACCTTCATTCCGGCCAGTGCTCTAGGCAGGAATGGGAGCATTGCTCCCAGTAATCGCATTGTTGTGGGCGGTATCGGAGTGGGACGACGAGGTCAAAAGGTCTTGGATAGTTTCTTGCAGCAGAAGGATGCTCAATTTGTGGCGGTTGCCGATCCGCAAAAGGCACGACGCGAACTGATCAAGAGCCAGGCCGACAAGTATTATGGGAACAGGGATTGCACCATTTACGACGATATGTCCGGCGTTCTAGAGCGAGACGATATTGATGCAGTCCTCGTCACCACTGGGGATCGCTGGCATGCCACCGCATCGATCTACGCCGCNCGTGTGGGTAAGGATATCTATTGTGAAAAGCCCTGTGCGATGAATATCCAGGAATGCCAGGAGCTGGATGACAACATCAAGAAGCACAAGAGAGTTTTCCAGGCAGGAACGCAGCGACGTAGTGTTCCCAACTTCAGATTGGCAGCCGATCTGGCGCTGAAGGGCAAGCTTGGACAGATGAAAGAGGTTCACGCAGGCATTCTCCAATTGCAGGATTATCTTGATCCTCTGCCAGCTCAGGCCGAACCAGATTCAGGAATTATCAACTGGGATAAATGGCTCGGTCCAGCGCCGAAGATTCCCTTCAACGAAGCCTATTGCCGGGGACGTTGGCGTAATCACAAGGGGCTCTACTCTGCCTGGCGACTGCCAGAGTGGGGTTCTCANACAATCGATCTTTGTCAGTGGGCTGCAGATGCCGATGGAACCACGCCGATTGAATTTGAAGCCGCATCAAATAGGCTGCTTCACGCTAAATACGCCAACGGAATCAAGCTGGTGATGCGACTCTCCTCTGGCAAGGGGGTGGGCGAATGGATCAAAGGACTCGGAACCTGCCCGGTGCGCTTCGTGGGCGACGAGGGCTGGGCAGAAGCTGGCGATCATCTAGGCCTCTCGGCGAGTCATCCTGAGCTTCTCAAAGGCGAGCCCAAAAGCCAGATGCGTGGAACGGATCCACTCCTCCACGTCCGAAACTTCCTCGATTGTGTGAAGTCCCGTGAGCAGCCGGTCTGTAACTCCACAGCGGTCCGGTATGGTCACATGGCCTGCTTCGCCGCTGCGATCAGCTGGAAGCTTGGCCGGAGGGTCACTTTCGATCCCAAGAAAGAAAGTTTCGTTAATGACGCCGAGGCCAATGCCCTGTGTGGCTATCAACGCCGCGCTCCGTTCACGATTTGAGTAATTTCCGAGCAGCGGTGTGAGCTCCCTCCGAAAATGTGTATGAGCTCATAAGAGCATGCGATCGGCAGAGAATCTAATGTTGCCTCCCAATGATTCGTCGTTTGTCGACTTTTCTTCTCCAGTTTCGCCTGCTCCATCCGCTGGTCATCAAGGNTCACTAATTCGATAACCGACATTTGTTGACGCAGAAGTTAGGACCGAGAAGTTGGTGTTGTTGCAGAACTCCAGAGGAGGGTTCTTTTTCGGCTAGAGGAGGGAACGCGCCCGAATGTAGAATAAGAGGCTAGCGGACCTCAGTCGCAATAAAGCGTGAAATAAACGCAAAAAAGAACTCTTGTTTTCTAGCTCTTTGGCCTGAAGAGGGTCAAGGTCCGGGTCGACGTGGTTTTGATCAAAGGGATTTCTCGGCGGCACGGAATTTGTGCCCTTTTATGCCTTTGTGCCATGCAGCTTGCTGCTCGTTCGGCGCCGATTGAAGAGGAGGATGTGCAGGGCGTTAAGTTCGATCCGGTCCAGCTAAAGGTAGGTGCGACCCGGGTCNTGGAGGCCTACTGCTTGTCCTGTCATGGGGCCGAGAAGCAGAAAGGCAGGATACGTTTTGATGTGCTGGAGTCCATCGATGCGGTCGATCGCCAGGCTCTTTTTGCTCAAGTCCAAGACGTGGTTCATCTCAAAGAGATGCCGCCCGCCAAGGAAAATCAGCCAACTATGGCTGAGCGGGAATTGCTGCTGCGTTGGGTTAATAGTCAGCTCACGGGCAAAGCCGCGAAGGCGTTGGAGGAGAAGTTACAGCGCTTCGAATATGGTAACGTCGTGCCTCACGAGCAGCTCTTCTCCGGGGATTACTCCGCCCTGCCCGGGTCTACGTCAGACCGTCGTTGGTTGATCAGCGAATTCATCTTTAATGAAAAAATCAACCGCTTGCTGGACTACCGTCCAGCTCGGACGATTTATGGAAATCCACAGCAGGTGCACGGAGACAGTGGTGTCCACTGGAGCCCGAAGACGGAGCGTGGTAGCAAGNCTCGCCGTGCGATCACGAACCCTTATCTTCTCCCAGAGCGGGTGGGGGTTCGCTACAGCGCGCACAANAGGCTGACTACCGGGCATCTGTTGACCATGATTGGGAACGCTAAGCGTGTGGCGGCCCATATGTCGTCCGACGTCGTAATGAAGGCGCGGTATCCCGCCGCCTATGCTCTCATGGAGGGTGAGTTAGAGCATCGTGAGATACTGCGCAGGCGTGAGGAATTTCTGAGAACGTACCCCTTCATGGAGCAGTTGCTTCAAGAGATGTATGGAGAGCGGCATGAGAAGCTTCTGCCCAAATTCGTCCGAAAGAAGATTTCCTATCCCGGTCCGCCGAAACATTCGAACAACAGAATTCAAAAACGCCACGAAAACCTCGAGTTTTTGGACCGCTTTAATAAGGATGACATTCGAGCTATTCAGGAGGGGATCACGACTTACAAACGTAATTCTTTTGAGGTTCAAGAACTGGAAGAGCGATCAGAAAAGGACAACCACGGCAATCTGGTCTGGGCTCCTTATAGCGATGCCAATCGTGCCGAGTATGATGAGATCATCCGGCAATGCGAAAGCGATTGGTGGAGAGAAGGGGTGAGTGACTACCGTATCGAGAACCGCATCACGACCATGAAGCTGTTCTACGATACGTGGGACATGAAGCGGTTCTATCTACACCTCAAGAATGGCAACTTTAGTCGCCCGCAATATATGCCACTCAGTGATTCCGAGATGGCTGTGCTTACCGACAAGATCAGGCAGCATCGCAAAAGGGGTGATCGCCACAGCGAGATTATCGGTAAGTGCCTCGCAGACTGGGACCGGTCCTTCAAAGCGAAGCGTGAGGCGGAGGGTGACCGGGGTGAGGCGTTGGTGAACGGGATGATCGCGGAGCTTTATGAGGCGATTTTGGAGCGTCTGCCAACGCAGTCAGAGTTCGCCGAAAACGCTGAACAGTTTAATCTCTATGCCGAGAAAGTCGGATGGCAAAAGGCGATTGGGAAGCTCATCGAGTCTCTTGTCCTGAGCTCCGAGTTTGCCTATCGAGACGAATTTGGGCACGGGGTTGAAGATGCGGATGGGCGGCGGATGATGTCGCCGCGGGGTGCCAGTTATGCGTTGGCTTACGCGCTGACTGATACGAGCCCTGATGACCACCTAATACAAGCAGTAGAGGCAGGGCGGTTGGCGACACGGAAAGACTATGAGCGTGAGGTCCGGCGAATGCTGGGCCGCCGCGACCATTGGTGTGTTATCGACGAAAACGTCCAAGCAGCGAATCTCAATGCAAGTGTGACGAACCAGCCAATCCGTAAGCTGCGCTTCTTTCGTGACTTTTTCGGGTATCCGAAGGCTCAAGATGTCTTCAAGGATGACTCGCGTTTTGGTGCAGGACGTCACGAGCAGGCGGTCAGCCGTCTCATTGACGAGGCGGACATGCTGGTCGAGCACATCCTTGAACGCGACGAACAGGTTTTTGAGCAACTGCTCACGACCGATCGCTTCTTCATTTATCATTCTGGTGATAACAAGGCGATGAAGGCTGGTTCGGAACAACTGAAGAAGGTCTATGAGTATTTCGGGAATCTCGACTGGCAGGACTGGGAGCCGGAAGACATCGCCCCTCACCGGGAGTTTCTTCTCACGATCTGGGAATTTCAGAAAACGCGCGGTGGCGAGAACAAGGNTTTGTTGACTACGCTCAAAAGGATGATGCCGGCCTTGGAGCTTCATTTCGGTCAGGGTCAAGCGAGCGGAATGCCCTATATGAAAATGTCGATGGGGTTCTGGCACGGGGGCAACGTCCTTGGTCGCACCGGCCAGCAGATGCGTGGCGAACAGGTTACCTCTTACTGGAATATCGACTGGAAGACCTGGGACTATCCGTCTTCTCAGCCTGCTTTCGTTCCGAACCGGAAGGGGATTCTTACTCATCCAGCATGGCTTATTGCGCACGCACAGAATCTCGAGACAGATCCCATCCACCGCGGCAAGTGGGTCCGCGAAAAACTGCTGGCTGGGACGATTCCTGATGTGCCGATCACCGTGGATGCAGTGATCCCACCGGATCATCATAAGACGCTCCGCCAGCGGATGGAGATCAGGACCGGCGACACCTATTGTTGGCGCTGTCACCAGAAGATGGACCCACTAGGTTTCCCGTTTGAGAATTTTGACGATTTTGGCCGGTTCCGGACCGAAGAACGTCTCGAGCACCCGGATAATCTCCTGCGGGAAGCCAAGCGNGGAGAGGCTAACGAGTTCGGAGCCTCGCTCCCGGCATATAAGACTCTGCCGGTTGATGCCGGGGGTGTATTGGAGGGCACCGGGGATCCCACTCTTGATGGGGATGTTGAAAACGCCTTCGATCTTGTTGAGCGTCTGGCGAGGTCAGACCGGGTCCGCCAGTCAATCATTCGGTATGCCTTTCGCTTCTTTCTCGGTCGGAANGAAACGCTTTCGGATTCCAAGACGTTGATGGATGCGGATAAGGCGTATCTTGAAAATGGTGGGAGTTTTGATGAAGTGATTGTGTCTCTCCTGACCTCGGACTCCTTTGTNTTACGCAAATCAAGCCCTGTAGAATAAGCAATGTATCTCAGTCGACGAGAACTCCTGAAGAAAACGGCCCTGGGGACCGCCAGTCTGGCGCTTAGTCCATCATTCAGCCACCTCCTGGGTGCGCCGGTGAATGGGAGAAGTCAAAGTCCACACCGATTCGTGTTCATTCGAAAGTCCAACGGTAATTTGCCTGCCCAGTTCGGGCTTCCGTCCTTTTCCCAGCAGGAGTTAAAAAAACATAAGGAGAAGGAAGCCTTCGAGGTGGATCTGGACCGACATGAGTTGCCTGACTGGTTGAAAGGGTTGGACTCTCACAGGGAGAGGATGACCATTCTGCATGGTATCTCCATGTCGGTAAGTGGGGGGGGGCATTACTCTTATTCGGGCTGTATGGGGGCATACAAAGCTGGCCGGGATATTCTCAGTAATATCAAGTGGGCGACTGTAGACTTCGAGTTAGCCCGTCTGTTTCCTTCTCCTTTTGGTCATGTCGAGATGTCGTTGGCCGTGCCGCACGGTCGGGACCACCGGACCGGGATCGTTTCGGGCTATTCTGCCCCGGCCGCCAAGCAGCGCAATTACTGCTACGCTGATCCNATGACTGCCTATCAGGAATTATTCAAGTCTGTGATTAATACTGNTGAAGCGGGTTCCGACAACGCACTACTCGATTACCTGCATGACAAGGAACAGAGCCGGTTAAAAGGTCTTGATGGAGACGAGCGCCTTAAAATCCGCGATCAGATAGACTCTCTTCAGTCGATCCGCGACCGGAATTCCCAGGTTGGCTCTCTGAGCGGAACGATNAGNCANTATTTGCCGAAGATTGATCCCATTCATGCGGATGGTGGTGCCGATGCAACCCTGCCGCAGAAGCAGGCGGCCTTTACCGATGTCATTGTCGGAGCGCTGGCCTCGGGGTTGACGAACGTGGTGACCTATACCATCGATGACCTCGGCACGGATATAACCTCACTCCCAGAGAATGAGCAGAAGACGAGTATTCACCAAATCGGGCATGGAGGACAGATATCCGGGGCCGCGAGAATGAGAGATGCCATCAAGACTCATCATATGAAGCAGGTGGCCACCCTCGTGACTCGGCTTAAAGGCATCCCGGAGGGGAGAGGGACGATGTTCGATAACACGACGATTATCTATATGCCCGAGACTGGGGCTGGACACCATGGCCCGGATACTGAAGCCCCAATGGTTCTTATGACGGGAAGTAACTCCAAGCTCGATCTTGCGGGTCGCTACATTCGGCTGCCGTTCCATGGAACAAAGGGGCACAAGACACTGAGTGGCTGGTATACAACGCTGCTCAATGCCTATGGTAATCCAATTCAGCACTATGGAGATCTCGACCTGACCATGCAGCGTAATCGCCTGGAACAACGCGGGGCGATTAATCGATTCCTAATTTGAGAAATTGATACGCCGGCAACCACGATGCGAACAGTCAGCGCCCCGGCTTTGTTTCTGGCGTTCACGACTCTCTTGACCACTATCCGAGGGAAGAAATGAAAAAGCGCGCATTATTTTGTCTCGCACTGTTACTCCCGTTCCTGCCTCAAGCTCTGGTGAGCCAGGTGCACTATTTCGAAAACGGGCGCCCCTGGAATCAGAAAGCGGGCTCGGGGCCAGACGCCGAAGTGGATGGCTGGTTCTACAACCTAGGAATCACAGGGATGCGGGCCGAGCTTATCGCCAAGGAGCCGAAGTTCCTGCTTATCCGACACGTCTTCAGTGGAAGCCCCGCGGAAGGCAAGGTTAGGCCGGGAGATCTTGTAGTAGGAGCCAACCTTCGTGCGTTCGAGACGCCCCATCGGAATGGCTACGGCATGAAGGTGTTCGGGCCAGACGGGCCCCTGCTCGATTTCGCGATGGCTTTGGAGGAAAGCCAGGGAAAGAGCAAAAGCGGCCGGTTGAACCTAAATCTCCGGCGGAAAGGCAAGGCCCTTAAGGTCACTCTGGACGTCGGGACTCAGCAGGGCACCTATGGTCCGAAATACCCAACCGACTGCGCAAAGAGTGCCCGCATTCTGGAGGACCTCCTCGCTTACCTCGAAAAGACCCAGCGCGACGACGGCTCGTGGGGAAGTCCCCCGCATGACACCTTTGCCCCTCTCGCCTTATTGGCCAGCGGCAATCCGAAGCACATTGAGCTTGTCAGGAAGAATGCGAGATTTCATGCCCGCACTACTCAGGTCAAGGATCGGAGCTGGCTCATCAATTGGCGCTACATGGCGGCTGCTATCGTGATGAGTGAATTCCACCTCGCCACCGGTGAAAAGTGGGTATTGCCCGAGCTTCAGGAGGTCTACGACTTCCTGATTTCGAGCCAGTATGTGGACATGTCCCAGATCGACGAAAAGTCACGCAAGACGCACCCGGGGGCCGTCCCCAAGAACAAGATGGGTGCCCACGGTGGTTGGGGGCATAACCCGGGGTTCGAGGGGTATGGTCCGATCAGCATGCTCACAGGGCAGGGTGCGTTGGCTTTCGCGATGATGAAGCACTGCGGCATCGAGGTCGATCGTGAACGTCACGACAAGGCCTACGCCTTCCTCGTCCGCTCCTCCGGCCGCAATGGCTACGTCTGGTATGCGGACAAGGCCGCCGGGCAGGACAATTGGGCTGACATGGGTCGCACTGGCGCGGCCGGCATCGCCAATGCGATGAGCCCCTACAACGACGACAGATATCTTGAGCGGGCCCTTGCCCATGCCAAGGTGATCGGGCAGCATCCGGAGAGCTTTCCCGATACCCATGGATCTCCGGTCATGGGTATGGCATATGCTGCCACCGCCGCGCACATCGATCCTGCGAGCTTCCGACGCTTGATGGACAAGAACAAGTGGTGGTTCGTCTTGTCCCAGTGCCTGGACGGAACCTTCTATTACCAACCCAATCGCGATAACGCGGGCTACGGCGCGGATTCCCGCCTGTCCGCCTCCGCGGTCACGGCCTTCATTCTGTCGCTCGATAAAAAGAGCCTGCATCTTTCGGGGAAGAAGCTTGAACCGCGGAAGGGGCGGTAGCAAAGCTGTCCACGTCATCCTCTGAAGGCCGCGACTCCAGATAATCGGGGCAGGGGTTTGATTCTCCGATCCTCCCGGTTTCGGGGTCCGAGATTGACGGGAACCATCCGAGTATCTTGAAAAGGCTGGTCACTTTAAGTGCCATGGTGTGCATCTGGGTGATTGGGGTAGAGGCCAAAGCCAGAGGGTTTGAGCTATAGTGTAATTACACCTAGTTGATCGAGTGCCAGACGACTGGTCGCTAGGATTCTTGGGCAACGATGAACGAAGGATTTGAGTTCATTGTGGTCACGCCTGGGGGAAGAAAATTTCTTTGTTTCTTTAGAGAATTTGGGACTCTTGGACCAATGAAATTGGCCACTTCTATCAGGGCTATGAGCTCATCGTTTGGACTCCTCCTTTGTGCAGAAGGGTTTGCACAGACTTCTTCTTCTCTGCCAGCCAGCGATCCTGAAAAGGAGGGTGTTCCCTCCGCCGCTATTCAGTCTTTTATAGAGCACCTGGAGGAAGATATCGACGCGGTTCATAGCTTCATGATTCTTCGTCATGGCAGAAGGATCGCACAGGGATGGTGGACGCCCTTTGATGAAAGGACACCGCATCTTATGCATTCCCTGAGCAAGAGCTTTACCTCCACAGCCATTGGGCTGGCGATTGGAGAGGGCAAGTTGTCGCTTGATGACCCAGTAATTTCCTTCTTCCCGGATGATACGCCAGCCGATCCAAGCTGGCAGCTCAAAGCCATGCGTATTCGGGATTTAATTACAATGACAACAGGTCACCGCAAAGAGCCGCGGCTCTTTAATGCGAAGTCTCATTGGGCAAGGGCTTTTCTTCATTCAGAAGTTGAGTTCAAACCGGGGACTCATTTTCAATACAACTCTGCTGCGACATATATGCTTTCGGCGATCCTGCAATCAGTGACCGAAGAGAGGATTGTGGACTATCTGGACAAGCGACTTTTCCAACCTTTGGAAATCAAGAAGCCTGATTGGGATCTTTCGCCAGAGGGGGTCAACACGGGAGGGTGGGGGCTCCGGATCACCACTGAGGATATCGCTAAGCTAGGTCAGTTGTATCTTCAGAAGGGTGTGTGGAAGGGTAAGCGTATTCTTTCAGAAGTATGGGTTCAGGAGGCAACTTCGAAACAGACTTCCAATGGTAGTGACCCCGACAATGATTGGGATCAAGGCTACGGATTTCAATTCTGGCGTTGTCGAAATAACTGTTACCGAGGAGACGGTGCCTTTGGGCAATTCTGTATTGTGATTCCCGAGCATGAAGCAGTAGTTGCGATTACCTCCGGAACCAATGACATGGGAGGGGTCATGGAAGCGGTATGGGACATCCTTCTTCCGTCCATGCGACCAGATCCTATCAAGCCCGATACCGCAAACATCCGGTCTTTAGCGATTAAGCTGAAGGACATGAGTCTTCCGGCAGTGGAAGGAAGCCCACGGTCTCCAGTCTCTGAGGAACTCTTCCAACGAATATTCAAAGTTTCTGAGAATGAAGCCGGGGTCAATTCAGTCTCTTTTGAGCTTCATGGCGACGACCACCGCATTACCGTAGAAATGGACCATGGGAAAGAAACGCTTAATCTGGGTACTGAGAAATACATAAGGTCAAAAATGAATCATCATCTGCCATTCACCCAAGGTATGAGAAGGCAAATTGGTGCGAGTGGCGCTTGGGTCAAGCCGGATGAGTATCAGGCAAAGATCTATCTCACCGAAACACCGGCAAGTATTCTCTACAGGTTCAGCTTCAAAAATAACCGTGTGACTTGGACAAGCCAAATGCGCCACTCGCTATTCGGTCC
>PBTP01000064.1 GCA_002729275.1 Roseibacillus sp. | reverse complement strand
ATGGTGACCCATAGCGCCCGAGAGTTGTCAATACGAGCTCTCCAACTTCTCCCGGAGCTACATGGATTCCACTCCCAGTCTCGACAACCTCCGCGTGATAGGCCTGATGAGAAATTCGGAGGACCTCAGGATTTTGGGGATCACTGACTGTTACCGGGCCCGTCTCGGTCATTCCATGGTGGTCCACAACCCGCGCATTCCATTCACGCTCGATCCGTTCTCGAACCTCCGGAATACTTCCCCCGGGCTCACCACAGACGACCAGCGCCTCCACGCCCAGCACATCCACCGGAAGGGCCATTTCCTTCCCTATGTTTGCAAGATGAAGAGCATAGGTAGGGGTGCACGCAATAAAGCCAGGTCGATGCCGCNCCATCATCCGGAGGCGGTTTTCACTCGAAAGCCCACCTCCCGGAATNGCCCGGATGCCCATTTCCGTCGCAGCCTCAAAGGCNGACCAGAACCCAATGAAGGGGCCGAANGAGAATGGGAAAAACGCACTATCCCCCGNAGTAGCCCCAGCCTTNTCCCAGACCCACTGCCACGATTTTAANACCCAGTCCCAGCCGGCAGNATCATCTAGCCAAGCCATGGAATTTCCCCGCGTGCCGCTTGTCTGGTGGAAACGGGTGTAGCGCTCAAGCGGATAAGTGAGGTTGGAGCCGTANGGCGGATGNGCTTCGTGATCCGCAGCCAGNTCGTCCTTGGTCGTAAANGGNACTCGGCTCTCGAATTCCTTCAGACTCTCCACCGTTCGAAGCTTTCCCAACTTTGCCGCGTAAAAAGCATTGGCNGGCANGATGGCTCCGAAGAGGTCGTTGATGGCGCTGAGGGGCATCATTTCCGANGTCTCTCCAGTCTTCCCCGAGGAGTTCTACTTACTATTGTTTTGCTTGGGCTTCTATCGGCGGTTTGGCCGGAGGAGCNCCGTGAGATCCAGCAGGCTTNAACTTCACCACCATGAAGCCGCCAAAGGCCGCCATCAGGATCCCGCAGAAAAATTGCCACGGAACGGCTGAGAGCCCTCCTGCCGGTCGATCCATGCAGATCGAAACGATCGCATTCACCAGTGGAGCTCCGCAGAAGATAATCGACATCACCGAGATTGCCACCACCGCAGGACTCATCCCACCCTTTGCTCCTGAAGCCATCGCAAGCAGAACGCAAAAGGCTCCGATCGCACCAAGAATCCCGGCAAATAGAGAAAGCCACATCCCCTTCCCCGGCATGGACCAGTCTGCTCCCTTGACCAGCAGGACCACCAGTGGCGCGACTACTGCGGTGATAAAATAAGCGAGTCCTACGAAAAGGAACGCCTTATANCGGCCAAGGACCTTGTCNTGCATTTCAACTTGGCCGGCATGAAGGAAAATGCCGTAGAGGCCCCAACAGGCCACGGTCATGAGAGCAAAAATAAGCCAGTTCATGGATTTCTTTTTCTGAGATTTGGGAAGAGGGGCGCTCACTGGAANCATTCGGGATTGGCGGCAGCCTCGGCGGACTTGAGATCAGCTCGAATCTGTTCAGGGATNGGAACTGCAGAAATTTCTCCGTCTTTGAATTGCACGCAGGCAACCGCTACTGTTCCCGTCGCAATGGGATCATCCCCGGGGTCAAGGTAGAAGCGAAAACTGTAGCGAACCGACCTAGTCCGGATTTCTTCGATACTAACCCGTATCCGCAACACGTCGTCGTTACGCGCAGGCTTCCGGAATTCACAACTGGCACTCACCCGCGGCCATCCAACCCCATCCTCGGCAGCTCGNCCGTGAACTGGATGTCCNANGCTTCGCATGAAGGCATGTTCAGCGGACTCCATATANCGATAAAAATTGGAGAAGTGCACGATCCCGGCGAGATCTGTCTCATGAAACTCAACCCGGCGGCTGTGCTCATAGCAGTAATTTTTGGAATCCTCCCTCATGGCTGGCGGGATGCAGTCTTTGCACAGGCTCTCTGAGCGAGTTTCAGGAACCCATCCTTCATGGCCTTTACACTATAATACTCCTCTACCCCTCGGCGACCTCTTTCTCCCATCGCTGTCGCCTCCTCAGGATTGCTCAGGAGCTCTTCCCAGGCACACGCCAGCAACCCTGGGTCGCCGGATGAGACTGTTTTTCCTCCCCCCGTAGCCAAGGCAATTTCCTCGAAGGTTGAGCCCCCGGGGTTCACCACTGGAACTCCACTCGCCATGGCTTCAACAAGACAGAGGCCGAAGGCCTCGGCGTAACGCATGGGCACTGAAAATATTGTAAGGCTCCCAAGAAAGTGGACCTTCTCCTCCCGGCTCACATTGGGCTTCCAGTCAACAAGATGGCTCAGTCCGGCAGTCTCGATTTTTTGTTTCTGCTCCTTCACNAAGGGCTCATCNCCCGGGGGACATGAGCCCGCGATCTTGAGCCGGCACTCCGGAAANTTTCCCTTCGNCTGNANGAGGAGATAGGCATCCACCATGTCTCCNAGACCCTTATCCCTGCACATCCGNGACAAGTAGCCAATCGCCTCGGGCCCATCCGNGGGCTGTNGGTTCCCNTATCCTTNCANGTTAATCCCGTTTGGGAGCACCTCTATTTTNTCCTGAGAGATCCCAAGGCGCTTGGACATGACCCCGGCATAAAAGCGACTTGGGGCAATCAGCATTTCGCACTCCACAAGCCGTTCCTTCATTTCGTCCCAGCACCCTGTCCGGTAAGGTTCAGGAAGGCTATCGAGGAAGGTGTCTTCTCCCTGGAAAAACGCGATGACCGGAATGTCTCCCAAACGCTTCTTNAACTCCTTGGTCATCCCGGCGAAAAGTGTTGTCGACAGGGCGATACATTCGGGCTTCTCGTGCACAGCAAGCCAGTCAATCAGCTTTTCCAGCTCCTTCGTGAAACGGCTCTGTTCCACCCGNAGCATNGCGAGACAGATCTCTCCCTGGTCTCGCGGGCTGGTCATATGGCTNCGGCTCGCNGCCTTCCGCAGNAGCCCTGCGCCATTCAAGAGNGCNTCAANCCACCGGGGGGTGTGCCTGAAGAACGCAAACTTGTTTTGNAGGTAGACGTTGATCCCTCCAAAAAATATCGGCACCCGNCTTTCCTGCGGCGGACTTTCCTCGTCCAGCTGCATGGGTAGATACATGGGCAGCAGAGCCACCTCGTGCCCGTCCCGGTGCAGGGCTGTGACAAGGGTGTTGTCACGCATACACGCCCCGCAGTGGTAGCTACCTGTGCCCGCTGTCAGAAAGGTGACTTTCATGCGGGTAGCGGGGACATGGTGTTATGTGACAGTCTGTGGGGCTCGCCCGTGGGCGAGAGGCTCCGGAAGCGAGGCCAAGTCGCCTATTGCTTCCGCGAGGGGCGTATAATCTTTTCCATCGAGATCGCCAATCAAACAGTCCGTGAGCATGGGGCGCATCTCCTCATGCCGCTTAATGAGCTCCCCAAAACTGAAATTCTCATCGTAGAAGGCGTAAACGAGCTTGCGCATTACTTCAATCATTCCGCAAAGCTCCTCCCCGTAATTGGAGAATTGGCCTGCTGAGAAGTCCCCTTTCTCCAAAGCTTCTCCTACGGCATCCGCTGCCATTTCTCCGCTTTTCAAGGCTAGAAAGACTCCCGAGGAAAAGACCGGGTCTAAAAATGCAAAGGCATCCCCTGCCATCACGAGACCGTCCGAGGCGCAATGCTCTCCCCGGTAAGAATACTCTCCGGTCACCCAATATTCGCCAAACTGTTCACCCTCCCCGAGGTGCTCCTTGATCCAACTATTTTTCTCGATTTCACGTTCGTAGATTTCCCGAGGGTCCCTGCCGTCCCGATAAAGGTAATCACGTTCAGCGACGATGCCCGAGCTCACGATATTGTTACGTAGGGGAATATTCCAAAACCAACCTCTCCCATCCACATAGGCCACGGTTGTCGCCCCCTCATCCAAACCTTCATCACGCTTTGCGTTCTTATAGAGGGTCCATATCGCAATCTTGTTCAGCTTCGGATCCCTTTTTCTCCAACTCTTTTTCCTCAGGAACAAGGCATCGCGCCCCGTGCAATCAAGGGTGATCGGTGCTTGGAGAGTATATTCCTCGCCGTCCTTTCCCTTTGCGCCTACGCCAACGACATGGTCCCCTTCGTAATTGAATCCCCGCACTTCCGTCTCTTCCCGAACCTCAACTCCCTTAGCCTCCGCATTCCGCANGAGCATATTGTCAAAGACCGACCGCTCCACCTGCCATGTCGTTGCTGCAGGGTGGTCGAAATGTTGAAAAAAGTAAAAGGGGTCTGATATTTTGCCCTCCTTTGAAACAAACTGCACACTGTGCTTTTTCACAAAAGCCTGTTTTTCCATTTCCTCCAGGACCCCAAGCCTTTTCAGGGTGAAATAACAGAAGGGCATGAGGGACTCGCCGACATGGTAGCGGGGGAACTTTTNCTTCTCGAGCAGGATGACNCGGTGGCCTTTNTCGGCAAGGAGGGCAGACGCAGTGGCCCCACAAGGGCCCCCACCGATGACAATGACGTCGTAGGACTGTTTATCGCGGGAAATATTCATGGCTGGTTAAAATCAGGAACAATTTCAAGGATCCGAGCCAGACAGGAACCATCTTGATTCTTGAGCTGGTTATAGCGCCCGTAGAGCACGCTNATCGAGCCTAGTAGAGACAATTTCGGCGGTAGTGCCTCCCGCGCAACCGAAAAATAGCCCAATGGCTGGCTTTTATAGACCACGCCACTGTCGTTGAGGATCCCGCCCAGCGGTTGCTGCCCCAGTAAAATAGGCCCCTGAAGGATGGAGGGGAAATTTTTCAACTCAATTTCGATGAGCCCAAATTCTGCGGCCCGCCCGGTTCTCTCTCCCTTGAGAATGACCTCCCTGTGATAGTATTGGTCTGAATTGCCTTCGGCGAGAACCTCAAGAAGCATTCGCTCCTCATGAAAACGCTCTAGCGTCGAAGTCATATCACCCTCNTGCACAAGGAGAGCGCGGAAAGGCTCAGGGACCTCGGAAGNAGGACACCAGGTAAANACCTCCGGGCTCAGCCCGGCGCGCAGGAGGGATTCACGCAAAAAGCCGGAAGGAGATGGATGCTCAATTGGATTCAAGGGAGCTTTGTCGATAAGGGGCTCTGGGGGTCTCAAGCGACCATGGCATACCCGACCAAAGGACGGAATCTCTGTGCNATCCTAGACGATTCGATCCGTTTTATGATGCTCGAGGAAAAAGTCGTGAAGCAAATTGTCAACGCAGAGGAGCCCATCGCGGCTCAGGATGATGGCATCATCGACCACCTTCAGAAGCCCCTCGTTGGTCAATTCCTCCAGAGGACGNGCGAAGCGCTCAAGGATGCTAATCTCAAATTTGTTACGAAAGTAGTCTGCCTGCACATGNCCCAACTTCATCTGCAGGATAAATTCTCGGATCATCCGCTCCTCTTCGTTCGTGCGAAACGCGCGTTTGAGGGGCATCTTCTCTGAATCAATTGCGCCAACGTAATCGTCTATCTCCGTCAGGTTCTGGTAATGGACTCCCTGCACGTGAGAAAACGAGGCCACTCCAAGCCCAACCAGGTCCGCTCCCCCCCAGAGAGAATCTCGATAGATGAATTTTGTTCTCTCGGGATTCTTCACCGCCGTATAGCCGGAACTGATCGTGTAGCCATTAGCCTCCAATTCCGCAAACGCCTCCTTCACCCAGCGCCTCTTGGTTTCCCATCCTGCCACCGGCGCAACCAAGGCCCCGCTCTCCTTCATGTCCTTATAAATAGTCGTATTATAAGGGATCTCCATCTGGTAGATGGTGATACTGTCCGGGGCGAGTTTGAGTACCTCCTCAATGTTCTTTTGCCAGTTCTCCTCCGTCTCCTCCAGCATGCCCGCGATTAGATCGATATTGATCTGATCAAACTCTTGAGACCTTGCCCGCTCGAAGGCCTTCCAGACTTCCTTACTCCGGTGAGCACGGCCATTGATCTCAAGGATGTGGTCATCAAAGTTCTCAATACCAAGGCTCAAGCGAGTAACTCCGATCTCCTTGATCGCTGCCAGCTTCCCTGCTGTTAGGGTGCCCGGCTCGCACTCGAAAGCAACCTCCTCAGCATCATCCCATGGAAGAATGGACTTCATGCGATCGGTAAGGTCCGTTAGCTGCCGCCCGGAGAGGTAGGAGGGAGTTCCCCCCCCGAAGTAAATAAAGTGCGGCTTGCGCCCAGCAACAAGGGGCTTAGCCGCCAACCTCTCCAATTCAACCAGGGTATGATCTAAATAGTCTCGGATTTCCTGGCCATTTTTATCCGTATAGACCCGGAAATAGCAGAAGTGACACCGCCGGCGGCAGAAGGGAATATGATGATACAACCCAAGAGGTGTCCCCGGGATAGGTTCGCTGTCATATGCCGCCCGAACTTCTTTTTCCTGATCGCTGGACCAAAAGGAAAAGGGCGGGTAATTGGAAATAAAGTAATTGCCCGCCCGGGTAGCCTTCTTCGTCGGAGGAGTAGCGGTTTCACTCATGGTTTCGCGGGTGGCCTTCTGAAGCCCGTAAGGGGCAATCCGGATGGGGGGGGGAAGAGTAACGGCTTTTCTTCCTGATTGGAACCTCGCAAAGTGATTACCCGGTTTCAGTGACCCGGGGGGCTTACGATCAGCAGAACTATCGCCGGATTCCGCCCTCATATCCCCATCAAGGCTTTTCATTTCGGGCTCCCTGACAATCAGCCGAAGGCGCTTTCACTGCCCTCCAATACAAAAAAGCGTTCCGTCAGAACCTCCTACCACGATTTTACCGTTGGCGAACGCAAGATCAGAACTGATCCCTTCCCCCAGATCTACCCTCCAGATTTCTTTCCCGTCCGCTGGATCAACCGCATAAACCCTTCCATCTCCGGACCCAAAGACCACCGCATCCTTGAAAACGATGGCTCCGCCATCGATGCGGGAACCGGTCTTAAATCGCCAGGCTCTTTTGCCACTTTCCCGGTCTACCGCATGGAGGTGCTTGTCACGGGAACCGATAAAAACGTGGTTTTCCGTAACTGCAGGGGCCGCATAGAACCCAAAATCCTTATCCTCATAAACCCACTTCGGATCTTTCTTAGAAATATCCACCGCGACCAGCTGGTTTCCGTAATTCGCTGAATAGACCATACTCCCCATAGTCGCTACGGTCCCGATGATTTCCGCTTCTACCGCGACCTCGTTCACGGCCTTTCCATTAGTGACGTCAATCACGTGCACCCTCGCATCACAGCCGCCTAGGACGATATGCTTCCCGTTCACCAGGGCCGGCGTTCCGTTGATCTGCTCTGCGGTTTCATATGTCCATGCCTCCGTGCCGTCTTTGGCCCGCAGTGCCCGGCAGATTCCATCGTAACCATTAACCACAACCCACATCTCCTTGCCGTCAGGGCTTTGAAGCAGTAGCCCCCCTCCCACGAACTTGTCTGCAGCCTCGTATTTCCAAAGCTCTTTGCCCGTCTTCTGGTCGAAGCAGTAGAAATATCGGTCACTGGATCCGATGAAGACTCGACCTTGGCCTACGGTCGGCGGGGCCTCGATGGTATCCTCGGTTTCAAACTTCCAGCGTAGCTTGCCGCTACGCTCATCCAATGAGTAAAATGTTCCCATGACCGTTCCCACATAAACGGATCCATCTGCGATGGCTGCATCCCCCACAATCGGCCCATCAAGCACCGCATCCCAGCTAACTACCGGCTTACGGGGAACGCGGTCAGGAACCCGCCCCTGCAAGGCGTTTCCTCCGCGAGGGATTGCCCAGGACTTAGTCTTTACCGATACGTTTTGATTCTCAGGACTGGCGAAACTGATTCCAGAGGCCGCGAAGACACACGCCCCGCAGAGGGCTATAAAATTAGGTTTGAAGTAGTTCATCACGCGTCTTGGGTNGCTCCACCATCAAAGGCGNCCTCATATAATACCGTAAAATCCTCAATTTTCATACTCCGAGGATTAAACTGACCCGTCCACTGTCTCGTAGCATCTTCTGCGAGGTCGGAAAACAAGCTCGGATCAACTCCACACTTCGCCAGCGGAGACAAGTCCGCCAGAGCAAGCAAATGCTCTACCCAGGGCCTGACCCCCCAGTTCACTCCGCAGCAGCTCGAAAGCAAGGTCCCATAATGCGCGTAGGTCTCTCGGGCTTCCATGTCCTCCTCGTTCATCCCGATGACATGAGGGAGCATCAGGGCCACGGCATGGCCGTGGGCCAACCCACACGAGGCCGTGAGTGGGTTCGCCGATGCGTGCGCCGCTCCCAACATACTATTCTCTATCGCAAGGCCAGCAAAAGCAGACCCCATCAACATCGCGTTACGCTCCGAGCCGGAAGCCTCTCCCCTCAGAACCGGCTCGATGGCAGAGGCAATATTNAGAAAAGCCTCCCTTGAGTGGGCAGAGGAGAACGAGTTTCTGCGGGTGCTCACCGCAGTCTCTAGGGAATGCGCGAGAGCATCGAGCGCAGTCAGTACTGCAACCTTGTGCGGCATCGAAGCCGTCAGGTCAGAATCAAGAATGGCAAAGGTGGCAAGCGCGGAGGGATCTCCGCAGGCCATCTTCTCGTGGGACTGATCACGACTTATCACCGCGTAACTCTGGCACTCACTTCCAGTTCCGGATGTGGTCGGAACCCCGATAAAGGGAAGGAGGGGAGTCTTTGCCGCGCCATATCCCTTGTAGTCACTCATGGCGCCACCGTTAGTCAGGAGAAAATTGCATCCTTTAGCGGTGTCCATACTGCTGCCTCCTCCAAGGCCCACAAAGCAATCCGGCCCTNCCTCCCGGGCAAATTCCATCGCGGCACGGATGTCGCTTTCCTCTGGATTCTCACTTGTGCCGTCATAGACACTGCACGCAATTCCAGCGTCCTCAAGCAGAGCCGTTGCCCGGCTGATGTGGCCGGCTTCTACAATTCCCCGGTCGGTAACGAGAAGCACCTTCTCTCCTCCACTCTTGCGAACACACGCAGGCAACTCCGCAAGAGAGCCTGGGCCGCCAACAAGTTGGGGACTTGGTCTGGTCGTGAAGGGCTCCATTCTGAATCAGCTCACCGCGGCAAGATTCCCCTGAATGGCCCGCCGCCGGAACAAAAATTCGAATAAATTTCCCTCGTGAGGCTGCTCCCATTGAACCCGGTTGGTCGGGAAAGGACCAATATTGAGTCGCTCGATATCTGGCGAATGCATCAGGTCGCGAATCCAGCTCGCATCCTCGGTCCAGGCAGAAACAACCAGAGTCTCCCCAATCTCCCCAAGCATCTGGCCCTGCGGCATCTCCGTGACGCTGGCAAAGGGAAACATGAACTCCGTATTTGCAAGAGGGTGCCCCGGATCCGCACACGAAATCAGCGTAGGCCGCAAATACGTCTGGCCGTGCATNTCNACGAGGCGGGATCCNCTCCGGTAGCGGGAAGTNACATCCTCTGCGCCCTCCACTTTGAGGTGCTCATCGATCAAATCATTAATAGACCCCGCCCACTCCGTGTTTGAGAATCCACAAAGAAGAGCNTCTTCATGATCCCGCGGAAGAGGCTCAATNGCCGCAAGCTCTCTGGCTACCGCATCCGCCAATTCATCACGCCCCGATGGAACGAGAATCGCAGAGGTGTTGATACAGCTCCGTCCTCCATTGGCCGAAATGGATTCCACGAGAGTCTTGGTATGACTTTCCCATTTCCCGAAATAATCGTCTCCAATCAGGATTTTGCTCCTCCCCGTGCCATGAACCTGGATACTCGGAAAGCCCGAATATTTTCGGACCGTGGCGTCACTTCCAAACGCAATTCCCCGACCACAAGACATAAGAATGGTATCCCCGCCCTCATGGGTAGTCGGATAAAANCCGAAGGCTTCTTTCGGGAACCCCGCGGCAATCAGGGCCTGCACTATTCGCAGGGGGGTAAATGGATCTTCCCGGCCCGGCTTCAGCAGGACCGGAATCTTCAGCACCGGTGCGGGTAACCAGAGNGAGTTCACCGCAGGGGCATTGCTGGGCAGCGAGACTCCAAGAGCATCTGCNACCGGGTAGAAATTGACCTCTAGATCGTCGACCGCTGAGAGCCCTCGGTCGAACAGCTCTAACGGAAGATTCCGGGTCAGGCCTCCNATNACGGTGCGGATCTGCGACATTGCAGCGTGAACTTTGCCCATATTCATCNTCACCAGNGTATGAGGCAGTTTNGTCAGGGTGGACAGGGACTCCACATATTCCTGCGGGCTCTGGNTGCTGTTTCCGACCGGCAGCTCCTCATGCAGGAAGAGCTCAGCCGCTGCCTCGCAGTAGCCNGCAAGGGTNTCAGCAGANAACGCCTCAAGAGCGGCCTTTGATTTGTCCAGGTCCAGNATATCGCGCCTTATCAGGCCGGGATTCGCCGTGTGGGTGTAGACTGCGTTACCTGCTGAGGCCTCCAGTTCGACGGTATCGAGACTAAGATACTCCTCGCCGAGGCGCAGGATGGGGATATGCGTTTCCGTGCTCATGGTAATTATGGGAGAAGGATAGAGCTCCCTAGGGTCAAGTTTGTACTTGGTAGTTCTTTTTCAATTTTGAATGCGTGGCCTCGCGCGGATCAACTTTAGTAGACCCCTTCGATCACCTGCTTGGTTCCACTCTGGAACGGCCTCACGTCGCCCACCCCATCCCAGGGGAACTCGCTGCAAGGCTCCCTCCGGATCGCCTCATCCCTCTCGAGGAAGCGGGGGACGAAAAACTCCTTGGTCATGGTTGTTAATTCCACCCGGCCATAGTCCCCATACTCTACGTCGCAGGCCGAATCCTCCGGGTCCACGATACGCAGGACGGCACGGGGTTGGGGNGCATAGTAGGTCAGACTGTATTCTCCAGGCTCACGTTTTCGGCTGATCGCGAGTCCCATCAGGGTATTACCATAGGTCGGAGCGTAGTTGATTTTTCCCTCCAATACTTCCTCCTCAATAAAGCGGACGTATTGGGGAGTCATCGTCGTTCCCCCGGCAAANACTCCCTTGATGCCTCCGTCAACCAGGGACATCCGCTCGGCGAGACTCTCGAGCAGCTTTGGGGTGGTGAAGAGACACTTGATGTCCCGATGTCTTATGATCGTAACCGCTTGGTCGATGACGTGCTCTTGGTACTTTCGGGCCATCGAATATTCTCCGTCCGCAATCAGGCGCTTCACCCAACGGGGATCGAGGTCGATGAAAAAGCAGGCCCCTCCCCGCCGGTTGGCGAGATGCTCAATGGAGAGTCGTAAGCGCCTTGGCCCGGTAGGNCCCACCATCAGCCAGTTGCCTCCCTGNGGAAAGAAATCAGAAGGGTAGTGATCACTGAATTCCGAGTAATCGGTCTTGTAGTCGTCCCACCCGATGCGTTGTTTTGGCATCCCGGTGGTGCCCCCGGTTTCAAATACATTAAAAGGCCTGTCCTCAAAGGCTTTCGGTATAAAACGGCTGGGATCCTCCTTACGNAGGACCTCATCATCAAAATTCGGAAATTTCTGGATGTCCGCAAAGCAGGTNACATCCGTCCGGGGGTCGAATCCNAGAGTAGAGGCCCTTTCNAACCAGTAGGGGCATCCCGTCTCGGGTGAAAAGTGCCATTGCATGCTTTCCCGAACACGCTCATCCAGTGCCTCGCGGGCTTCTTCCACGGTCAAATCACAGCTCATATTTAATCAATTTCTTGGTGGTGGCGCATATCCCTACTCCTTTCTGGCGATCCCGCAAGTCCCACGATCCCGCGGGAGAGGAAATTGCCTGTAAATAGTGCCATGAATGCGCCCATGGTGGAGCAATTTCGCCCTATACGAAAAACTTGTCCACTGTCTCTTTAGGGGGCGGAGTGGTGGCTAGCGAGACCACGACCATGGCCAAGGCTCCTGCTATCCAGCAAATAGCGGCCGGCATGATGCCCCCCATCACCGTAAACTCCCCTCCAAAACCTGACATCGCGAAAAAGGTGAACCAGGTCACCACCACTGCTATGACACTCGCAAATGCACCTGCGGCCGTCGCCCGNCTCCAATAGAGAGCCGCGATCACAAGAGGCGTGAGCGCGGCAAATCCNGAGAAACACCAGACCGCAAGATCGAAGACGTTCTGATTCTGAAGCAGGAGAGCCAACACGTAGGTCACCGCTACAATCCCAACCACAAAGCTCCTCGCCATGAATAGAATCTGCTTATCCGTGTACTCCTTCTTGGAATCATGCAAAACTACATCATTTGTGAAAATCGTTCCCAGGCACAGGAATTGTGAATCCAGTGAGGACATGATCGCCGCAAGAATTCCCGCCGTCAGCATCCCGGTGAGAATAGGATTCCCGATCAGAGTCTTGAGAACNTTCGACAGAATCGCGGCAGGGGGCATCCCCCAGGGGAGTAGCCCGCTAGCCCAGATCCCGATCAGGACACAAGGCACCCACACTATCATGATGCACAGCGGGTGNGCGATCAGNGTCAATTTGAATGCTTTCGCNCTTTTCGCGGTAAGCCAATGCTGGAACAGGTGGGGAAACATGCCCACACTCAGAGGAATGAACATATAGCTGAGGAACATCAACCAAGGCACTCCCACGTCGCGAGTCTTGTCGACTACCTTCTTCGTTTTGGGATTCTTGGCCTTGTAAGTGATCTCCACCTCGTCTCTCGTCAGGTGGGGTTGCTTACCTGCCCATTGTTCCACCTCCTCCGGGTGCTTGAGTTTTCCAACAACCTTGGGTTTCTCCGCTTTGACAAGTTTNCCCGAGGCCTTATCGAACGAGTAATCCTGCACGACAGTGCCCTGCTCTGTGACCCGCGCGGCAACATTGGATGGGCTTCCCGCCTGTCCGAGGACATTGTAGATGAGCACAAACGCGACCAGCCCCATCGCCATGAAGACCAAGGTCTGAAAGGTGTTCGCCCACGCTGCCGCCCGAGATCCACCCGCAAAGATATAGGCCAGCACCACGCCACAGATGACCAGGCCGGTAAGCCAGGGTGGCACTCCGCCATTCAAGATCGGGTTGTCACTTTGGAAGAGTTCCGGGAATGCCCCGGCGGTAGCTGGCTGAAGGGTCTTTCCCGCGCCAATAACTCCAATAAGAAGGTAGGGAATAACCAGGAGCACGAAAATTGGAAACAGGAGATAGCCCAGGCCGTTAGATCCGAAACGGGCCCGGAAAAACTGGATCTGAGTCACAAATCCATGGCGCTTGCCGATCGACCAGATCTTTACTCCAATCAAAAAGAAGCAGGCTGCGTGAATGAGCCCGGACGAGGAGGCCATCAGTCCGTAGGTTCCTACTCCCCTTTCAAACGCCTTGCCTGTTGATCCCACCAGCGCAAAGGCCGTCA
>PBTP01000063.1 GCA_002729275.1 Roseibacillus sp. | reverse complement strand
TCTTTGTTTTCTTGCTTCTGGTGTTCCTGCCCTCATCCGGGGGTTCATTTGTCTTTAATTATCAGGCAATTGTATCTGGAGAATACTGGCGTGTGATTTCATTTGCTGCCCTGCCCCCTGTTCTCCCCCGCGGCTCGCCTGTCATGTCCGCCCTGTTTATGTTCATCGCCATGAGAATCACTTTTATGATGGGTGACGCCCTCGAAGAAGCGTGGGGAGAGTTGAAAGCCTCGATCTACGTCTACTCCGTCCTCGCATGCATGATTCTCGCTGAATTTCTCGGCAAAGGCGCATTAGGGCTTGGAGGAGTAACCCTTTACCTGCAATTATTCTTGGTTTTTGCGACCTTGCACCCTCGCGTGGAATTCCACTTGTTCTTCATCCTCCCAATCAAGGTTTGGGTCCTTGGAGCGATTGCAGGAGGCTGGCTGCTCATATCCGCGTTCACTTCTCCCGCGGCCGCTCTCCAGAGCTTGCTGCCTGCCCTCCCCTACCTGTTCTGGGCGTCCCCTCGTCTGCTGAAATGGTATGTGACCCGTGGTCAGACCGTCGCACGGAGGGCTAAATTTCAGCGAGCCGTCCCGCCAGAAGGCCAGGCGTTTCACCACTGCGCCCAGTGTGGCGCCACGGATTCCTCTCATCCTGAACGGGAGTTCCGAGTTACCGAAGAAGATCAAGAGCTTTGCAGTAAATGCCTCGATTGATTACCCTCGGCCCCTCCCCCTTTTTGTGACATGCCTGACTTCAGTCAACTGCCCTCCGTAGAGACGCTAGCCAAGCGCCTCACGGGGGAGAGCAATCTCCCTCGCCCTCTCGTCACGGGCTTTGTCAAACGCCGTCTCTCTAAGTGGCGCACACGGCTCGCCGAAGGAGAAGCTGCCGATAGAGCTTCCATCGAACAGGAGATCCAGAGTGGACTTCAGGATTTTTCTTCTTCGAGGCTCCAGCCTGTCATCAATGCTACAGGAGTGATCATCCATACCAACCTCGGCCGATCTCCCCTCGGCCAACGTGCATCTGAGACCCTGAGCGAGGTTGCCACGGGATACTCCAACCTCGAATTCAACCTCCGGGACGGAAAACGGGGAAAGCGGGCGGGCTACCTCGAAACCGCACTTGCCGTTCTCCTCGAGACCGAGGCTGCTACCGCGGTCAATAATTGCGCCGCAGCTCTTGTGCTCACCCTCCGGACCCTGATCTCCTCGGAAAAGAACGAAGTGATAGTCAGCCGGGGAGAACTGGTGGAAATTGGTGGTGGATTCCGTATCCCTGAGGTTCTCGAGACTTCCGGGGCGAAACTGGTTGAAGTGGGAGCCACTAATAAAACCCACCTCAAGGATTATGCCGATGCCCTCAGTGACCGCACGGCCCTGATCCTCAAAGTGCACCGGTCCAATTTTTACCTCGAAGGATTCACCGATGAGCCAGATGTCACTGAGATTTCATCCCTCGCCCACGATCACGGCATTCCCCTTGTTGAGGACCTTGGATCAGGAGCGGTAATGAACACTGATCAGCTGGCGCCCATCGATCATGAACCAACTCCGCAGGACGCTCTCCGTAATGGCATCGACCTTGTGATATTTTCAGGCGATAAACTTCTTGGAGGGCCCCAGGCTGGAATCATCGCCGGAAATGCAGGCATGGTGGAACGCATCAAGTCTGAGCCTTTCTTCCGAGCGGTTCGCTGTGACAAGCTTATCCTCACAGTACTGCAGGAATGCATCGATGACTACCTTGCGTGCAAGGGAGAGAAAAAACCCAGCATACCTGTCCTCGATTTTCTCTCCACCCCCGTGGAAGAACTTCGTACTCGTGCGGAAGAGATTTCCTCTCAGCTGAAGGGTCTCTCCTTCCCGGTCTCTATCGTAGAGACCCTCTCCCGAACCGGAGGGGGCACTATGCCCCGCGCAGAAATCCCATCGATTGCCCTCGAGATTACACCGGTTGGATCTTCCCTCGAAAAACTGGCCCGAATCCTGAGGGGTGGTGATCCTGCAATCGTAGGTTACGTCAGTGGTGACAAATTCCTCCTCAACCTGCGCACCGTTTTTCCCTCGCAGGATCAAAGCATTGTCAACGCTCTCCTTGAGACCCTGCAATGAATGCGGTTTGGCTTATTGGGGTATTCGGCTTAGTTCTTCTTTCCTCCTGTGGGGAGTCCCTGAATAAGCAGCGCGCGGAAATCCGCGCATCCTTCTCTGAGTTCAGTCAAGCCTTCTACGCCAGAAGAGGAGAGGAAGCTCTCCGCTACGTGAGCCAAAGGACCTTCGACTACTACGATCGCCTTCTTCCTCACTTACGTAACGCCGACGAGAGGGGCCTGAGCGACCTCCCTCCATTCGCCCTCTTCGCCTGTCTCTCTCTTCGCCACAAGTATGACTCGGAAGACCTCGCTACCACAAACAGCCGAAGGATTGTACAGGAGGCCTTTGACTCCATGACCTTTCCCGGTGGAGCACCCCACTTCCTGGATATCGGAGAGATTCTTATCAGGAAATCTGGCGAGGAAGCCGTCGCCACTGTCTTTCTCGCGCCAGGAGAGAAACATGGTGATGCCCTTGTCTCTTTTGTCTGGGAGGGCGGAATGTGGAAAGTGGATCTGACATCCATCTTCGCGGTGCTCTCTCCCCAACTGGAGCAATACTTGAAGGACCCCGCGGCCAGCAGGGCCCAAAGGGCCCTCCATTATCTACAAATCCATGAAAACGACCGAATAGGAGGAGAAATCCTCCAGCCGGTGACGAGATAACGGCTCCTTACAGGTCTTTACTGGCAGGCCTTTTCTCCCTCCCGGGTCGCAATCTATTTTAAATCTTCAAAAAACAGTAAAATCCCTTGAAATCCCACTGTCGGTGGGTAGCCTCCGCGCCCCATGGCTCGCGCTGCAGGAAAAGCCAAAACCCGGAAAGCTGTCGCTAAACGTTTTAAAGTGACTGGCTCCGGCAAAATATTGCGGCGGAAACAAGGCAAGCGACACATTCTCCAGAAGAAGAATCGCAAGCGTAAGCGGAACCTCGGTAAAGCTGCACTCGTTTCCGAAGCAGATCTCAAGAACGTAAGGGCAAGCCTGCCTTTTTCCTGAGAAGCACTTCCTGCTCGTTGCCACGGAACACAAACGCCACCCCGGCGTTGCCTCCTACACAGCCTTCCTGTTCAAGCGGGATACGAGCGAATGAGACTGTGGGAGGACTACTAAAACAGTTCGCTTCAGAAAGAAAAAAAAATGCCACGCGCAACCAATGGTCCAGCCAGTCGCAAACGACGCAAAAGAGTCCTGCTTCGTGCGAAAGGATTCCGGGGCTTCCGTTCAAAGCTCTATCGTTATGCCAAGGACGCTGTCTACAAGGCTCAGCAGCATGAGTATTATGACCGGAAAAAGCGAAAGAGCCAATTCCGCCGTCTCTGGATTCAACGTATCAGCGCTGCTGTACGCGAGCGTGGTTTGACCTATTCCCGATTTATGGAGGGCCTCAACGCTGCAAGTGTCGAAGTTGACCGGAAGATCCTTGCTGATCTCTCGGTGAACGACCCTGCCGCGTTCGATGCCATCTACGACAAGGCCAAGACGGCCCTGGAAGGCAAAGCAGCCTGAGTCCTAATCCGCCAGCTGCAATTTCCTACAGGGTCGCCACGAGCGACCCTTTGCTGTTTATGGCAGAAGCTTCACCTTCAATAGAAAATCCGGTTGTCCCCAATTATGAGAGCCATGCCTTTCTCATCCAGTAATGGCCCTGCCAGAAGGAACCGATGATCTCCGAATAAGAAGAACCCTTTCCCCCTATTGATCCTGATGAAAGAAGAGATCGCCAATATCCAAACCGAGGCCCTCTCGGCTATCAAGGCTGCTGCAGGTGAGCAGGAACTCGAGGAAGTCCGCATTTCGTTCCTGGGGAAAAAAGGCCGCTTGACCGTTGCCTCATCTGGAATGAAGGACCTTTCCAAGGATGATAAACCAGTAATTGGTCAGTTACTAAATACCACTCGATCTGCCATCACTGAGGCCCTCGACACCAAGGGGAGAATTTTACAGGACGATGCCGATGCCGCTTCCGTCGAAGGCATCGATCTTTCTCTCCCAGCACTACCGTTGCATCCGGGCAATCTCCACCCTCTTACTCTCGTAAAAGACCGAGCCATCACCATTCTCAGGCAGCTTGGTTTTTCTCTGGCCGAAGGCCCTGAGATTGAAACGGAATTCCACTGTTTCGATGCTCTTAACACTCCCGCTGAGCATCCCGCTCGGAACGAAAAGGATACCTTTTACTTCGATAGTGGAAAATTGCTACGTACGCACACTTCGACAGTCCAGGTTCGCACCATGGAGAATCAGGCTCCTCCAGTCCGGGTCATCGCTCCTGGATCATGCTACCGGCGTGACGAAGTCGACAAGACGCACCTTCCTGCCTTCAATCAACTGGAGGGACTTTACGTCGACAGCGATGTTCAGGTGGGTGATCTCAAGGGAGCTTTAGAATTCTTTTACCGGGCGATGTTCGGCGAGGAAACACAGGTTAGGTTTCGCCCTCATTTTTTCCCCTTCACTGAGCCCAGTTTTGAAATCGATGCCCTGCTGAAACTCAAGGGAGAAGAGCCAAAATGGATCGAAGTTGCCGGCTGTGGAATGGTCGACCCCGCGGTCTTCGATGAAATATGCAAAGCGCGGAGTGACGATTTCTACGATCCTGACAAGGTAACCGGCTATGCCTTCGGAATGGGCCTCGATCGCCTCGCAATGATTCAGTGGGGCATCAAGGACATCCGCCTTCTGATCGAGAACGATGCAAGATTCCTCTCCCAATTCGCCTGACTTCATCCCGCCTGGACTGGACAAAGTTTACCCGGCGTGTCGACAACCCTTGAGACCTCAAATAAATGCTAATCTCGAAAAAATGGCTCAATGAGCATCTCGATATCACGGATCTCACTAACAGTGCATTCGATGACATTCTGACCTTTGCTGGCGTCGAGGTAGAGGGAATCAGCGAAAAAGGGATCGCTTCGGACCTGGTGGTCGTCGCCGAGGTTGTCGCGAGCGAACAGCACCCTAATGCAGACCGGCTAAGTGTCACAAAAGTAGACGCCGGGGAACCTGAGCTTCGGCAGATCGTATGCGGAGCTAAAAACTATCAGGTAGGGGATAAGGTTCCATGTGCACTTCCGGGCGCGGTGCTCCCTGGAGACTTTGAAATCAAAGAGACCGTCATGCGCAAAGTAGAGTCCAGAGGGATGCTCTGCTCCGCAGTCGAGGTGGGACTGGGATCCGATCATAGCGGACTGATGATTTTGCCTTCCGAGTGGGAAACGGGAAAGCCTCTCCGGCAGTTCGCAGATGACGATACTGTCTTTGAAATCGAAGTTACCCCCAATCGCCCGGACCTGCTCAGCCACTATGGGATGGCAAGGGAGCTCTCAGCGCTCACCGGCCGTGAGGTCAAGCCCGTTGAGATTCCATCCATAGAACCCAAGGCCGCTGACCACAACCTCTCTATCGAGGGGCAGGAAGTATGCGCCTTCTACACCGCGACGAGAATTCGGAACGTAAAGGTAGCTGAAAGTCCAGCTTGGTTGAAAGGTAGACTGGAGGCAATTGGCCTGCGCCCGATAAACAACATTGTCGACATAACTAATTTTGTGCTCCACGAGATAGGCCAACCCCTTCATGCCTTCGACGCGGCACAAGTCGATGGCGGCATCCGCGTTCGCTACGCCCAGGAGAATGAAACCTTTGCCGCCCTTGACGAGCAGAGCTATGATCTGGAGACCTCTGATTGTGTAATCTCGGATGAATCGGGAAAGGCCCTTGCCCTTGGAGGAGTAATGGGAGGAGAAACTTCGGGCGTTACCAGTGCTACCACTGAGGTGATTCTTGAGTCCGCCTGGTTTGACCCCCCAAGCATCCGAAGAACCGCCCGGCGCCTGAACCTGCACTCCGACTCGTCATACAGATTTGAAAGAGGGGTCGACCCCCAAGCAGTCACCAGAGCTGCAGCTCTCGCAGCAAAGCTTATTGTTGAACTAACAGGCGGAGATATCGAAGGTGACCCTGTCTTTGCGGGCGTTGCCCCGGAAATGACAGGCAGCGTCTCCCTGGAACCGGAGCGCCTCCATCAGATGGTCGGAGGGTCTATCTCAATTGATTCTGCTCAGAAAGCCCTTGAGCGCCTCGGACTAGTCCACGAGGGAAATAACCAATGGAAGATTCCAAGCTATCGCATGGACCTTCAGCGCCACGTAGATCTTGTGGAAGAAATCGTTCGCGTCAATGGACTGGATTCCATCCCTTCGCGAAATCTATCCACCGCTGCTCCACTCGGAAAAGTTGATGCCCGCTATGATCTCGAAATCGCCCTGAAAATGCAGTTGGCCGCACTTGGTTTCTTTGAAGCTCAGTGCATAAAGCTGATTTCTGAAGAACAACTGCGTGATGCTCTTCCCCTCCGCCCCATGCAGGAAGGAGACCTCATAAAGGTCCGGCTCCCTCTCAGCGAGGATCATAGTGTAATGCGCCCGAGCATCAGCCCCGCTCTTCTCTCTACCGCAAGCCGGAATGTAAGACAGGGAGCGAAGGAAATACGCTTTTTTGAAACGGGAAGATGTTTTCGCAATGCCGGGGGCGGAAAAGCAACTGATTTAGAGACTGACGTGATTGGGATTATCCTCGGAGGCCGGAGAAACCCGGGCTCCTGGCAGGACAATAACATTAAGGTGACCAATGCGTTTGATCTGAAGGGTGTCCTCGCTTCGATTCTACCCGGTGTAGAAGTCCAGTTCTCTCCGGTGAAGTCGGAAAACTTTCTCCTTAGCGCCCAGATTCTGGCCAGCGGAAAAACGATCGGCTCTTTTGCTCAGCTGTCGCCCTCCCGGGGTCGCGAACTGGACTTCGGATTTCCTGTATACCTCGCAGAGCTGGACCTCAACAGAGTGTGTGAACTCCGGAAACGAAACTCGCGCATTACGGAGCTCCCTCAATTCCCGGGCTCTTCGCGTGACGCAGCCATGGAAGTGCCCGCAGACTTGACCAACACCGATATTGAAAAGGCCATTCGAAAACTGAATGAGCCCCTTCTTGTCTCCTTTGGATGCTTCGATGTCTTTCGGGACCCGAAGGGCAAGCAAATGGACGCAGGGAGAAAATCCCTCGCCTACACCTTTCACTATCGCTCCGACGACAGGACCGTCACGAGTAAGGAAGTTGATGCTGCCCACCAGAAAACGCTAGGGCACCTCAGGGATACACTTCCCATCAGCTTTAGGTAGCGGAAAAACCCGACTGGTCTCAGGCGAGATCTTCAGCAGTGACCGATCGCTTTTCCCGTGAACCCAGAAGAAGGGCCTGGTCAACAACCCGGGCTGAACTGCCGTCGAACCGATAGCTATGGCAATTCGGACACACCGCCGTGGCCAAACCCACAATCGACTCACAGCCCTCGCACACCTGATACTCCCCGGGGTTTGAGGCAATTTCCTTCGCCTTGGCTAGGCGTTCGCTTGAAGCAGTTTCCACAGCGCTTGGGGCGTGTGTGACTTACGACGAGGTTTCCATAAGGGAAATGCCTCGGATCGGAAGAGGGCAGATTAGGAACCGGCTGCGGCCTTGATTGCCTTAACAGTCTTGCTTTTGATATTGGCTCCTTTGTTTTTGTGGTAGAGGCCCTTGAGGGTTGCCCTGTCAACCGCCGATGCGAGAAGCTTCATTCCGCTTTGCGCCTCTTCAGTGTTCCCAGCTTCAGCAGCTTCGAGTGTCTTCTTCCTGAGGGACTTCACCCTCGTTCTGAGTGTCTTGTTGCGATCGGTCCGCCGCTCTGCCTGACGGACCCGCTTCAGCGCTGATTTTGAATTAGCCATTATAAAATCCCCGAGGGGCCGACGAACCTAGGCCAGAAGACGCCTCTGTCAAGCACGCGCAACTGAAAATCAAGGAACCCTCGGTAATTCCAGCTCAGTTAAATTGACGGGCCACCCCTGAAAATACGAGTTTGTCCCGTTCCCTCCTCAGGACGCCATTCCGCAAAGCCTTCGCCCCCGGGGACAAGCGGCAGACCGAAAAGCGAGCCTCTAATCACCCGAACCTCAGCTCCAACCCCAACCCGTCTGTAGAAGTCTATGACATCACGGGATTTCATTCGGATACAACCGTAGCTGGCAGGCCTCCCAATCGTCCTCTCCTCGGGAGTACCGTGGATATATATGTAGCGGCGGAAGGCATTTCGGTTCTTCTTCTCGGTCCCTTTAAGCCAGATGATTCTCGAAACGATAGGATCTCGCCCTGGCGAATTGGGCCTGAGGATTTCGCCAGTCCGGCGCCGGCTTTTGAATACCGCCCCCGCTGGCGCCCCCTCCCCTATCTTCCGAGCGATTCGCATCGTTCCAAGAGGGGTATTCATACTTCCGGGCTTATCCCCCAATCCAAATTTTGAGGTCGAAATACGGTAGCTTTTCACCGGTGCCCCCTCTTTAAAAATCATCATTTTCTGGTCACGCACGCTGACAATGACCTCATTCCCCGGGTCAATCTTTGCACAGCTGCTGAGGAGAAGGGCGAGCAACCCACCTAGCAGAAGAATCCCTGCTCGACTCGGAAGTATTGCTTGGGTCATCAAAAATTAAAATGGAGAGTTGGCTCTAGGAGCTACTCCACCTGTCGGTCCCCGGTGGCAGCACTCCAGGATATCGCGAACGACGATATTGAAGTATAGAAAAAGCCCAGAGGAAAGGGAAGCAGGAAAATAAAGGAAACCAAATTACCATTGAGGAGTGCGTCGATCAATACAAAGAGAAAGAACACCCCAAAGAAAAATTCTAAAATCGGCGTCGCAGATTTGATTGCCTTGTATCGGCTCTTTCTGGGAGAGGACGACTTTTCCTCCCTGATTTTTTCCACTCCATATTTGGGCGTCCGAACAAATCCGGACTCCATATTGAGCAGTGCCTCCATTACCGCACGGGCGTTGTTTATGGACATCCCAATCCCAAGAGCAAGAAGGCAGGGCAGGTAAACGATTTCCTTCCACCAACTCTTGGGGTGAAGAGCCTTCTGAGACATCAGGTAAAAGAAGACCACTGACCCTGAGGCAAAGATAAAAATAGGGATATGAATCAGCGCTTTCACCCAGAGGCTCATTTCTGGCTGATACTTCGTGTTCGGGAAAATGAGGAAGCAAAGAACCATGAGAAGCAACCATGCGAAGTTCGAAGTCAGGTGGGCTGTTGCCTCCAGCTTCACGTATAGTGGAAATTTACTCTTCCAGATGGCTGGCAGGACTTTCTTACAGCACTGAATCGACCCCTTGGTCCACCGGTGCTGCTGACTCTTGAAACCATCCATGTCTACCGGGAGCTCTGCCGGAGTCTCGACTTCATTCAGGAAGATGAATCTCCAGTCCCTCAACTGTGCACGGTAACTGAGGTCCATATCCTCAGTAAGGGTATCATGCTCCCATCCGCCAGCATCGCTGATACACTCCTTGCGCCAGATACCTCCAGTGCCATTGAAAGTGAAAAATCGGCCACTACGGTTACGGGCTGTTTGCTCAAGCTCAAGGTGCCCATCAAGAAACATGGCCTGAACTCTTGTGAGCAGGTTGTAATTCCGGTTGAGGTGCCCCCATCGAGTCTGAATCAGACCAATCTTGTCATCCGTAAAATAATGGATCGTTTTCTGCAGAACATCCGGATTAGGCACGAAGTCTGCATCGAGAATGAACACATATTCCCCCTTCGCCGTTTCTAATCCATTTTCAAGAGCTCCAGCCTTAAATCCAGTCCGGTCTTCCCTGTGAATAAGCTCAGCATCAAAGCCCTCGCCCTGAAGCTTAAGGATCTCTCCTTCGGCGATTGAGGTTGTTTCGTCAGTTGAGTCGTCCAGCAGCTGGATCTGGAGTTTGTCCTTTGGGTAATCAAGTTGCGCGACCGAGGTTAGTAAGCGCTTCACAACATGCATCTCGTTGAACACCGGGAGCTGGACCGTAACGAGAGGAAGCTCAGAAAACCTCGTCTTAATCTCCGGGCGCCGCCAAGAGTGCTTCAGATAGAGGTAGACGATGCACAACCTGTGGCAGCCATAGCCGGAAAGGCCAAGAAGGGCCAAGACGTAGGCTACATACCAGCTCCATTTTAGAAATTCCATGTTGCTTGTAGGAGATTGGCAATACGTTCAAGAACGGGTGAAAGAGCTACGAAAGAGCGTCCAACCTCTCAAGCGCTTTGCCCGATACGCCCTAGAAAGTCAAGTTCTTAACCTTTATTTACAGCCGTGGCGTATTTATCATCTTCGGCCCTGTGAACTCTCCTCGGGAGCAGTTCGCCTGCAGGCGCAGTCACTCTTGCAAGAACCCCGTGTCCCCCCTAGAGCAATAAAGTGAACCAAAACCAACCCTTGCCTACTGTTGCTATTCTTGGTCTGGGAATCATCGGATCTCAGGCTGCGGACCACATAGCTACCGGAGGGTATCCCTCCATAACGTGGAGCCGCAGCGCCAGAGACCGGTCAGATTTCGAACCCGACCCGAAGGCCGCCGCTGATAAAGCCGACATAATTGTCTGTTACCTCAAGGACGTCGAGGCCGTCAGAAAGACCTTCGAGACAATCAAACCCGTCCTCTGCCCCGAAAAGACCTTCATCAATCATGCTACCATCGACTATGAAACTACCGAATATCTAGTGAGCGAGTGCGAGCGAAAAGGCTGCGCATTCCTGAATGCTCCTTTCACTGGCAGCAAGGTGGCGGCAGGCAAAGCTTCCCTCGTCTATTACGCTGGAGGCGACGAAAGTCTAATCGATCGCCTGCAACCTTTCCTCCAAACTACTTCCGCGCATGTCATGAGAGTCCCGTCTCCCTTGGCTGCTACAATTTTAAAGCTGACAACTAATCTCATTACGGCCTCCACCGTTCAGGCACTCGCCGAGGGCCTGAGCATCAATATTGCCCACGGGATCCCAGCCCATACCTATCTTTCAGCAATCGATCCAAACGCCTGTGCGTCTGCGCTCATTGAAATGAAGGGACCTACCATGACGGAAGGAGATTACGATCCACACTTCTCCCTCTCCAACATGCTGAAAGATGCTCGCTACATGCTCGACCTCGCAGAAAGAGCAGGACTTGAAACCCCCGGAATCGCAAATACAACTGCTCAGATGCAAAAACGTAATGATCTCGGTGAGGGTGAGAGGGACTTCTCCATTCTCTTCAGACAATTCACCCAGGAATGAGCAAACTAGTTCACGAGCAAGAATCCTCTCCGTTACAATTCCCGCTGTCTCCGCGAGTAGTCCTGCGTATGACCGGACCGGACCGCCTCCGTTTTCTCAGCGGTCAGGTATCACAGGATGTATCACTCGCTACTGACACGGAGGCTGCGTATACCTGCGTCCTCAATGCCAAAGGACAACTCGATGCCGTATGCCACATCCGGATCTACGAAGACAGCTACCTACTCGATGCTCCAATTGAATTACGGGAGCACCTCATGGCCCGCCTCGACCGTTATCTTATCGCTGATGACGTTGAGATCTTGGATGAGTCAGATGATTGGGCCATTACCCATCTTCTCAACTACCCGGATCGTCCAGTTGGGAAACTCTCCTGGGTGACGAAACGTCTTGGACAACAAGGTTTGGACATTTTTTCCAGGACCGGGCTTCCAATCGAGGGAGTAGGAGTAGCAACAGAAGAATACTATGAAGGCCTCCGAGCCCTTCATGGGATTCCCAAGTGGGGATCAGAGCTTCAATTCGGTCAACTGCCACAGGAGGCAGGGTTAGAGAATGACACCATATCCTACGCAAAGGGATGCTACATCGGACAGGAAGTAGTTTCCCGGATGAAGCGAGCAGGGAAGGTCCCACGACATCTCACTAAATTCTTGGTCTCCTCTGACACCAATCCACCTTGTCCTATCTATTCCGACGGTCTCGAGGCAGGTGAGATTACGACCGTCACTGATTTCCTGTCTGGAGAGACTGGAAATTTGGCACTTGGTTACCGTCGGCGCAGATTCAATAAGACCGAATCCTTTAGCCTTCTGCCAGAGCCAGTTTCTCCAGCGAATGATCAGATCCGAGTCCGCAACTCCTAATACTGGTAGTTGACGTAGATCTGGAGACGGGGACCGTCGTCAGCGAGGCTTTCGCTTTGTATCGGGAAGGCATAATCGAGTGCCATCGGACCAAAGAACGGTATGCTTGCCCTCACTCCTATGCCCACATCACTATGGATCTGATCAGGACTAAAATCATAGGAGTCGGAATTGACGAACCCCATATCACCGAACACTGCTCCCCTCACCTCTCCTACAACTGGGAAGGTCACCTCTACTGCCCCGTAGGCGGAGGTATTCCCCCCAATGACAGATCCTGTTACCGCATCTCTCGGGCCCACATCCCGCGTATCGAAGCCTCGAAGGTTACGAGCACCTCCGAGCATCTGCCGCTCAAAGATTGGAACCCTGCCACTGAGGGCATCCACCACGTTGACTGCACCACTTAAATTAAGAATGAGATCCCAGGGAAGGTTCCAGTGCTTCGATCCCGTTGCGCTCAGAGTGTAGGTTTCGACATCTCCACCCAGAAAGCCCCCGGCCAGAGTAGCGCCGAGATTGAGACGATGCCCACGCCTCGGCACCATGTTGCTATCCCTGCTGTCGTAAACATAGTTTACCGAAACTGCACTCCGAAGATAGTCCCCGTCCTCAGCGAGAAACTCAGACCCGGCAGGCACGGGCTCTACGTCGATCCCAACCTGCTCGATGCGATACTCAGCCTTGAGATACCCTTTTTCACCCATGGGACGGCGTACAAAAACCGCTCCTCCGGCATTACTCTGGTCGTATTCATCGCTGAGAAAGAGCAGGTCCCGATAGAACACTTCCCCTCCTAACGAGAGCTTGCGTCCCATGAACCATGGTTCAACAAGCGAGAGCCGTAGGTCACGTCGCTCATTACCCAGCTGTAACCGAGTACTAAAGCGTTGACCGCCTCCCCTGAAGAAATTCTTCGGGTTAGCGATATCAAAGTTCGTTTGCTCAAGGAGAAGATATCCAACGATACTGTCGACCGAGCTGAATCCCGCACCGAAACTCACCTGACCAGTCTTGGCCTCACTGACCAGCACGTTAACATCACGATATCCCCCCTGGTTGCTACGAGAACCAGTAACCTGCACCTGCTTGAAGTAGCGCAGGTTCTGAAGGCGGGATTTAGTCGTCTCTTCGTCTACAGAGCTATAATACTCCCCGGGGCGCATGGGGATTTCCCGGCGGATCACCTTGTCCTTGGTAATAGTATTCCCCTGAATATTGACCTTACCCACTCGGTAGAGCGTTCCCTCCGCGACTTTATAGGTAATCGACACAACGCCCGGAGAAACGTCCCGCATTTCCGGAGTTACCCGCGCATCTGCGAAACCCCGGGACCCGTAGTAGCTACGAATCATGCGCACGTCATCGTTTACCCTCATCCCAGAGTAGTCTTGTCCCTCTGCTACGCTCAATGCAGGCGTCAGCTCCTCAGAGGTGAAGACGGTCATTTCCCCGAAAGCAACCTTGCCAACCTTGTATCTTGGACCCTCATAAACTGGAATGACGAGATCGACCCGTCCTCTCGTGGCGGGTTCACGACGCACTGAATCGATCCGCACCATCCGGTAGCCCTTATTCCGGTAGAAGTCTTCCAGTTTGAGTAAATCAAGCTGCAGCTTTTCGGTATCAATGCGCCCACTCTTACTTAGGAAGGAAAGCAAGCCCTTCTGCTTTGTCTCCATCTTTCGCCGAAGCTCGGCACGCGAAAAGGCGGTATTGCCCTCGAACAAAATCTTACGAACTTCGCTCTTTCCGCCCTCCTCAATGACAAACACAAGCTGATACTGCCCGGGACGGTCTGTTTCCTTCAGCTGGTGAGAAACAAGCACGTCGGGGTAGCCATAGCCTGTATACTGCTCCTCAATCTTTCGACGAGCCTCCAAAATCACCGCATCACTGACAACCCCAGCCTTTACGGTCGCCTCTGCGGCCAGCTTCCGATCACTAAATACAGTGTTCCCTGAAAATCCGACTTCAACGATCTGTCCACGGGTTGCCACCTCCACAATAAGCAAAATCTGCTTATCCCCGACGGGGTCTCCCAAAAAGCTCACATCATCCACCAACCCACTCTCGTAGAGGCTGGCTGCATCCTTATCGAGGATTTCGGGGTTGTATTTCTGACCCGCCCGCACGGACATGTAGTCCCTCAGACGGGACTCATCCACCGTTTTCGCGCCCTGATAGCGAATTTTGACTGCCGAGATAATGCGCTCTTCGAGGTTAAGTGGGCCAGCCGCCTCTTGGTTTTCCTGAGCTGAAAGACCTCCAAAGCCCAGTAGAATCACAGATACCAAGGCTGCTGCAGCACAGCCTGTTATGCGGCATATCCAAAGCGTAAAAATCGTCATGACTAATATGCGGGGAGGGCCTTTCCCTCGCCCGCGGTCCAGACCATTTACCTGTCTCCCAGCCAAGGTCAATGAACATAAAATAATATTGCCATTTTTTGCGTTAATTTCGACTTCTTCTTCTTATGGCAATCCTCGCATCCCGCCCCCGGACACTGCCCGGAATCCGGCTGGCCTGATCCCGGGCAGTGTCCTTGACCACCCTCCATTAGCGCTCTAGCGTTCCGCCCCCGTAACCGGACGGAATCCGGCAGAAATCATGAAAATTACCGTCGAAAAACAGTCTGACTGTGCGGCCCGGCTCACGGTCGAAATCCCCCCTGCCCACCTCAAGGAGGAACGCCTCAAAATCATCCGGTCGTTCGGCAACCAGGCTCGAATCCGCGGATTCCGACCAGGAAAGGTTCCGCGCACGGTGATTGAAAAGCGCTACGGCGAGCAGATTACCAGCGAACTGGAGCAGCGGATGATGCAGGAGGCGCTGAGTGATACCGCAGAGAAGGAAAATTTGCGGGTCATTGACGCCAAGACACCGGAAGACACTGTATACCACCCTGACGGGGCCCTCACCTTTTCCTCGATGCTGACCGTTGCTCCTGAATTTGAGCTCCCTGATTATAAAACCATCCAACTCGAAATTCCTGACCGAGCCATCGGGGAGGAAGATATCGAGAATGAAATTCAAAACGTAAAAGCACGCTACGCCGACTACACTGACGTAACGGACCGTTCCTTGCAGGCCGGAGATTTTGCCATCATTGACTACCGGTCCGAACTGGACGGAAAACCAACCGAAGAAGCAGTAGGGCAATCGGTGGGCTACCTTGGGACCGGAGAGGATTACTGGCTCAAAATGGAAGACGAGTCGATTCTTCCCGGGTTCTCCCAGGCTCTGGAAGGAGCTGCTCTTGCCGAGGAACGAAATTTTTCATGTGTCGTTCCAGAAGAATTTCCTGTTGAAGAGTTGCGTCAGGTCGAGCTCGATTTCCATGTCACCGTCAAAGGCATCAAGGTTCAGAAGCTTCCAGAGCTTACCGACGAGCTTGCTGCAGAAATCCTGCCCGGATCCGATATCAACGGCCTCCGTGAGATGATCAGGGGCAACCTCGAACACCAACTCAACCAGCAGATAGAGGAGTTCAAAGTCAGTCAACTTCTCGAGAAACTGACTTCTATGGTTCAATTTGAACTTCCTCCGGAGTTAGTCTCTGCGGAAACACAGGGCCAAGCTGATGAAATGGTCGAACGCGGTCTTGGCTCCGGAATGTCTGAGGACGAAATCGAAGGGCGCCAGGACGAGATCTTCGCTGCCGCCTCGCAAAGGGCCCAGACCAACCTGAANACAGATTTCCTCCTCCAGAGAATTGCTGAGGAAGAGAACATTCAAATTACCCAGGAAGAGCTGGCCAACAGGGTAGCCGCAATGGCGAACCAGGCGAAGAAACCGATCAAATCTTTTGCCTCAGACCTCCAGAAGAATGGACAGCTGAGAGGGATTCAGCACTCGATGATCCTAAGTAAGACCATTGACTTCCTGTTGGAGCACGCGAAGGTCAGTGAGACCAGCGAGCAACTGGAGAGCGACGCTGCAGAAGACGCCAGCCAAGCTGATTNTGGCGATCCGGCCGTAGAGTCCGGCGACGATACTCCAGCCAGTGCCGCAACAGAAGAATCCGAAAAAAACGATGAGTAACTTCGATCCGACATCCGTGAGCCCTCCATTGCCACGAAATTCCTACCTCGTCCCAACCGTTATCGAGCAGGATGGCCGTGGAGAACGTGCCTTTGATATTTACTCCCGGCTCCTGAAAGACCGGATTATCTTTATTGGAACCCCCATCGATGACTTCGTAGCCAATTCGGTAATCGCCCAGATGCTGTTCCTGCAGATGGCCGACCCCAAGAAGGATATCCATATTTACATCAACTCNCCGGGAGGAAGCGTGACTGCAGGACTCGCAATTTACGACACCATGCAGTTTGTCACCTGCGACGTGAACACCTATTGTATNGGGATTGCCGCGTCCATGGGGGCTGTCCTGCTCACCGCGGGCACTGAGGGCAAGCGCTTCTGTCTACCCAACTCTCACGTAATGATTCATCAGGTCTCGGGNGGAGCCCAGGGAACTGCTTCAGATGTCGAACGGACGGTTGAATTCATGTTTGAACTGAAAAAGCGCCTGAATGGAATTCTGTCCAAGCATACCGGAAAAGATCTCGATACCGTCGACCGGGATGCTGATCGGGACAACTACATGTCCGGGCAAGAGGCTGCTGANTACGGGCTTGTTGACCGGGTCCTGGAGAACAGGAAGGACCTTGGAGAGTCGGACGAATCCTGACATTCCTGAAAAAAGAGACGGCAGAGAGCGAGGTCCTCTGCTACCCTGCGGCATGGGTGGCTCGAAAGAACCTACCCGGTCTTCCAACATTAATACTCACTATGGCGCGTGCATCTAACCTCACGATGTGTTCCTTCTGTGGCAAGAGCCACTCAGAGGTCAAAAAGCTGATTGCTGGCCCCGGAGTATACATTTGCAACGAATGCATCGAGGTTTGCTCCACCATCCTCGACAAGGAATTCTCGGAGGAAAAGCAGGTTGATTCTGGCCCCGCCTTCGAGGAAGCGGTCCCTNCCCCAACCCCAAGCGAGATTTGCCAGAAGCTTGATGAATACGTAATCGGTCAGGAACAGGCCAAGAAGGTGCTAGCGGTTGCGGTCTACAATCACTACCAGCGATTACACCAGAATTCTTCGCACACTCCGCCAGAACTCGCAGAGGTCGAAATCGAAAAATCCAATATCCTCCTTCTCGGCCCGACAGGTTCAGGTAAGACCTTGCTGGCACGAACCCTGGCACGAGTTCTGGACGTGCCCTTCTGTATCGTCGATGCCACAACTTTGACCGAGGCGGGATACGTCGGGGAGGATGTCGAAAACATCATCCTGCGCCTTCTCCAAGCTGCAGACTTCGACGTGGAAAAAGCAGAGCAGGGTATTATCTACGTNGACGAGATTGATAAAATTGGAAGGAAGACGGAAAACGTCAGCATCACCCGGGACGTTTCAGGAGAAGGCGTTCAGCAGGCTCTCCTGAAGATCCTCGAAGGCACTGTTTGCAATGTTCCGCCTCAAGGTGGCCGCAAGCATCCCCAACAGGAATACATTCAAGTCAATACGGAACGCATTCTCTTTGTCTGTGGCGGGGCATTTGTAGGAATGGAAGATATCGTGCGGAGGCGCCTGGGCCGAAATGCTCTCGGGTTTGCAGCTGCCGAGAAAACAGCCCTCGCTGAACGATCTGATGAGGACCTGATGAACAAGGTCCAGCCCGAAGACCTGCTGCACTTTGGCCTCATTCCAGAATTCATTGGGCGCCTACCAGTTCACTCGTCCCTTCTGCGGCTCGACGAGGATGAACTCATCCGGATCCTTACGGAGCCGCGGAACGCCTTGGTCAAACAATACCAGAAGCAACTCGCTCTTAATGATGTGAAGCTCAAGGTTTCACGGGACGCCTTGCGAGCAATGGCNGAGGAAGCAGTAAGAAGAGGGACTGGTGCGCGAGCTCTCCGCTCCATCTTCGAAGCTATCACCCTCGATATCATGTATGATATTCCTTCGCGGAAGGACATCGAGTCCGTTTCCATCAGCCGTGGAGTGGTGGAAGGAACAAAATCACCGGCGATCCGCAAGAAGCGCGCGGATGCGGCCTAGCCTCCACTCCCTCGGAAGACTCTTCACTTTCCGGACTGGTCCTCTAAGCTGAGACCATGTCTTTCGGTATGATCATCGCTGCTGCTGCCGTTCTGTTTCCGCAGCTGTGTTACTCTCAGCAAAGGATCAGCCCTGCTCTCCAGCCACTTCCTGATGAGGGCATGGGCTACGAGCACGTCGAGCGCCTCATCAATGTCCTCGAACAGGTCCGCTTGAATCATCCTGACGGCGAAAAACTAAGCTACGACCGCCTGATAAACCATGCCCTTGAGGGCATGCTAAACTCGCTAGACGAATTCTCAGGTTTCTACCACCCTGAAACCTACTCTTTTATCAGCGACAAGAAACGAGAGCCTTCTCTGCCAGGACTGGGCATCACTCTGGGTAAGAGCGAGGACCGGATCAAGGTGACGGCCGTGCACTCCGGGTCCGCCGCAGATGAAGCTGATATTCTCCCCGGCGATTATATTATCGCAATCAATGGTCAGCCGGTCACTAAGCTGACCCTGTCTGCTATTCTGAAAAAACTGCAAGGGCCTGCAGGTGAGCGCGTTGTTCTTACCCTCTCGCGCACGAGCAGCCCTGAGACCCACGAAGCTCCTATCCTTCGTAGGGTTGTCAGAGAATCGCCTGTCCCGGCAGCACGGCTACTAAAAGACCGCCTCGCTGGCGATCAGAAGACCGGGTATCTCCACCTCTCGGGATTTACAGCGACCTCTCATCGCGATGTTGAAGTAGCCCTCGACGATCTTGAGGACCGCGGTATGGAAGCGCTCCTCCTTGACCTGCGAGGAAACCCCGGAGGGCTCCTGACCGCAGCGGTTTCCATCCTTGGAGAATTTCTCCCGCCATCAACAGAGGTGGTCTTTACGAGAGGGCGTAATCCCGAACACAACAGCCCTCCCATGAAGACCCCTGCAATAAAGCGGAGAAACCGCAGCTACCCTGTTGCTGTCCTTCTGGATCGCAACTCAGCCAGTGCGTCAGAACTCGTCGCTGGAGCCCTGCAGGATTTAGAGCGTGCGATCATCATTGGAGAGACCAGTTTCGGCAAAGGGTCTNTCCAGCGTATCATGCCGATGGACGATACGGCNCTGAGGCTCACTATTGCAACCTACCACACGCCTTCAGGCAGGAGCCCCCAGGGGGNAGNAATCCTTCCTGATATCGAGGTNGACACCTCCGATGAAGACCAAAAGAATCTCGCGAGGCAACGACGCTGTGACTCGCTGAGCCCAGATGAGCGACAACTACTTGAATCATGGGAGAACCCCGTAATTGTGGGAGCTCTCAAGGCGATCTCAGGAAAATACCTCCCGAACTAAGATGCCCGGTGCCGAGCAGCCAGCCCAAAAGGGGGAACTAGGAACTCTGACGATCCTCGCAATCGAGACGTCATGCGACGAAAGCGCAGTGGCAATCCTACGACAAACCGCCACGGCACCCGCAGAAATTCTCTGCTCCTTGGTTTCCTCTCAGATAGAACTGCACCGTTCTTATGGTGGAGTTGTCCCGGAGGTAGCGTCTCGTAATCATTCTCTTGTTCTGCGGAGCCTCGTAGAGCAAGCGCTTGACGAGGCAGGCCTCCAATCCAGCAACATCGATACTTTTGTCGCCACAAGGGGTCCCGGATTATCGTCCTCCCTCCTGGTTGGGCATACCATGGCCAAAGCCCTTGCCGCAGCGTCTGGTAGGAATTTTCTCTCGGTGAACCACATGGAAGGGCACCTCCTCTCCCCCTTTCTTTCCGACAGAAGAACATCTGGGAAGAGCCCCGGCCTAATGATTCCTGCTCATCTAGCGTTGATCGTATCNGGAGGACACACCATGCTGATTCATNCCAGACAGGCTGGTGATTACCACATGATTGGCCGCACAGTAGACGACGCAGCAGGGGAGGCCTTTGATAAGGTGGCGCGCATGTTAGGACTCCCCTACCCCGGGGGGCCCGAGATAGAAAAACAGGCAAGAAAGGGAAATCCGGAGGCCTTCCAGTTTCCACGATCGATGCCCGGAGAGCTCAACTTTTCTTTCTCCGGCCTTAAGACCGCAGTTCGCTATACACTCCCAAAGGTCGACAATCTTACCGCAAGAGCGCCTGATATTTGCGCCTCTTTCCAGCAGGCTGTTACTGATGTCCTCGTCTCAAAATCCCTGCGGGCTGCTCATCAATGCGGTTGCAATATCATCACCCTGTCTGGAGGAGTCAGTTGTAATAAAGCCATTCGCTCTGCCCTCAACGACAAGTGTATGGCNGAGGGCCTGCATTTTCTTGCCTGCCCTCCCGATTTGTCTACCGACAATGCGGCGATGATTGCCTTCGCCGCACTTTTAAAGATCAGGAACGGAGCAACTGGATNCATGAGTGAGGATATTGACCCCAACTTCGCTCTGTGCTAACAGGACTGAAATTTTTGAATAGAGACTCACATTGAGACGCTGCCTCGTATTTGATTTCGACGGAACCATCGCCGACACACTCGGTGAAGGTTTGAGTATCTATAATGAACTGGCCGGGCAGAATGGCTATAATCTCATAAATCCGGAACATTTGGATGAATTACGGGAGTTAGACACTAAAGGTCTTCTGAAGCACCTTGGTGTCCCAAAACGCAGGCTTCCGTTTCACCTCGCGACCGCAATGAGGCGCCTTCGGAGCCGCATCGAGCACTTGCCTCTTGTTGAGGGCATCCGGGATGTTCTGCCCTCCTTGCGGGAGCGCTCTGAGAGGATGGGAATTCTCAGCTCTAACATTCCAGAGAATATCGAGACCTTCCTTGAGGTTCACGGGATCCGGGATCAGTTCACTTTTATCCGCAGCATTGGCAAGCTGAGCGGCAAGGCGAGGCACCTCCGCTCCATCGCCCGTACTTTCTCTCTTGCACCCGGGGAAATTACTTACGTTGGCGACGAAATTCGAGATCTGCGAGCTGCCCGTAAGGCGAAGGTAAAAGCGGTCGGGGTCACTTGGGGTTTAAATTCTCGAGGCTCACTATCCAATGAGAAGCCCGCTTTTCTTATAGATCAACCCCGTGAGCTTCTCAAGATCCTCTAGTGACTAGACCTCACCGCAAGGCATCCTTGCTCTTATCATTATTTGGAGGTAGGACACCTGAAAACCTCCCGGGGGCGTTCCAGGTGAGAACAAGACCGCGCCCCATGTGACATGAAAGACCAACCTTCCGGCACTTCCCCTGCCCCGCCAACACAACCTGATCCCGACTCCGGAACAAACTCCAAGACAAATCAGAATCTAGTTGTAGGCCTTATTCTTGGGGCAGTCGTCATCGCCCTTTCGCTGTTGGCCCTCCAGATCGCCAATCCTGATTTTAGCGGGGGGGAATCAGAGCTTGAAAAGCTTCGTGAGCAACTCAATGCGAAACGGCAGAGCATGGGTTTTGTTGACGGGACTACAGNCCCCATTCAGGAATCGCCAGCTCAGATGGCTACCCGCCTTTCTACAGAATCCTCACAACTCGCAACGATCGTGAGCCAACTCCAAGCATCCGTGGAAACACTGCGTCGAGAGCTTCAAATGTCGCAGACAACTGTTCGCTCTCTCAGCACTCAACTCGCGAGCGCAACGAATGCAACTATCGACAACGATGATCTGCGCAGGAATCTCGAGGAGGCGCTCTCAAGGGCAAATACNGCCGAGTCCCGCCTGGGAGCTTTGCAACAACAGTCGACCGGGGCACCTACGCAGAGCCAAATGGAGAAGCTCCTTGCAGAGCGCGATCAACTACGTGCCATGATCACCCAACTCCAGAGCGAGGAACCATCCCCCAAGATTACCGAGTAGCTCTCACAGAGATCGANCAGACNNGAGCAATNCCTACCCTTTATTTTCTNCCTTGAGCCAATNNCCATCTAGGAAACTTCATTGGCAGACGGANCANGCCCCNCAGCTCCACCTGTTCTAGCNACAGCCTGAATAAGACGAATCGCTATTTCAGAGCACTTCATNCTCCTNCCCNTNAGAGACCTGCCGGTTGACTCAACTGCNGACNCCGTGGGAGGNTNCACTACAATTGGGNGACTATCTCACCTCAAGGTCGTTGCTGATCGCCTTCCTCAATCTCCTCCATCAACCGCCTCATCTCCTCTAACCGGCGACGCATCACCTCAAACGGNTCGTCCACCGGCTTCCGAGCCTCGGGAAGAGGGTTTCTACCCGCATTGCCAAGCTGGGCNTCGGGGGCTGCTGGCTCCAGAGCAAGAATCTGCTCAATTGCCGAGGATGGAATGATGAAAGTCTTAATTCTGCCAGCCCGCGCGATGGCGACACCCACAATCCTACCCTCTAGATCGACAACCGGAGCACCACAATCTTCCGGTTCGATCTGCATGTCCGACTGAACCACACTTGAGAATCCATCCCGCACTTCGCTGTATCTATGCCCTCCCATATTGTTCATCTGCTCCATCCGGCTATAGGGTATTCGTGGCGCCCGGGGCCGTCCGCCCAGCTCCACTTCGACTTCACTCTCATTTCCACCACGCGCGTAGCGGATCTTCACCTTCTGGCCCGGCTCCATNCGCTGCAAGAGGGTGCTAAGCTCNAAGCTTCCATTCACCTTTCTTTCTGTCACTTCCAGAATCACATCGAAGGCCCTGAGGCCCGATTGCTCTGCTCCGGTTCCTGGCTCAACACGTCGCACGCGAACTCCAGGGCCCTTGAATTCCAGATCCATGACAACACCAAGAAAAGCCCGGTCAGAACTACGAAGGCTCCGCGGCATAACGCTTACCACTCCCATGCCCGCAGCCTCCCCATCAGGGCGCACGAGAGAAAGGAAGCTGCCGGGCCGTAAATCCTTCTCATTCGAAAATTCTACCGGGGCTACCTTCAAGCCCTTGACCTTGATAACAGCGAGNTCCGCATCGGGATAGACCCCACTGACGACAGCAGGCAACCACTGACCAGCGCCGGTTCGGCAACTAAGACTTCGCAGATCCCGACTCACCTCGCTCCACTTGGTCAGCACCGTATCGGGTCCCACTATCGTCCCGTANCTGACCCTCTTACGCCAGACTCTCACCTCCACTGTTCCAGATGCTCCTTTCTTTACGACCGGAACCAGAGCCTTAAAAATATCGGCTGCCTGCTCATTGAGAAGAGCTTGGTTTTCGGGAGACGATTCAGGGTCCTGCGCAAAGAGCTGCGTCCAAAAAGCAAAGGAAAGAANCCCTGTAAGAAAGATGATCTTCAAAATCGACATGCTTCCAANCGAGTAGCCTATTTCTGTTGGGGCATCACATCAGCCAGACGAGCCAACTTGATACTGCAGGTTGTCCTTTCACCCCCACGATTGAAGGTCAATTCCACCTCNTTCCCCGGTTCATACCCCGATANTATTCCCTGTAATCCCCGCAGACTCTCNACGGGCTTACCGTCAATGCTGACAACGATATCTCCCTGACGTATCCCTGCCACATCAGCAGGCGAATCGGGATAGACTTCTCCAAGTCGAACCCCTCCTTCAACGGCTCCCGCCACATTGAAGCCAATTACCGGTCGGTCAGGGTTCATTAATGGATTCATTGTTAATCTCCCCCATGTCTCCCCATTTATCAGCCTCTCCCAGTCCACCTTGAAGTTATGCACTCCGGTATGATTGTTGGCTCTCAGACTCGCTCCGATGGATGAGTGAATGGCGATTACCTCCCCCTNGAGATTAAAGAGNGGCCCTCCTGAATCACCTCCAATAAGAGCGCAGTCACTTCCAATAAATCCGAGCGGATTGAGCGCCACGACCCGTCCAAACCTTACTGGCGGGGTGCGGAGGGCATCAAACCCTCCAGCGTGACCAAGGGATACAACAAAATCGCCAACCTCAACTCCTCTCGANTCCCCCAGCTCAACGAATGGCCATTCAAGGTCTCCACCCAGCTTTACCATGGCGGCGTCTTTCGAAAGATTGGACCCTAGCACTTTGCCCACCGCCTGCTTACCATCGGAAAAAACCACTGTAACTTCCTCCAAACCTTCAACGACATGCCCTGCAGTAAGGATCAGTCCGCCTCTTGAGATTATTACGCCGCTACCAGAAGATTCGCTTGCCTCTGAAAAGAGCGATACGGTCGCAGTCAATCCTCTCCCTGCAACATCATGCACCTTGCTTTGAAGTGCTCGCAGTTGCTCCGGACTGGTAGCGGGCTCTCCGGGAGCCATCTCCGAGAAGATCAACGCGATCACCAGAATTAAAGATATTGGAGTCCCCGAACTTGCTAGTTTCATCGCTGTGAAATATGGTGCCTACCCATAAAGCGTCAATATCAGTAGTTTTCGTCTAATCTGATCTACCGAATCAAAAAGTTCGAAAAAATAGCCGATTAGCCACAACCACGCTCTATTGCCTCTCCTTTTCCGGGATGTCCAGTCGCAGACCAAGAAAGAAAGCGCCCGCTCGCCAAAGACCCCTCTCGGCGCGGCGGAAACCATCTCGTAAGCGGACACGAAAAACAGCTCGCACGAAGACGAGGTCCCGCAGGCCCGGAGCAAAGGGAAAGCGAAAAGCAGCTGGAGGTCATAGCCCTCTTTTCGTTCTCTTATTCTGGCCTTATCTCATCATCAATCGACTCGTGGGCAACTGGCCTGGCCTTCTCCGGATCCCAGCTAAGGGAATCTCCTACGGAGCTTGCGGAGTAATTACATTACTTATTCTGGGCGGACTCTTCTACTTTCTGAGATCTTTCAGATACGACATGAGTCAAGTGGCTGAAATGCCTCAGCGTTCAATTATTTACGACAGAAACATGAAGGAACTTGGGCGCCTGCATGGAGCTCATCGTCACGTCGTTAATCTGGCGGAAGTCTCCCCCCACTTTCGCAGAGCTCTTCTTGCTCGTGAAGACAAGAACTTTTACCAGCACCGCGGCGTGGATCCACGGGGTGTCGCCCGCGCCATCGTAGAAAACATTAAGCGAAAATCGTTCGCTCAGGGAGCCTCGACTCTCACAATGCAACTGGCACGAAACGCCTTCCGGTTACCCACAAGGGGACCCAAGTGGCAACAACTTGACCGCAAGTTCCTCGAGCTCGCCCTCACCTTTCGGATCGAGGACGCTTACGAAAAAGACGAGATCATGCAGCACTACATGAATCTCATCTTCTGGGGCGGATCCATTCACGGTGTAGAAGCGGCGTCACGGGCTTACCTCGAAAAATCTGCTGAAGACCTTACCCTGTCCGAAGCAGCGATGCTGGCAGGGATCATTCGCGGACCCAACGCATTTTCTCCCTTCGACGATGTCGAAAACACAAAGAAGGAGAGAAATTCGACTCTGGATTCCATGGTTGCGAACAGCTTTATTACCGATCTGGAATCTAAAGCCGCGAAGGCTGAACCCCTTCATATCCGCCCGAAAAATCGCCGCATTATTGAAGACACCTACGCCCTGGATGCGATCAGGCGGGATATTGAGCGCCACCTTGAGAAGAAATACATCAAACAAGGTGGACTTAAGATCATCACCACGATTGACAAGGATCTCCAAGAATCTGCTGAGCGCCATCTCAACTCCAAACTCAGTGAAATCGAAAGGCGCCCTGGTTACCGTCACAACACACGCAGCAACTGGCAGTCCACGCCCTCGGGCCAACGGAAAGCTCCTGACTACCTCCAAGGAGCGATTGTGGTTGTAGAGAACGGCACCGGCGCAATCCGCTGTATCGTCGGTGGGCGGGACGCAGATGAATCGAAATTCAATCGTGCTATTCATGCCCGCCGGCAGGTCGGATCTGTGTTTAAACCCTTCGTATATCTTGCCGCCTTCGACAAGGGGATGCGCCCCGGGTCCTTCGTAGATGACTCGAGAATCAAACCCGGGCAGATCAGGTATGCACCCCGGGACTGGGACCCAAGAAACTCGGACGACAAGTATTTACCTACTGTAACAGCAGGAGAGGCCTTGATGAATTCCCGGAATACATCCTCTATCCGTATTGGCAATTACGCGGGAATGGAAAGTGTTCGTTCCCTAGCCCACCGCTCCTTTGCCATTACCGTTCCCAGCAAGGCATCATCATATCTTGGCTCGTGGGAGGCAACACCTGAACAGGTTGCAAGCGCTTATACTATTTTCCCCAATGCAGGGACCCGTTACGGCCCACACTTTGTAAGTAGGATTCTGGATCGGGACGGAAAGGAACTCTGGGTCCACAAGCCGCTAGGCTATGAAGCAGTCGACAGGAAGGGAGCTGCATGGACGACTTCATCTGTTCTCGAAGACACTACTCGGTCAGGAACAGCCTCGAGCATGCGGCGCCAACTCGGCTTTCAGCGCCCGGCTGGTGGAAAGACGGGGACAACTGATGGATATCAAGACGCATGGTTTGTTGGATATTCATCCAGTCTAACCTGCGCCGTGTGGGTGGGACTCGATCAACCTAAGCCCATCGTGGAAGGAGGTTACGGGGCAGACCTCGCACTTCCCATATGGGTCAGAGTTATGAAAACCGCCGACCGGCTGGGAAGATACGAATTCAGCAGCTTTACACCTCCTGTGGAAATGAAGTCCGTCCGACTCTGTCGATCCTCGGGTAAACATGCGACTCCGGGATGCGAAAAGGCAAAGACTGCCTACGACGATTTCATCCCTGTCGATCTCGAACCGCACTCCACCGATTTCTGCCCGAAGCACCCCCTGAGAGCGATCCCAGTGGAGTAGACGCCTCTTGATCTCAGACAGAGGTCATCCTCTTACCAACCCGCTATCCAATGCCCGACGCCCCATCAGCCCGGCAGCCCTCTTCAGAGGCCGAAGGAACGCATACAGCGCGAGGCGGCGCTGGAGACCAGCCTGATAAGGCATCTGGATTCACGGGAGAGCCCATAGGGGGCAATGACGCCGAAAACGATTCCAGCTGGAAACCTGCCCAGCAGAAATCAATTCCCCCTCAGTGGCTGCCGCCATGGGCGGGGAAAATCCTTCGCTTCGGGTTCCGCACAGCAATGATCTGTATCATCCTGATTATTGGCGTTGGCGCCTTCTACTTCACCGCGTCGCTCAGTTACGATATCGGCGAAATACAGAAGATGCCCGAACGCTCGGTCATTTTCGATATCGATGGCAAGGAACTGGCTACTCTCCATGGAGAGAACCGGCGCCTTATTTCCCGCATGGAAATACCCGATTTCTTTGTTTCCGCTCTGGAAGCACGCGAAGACAAGCGTTTCTTCACTCACAGCGGGGTCGATATTCGAGGCATCCTGCGAGCAACCATGCGCAATGCCTCGGACATGTCCTTCACTCAGGGGGCCTCAACTCTGACCATGCAGCTCGCCCGTAACAGCTTCAATCTCCGAGAGAAAAGCCTGCACCGAAAGCTGGTAGAAATTGCAATCGCGCTACGGATCGAGGCCTCTTACTCGAAGGACGAGATCCTCTCCGCCTACGTCAATCGAATCTATTTCGGATCAGGCTGTCACGGTCTGGAGGAGGCTTCTCGGCGCTACTTTGGGGTAAGTGCAACCGACCTTACGAGGCGCCAGTGTGCACTGCTGGTCGGAATCATACGTGCCCCACATGCCTGCTCACCCTTACGAGCGCTGGAAAAAGCAACTCTCCAACAGGACGAAGTCCTTGCTCGCATGGTCACTGAGAAGAGCCTCAGTCCGGAAGAGGCTTCAAGAATCCAATCCAGCGATCTAGGTCTTAGCCCCCCCGGGGGCTCCACCGGAGGAAATCGAGCACTGCAAGCTGTTCGTCGCCACTTTGAGGAACTCATCGATGCGAGGGATATTCGCAATGGAGGCCTCCGTCTCCAGAGCACGATCAGCTCCAACACGCAGGAGCTTCTCGAAGGAGAGGCACAAGCACTCCTGGAAAAAATCCCGGGATCTCCCGAGATTGCCGTCGTCTGTATCGACACTAGAACCGGTGCAATCAGAGGCATTGTAGGAGGCCGCGCAACCGGGAATACCTCCTTCAACCGAGCCCTCGATGCTCGACGCGACCTCGGAGAGATTTTCACCCCCTTTGTTTACGCCGCCGCAGCGGAACGAGGTATTAAACCAAGACAAGGGCAACCAGTGACACTAGGCCGAGAACTTGGAACGGAAGACCTCATCAGATTGGCAGAAAGATTTGGATTCAGGGGGCCTTTCCTCGAGGGAGATGATTTATTCAGAGGTGGAGTTAGTGCCACCCCTCTTGAAGTGGCTGCCGCATCAGCAGCCCTGACCGCTGAGGGACAAAAACCCCGGACATACTTCCTGCGTAAGTTGCTCGATTCAGATGGAAATCAAATTCTCTCAATTGAGCCCTCGTCCAAATCTGCGTTCGCGCCGGCCGCGATGAGAGCCGCTCTGGAGACTCATTTTCCCGATAATCAACCCCCATTCCTTCTGGGGACCAGCCTATCAAAAACCGATGCTTGGGCTGTATGGCTCGGATCGGAGCGCACCACCTGCCTCTGGATTGGTTACGATACGCCGACCCGCCTTGACTCACCCGATATACTTCTTTCAACACTTAGGGATTCCATCCAGCGTTTGGGAGCCGCCCAACCGAAACTGGCTTCAGCGTCCTCAGCTAAAAAATAACCTTACTTAGACATCATGCAGGCATTGCGATTTGACACTGCGGTTGAAAAAATTCTCGAGCGTGAAACGCGGTTTGAGGCGGGAGCCTACTTTCTCCTCAAGGACGCTCTGGACTTTACCCTGAAACGAACTCGTGAGGAGCATGGCGAAGAGCGCCACGTAAGCGGCGCTGAACTTATCCTTGGGTTTCGTGACCACGCTCTGCAGGAGTTTGGGCCAATGGCCCTGACTCTGCTCCAGGAGTGGGGCGTCGCGCAGTGCTCTGATGTTGGAGACATGGTTTTCGAGCTGATCGAGGAGGGCATGTTCGGCAAACAAGATTCTGATACGCGCGAAGATTTTGCTAACCATTACGAATTCACCGAAGCATTTCTCGATCCTTATCTCCCCAAGGATGTGATGGCAGGCGGACTTGAACCTGGAGAGCCCGAATCGGATAGAGATCGTGATTCAGCACTCAAACCCGCTCCGCGAGACGTGTCCTAAGGTCTGCGAGCAATTGATTCCAGGCAGGCAGACGAGCTCCTGCACTCTCCGCTCTGCCCAGTGGCTCAGCCCAGATTGCCTGGAGCTCGACCTCACGTCCCTCAAGGTAATCGATTAGACTTGAAGGGCGGTATGAGCCCATCTCCCGCGTGGATACAATCTGCTCATCAATGATACTGGCGGGTATGTCCATCCCCAACGCAGTCGCTCCATCAATAACCTCTCCCATGATCTTCCTGACTCGAGATTCCCCTTCCGCACTCGCAAGTAACTGCTCAGTGGTGACCCCACCTTCGGTAATGCAAAGCCCATTGAAACTGACATTCCAAATCAGCTTGACCCACTGAGCGGTTGGCAGGTCCTCTACCGCCCTGCAGGGAATTTGCGCATTCCTGAAGAGAGATACCAGCTGTTCGAGCCGCTCCGGATCAGCTCCATTGAAGTCGCCAATTGTAACCAGCCCCTGGGCGATATGATTGATCCGGTTGGGACCGAGACGATTGATACAGACGAAGCAGAGCCCTCCATAAATTCGATCTCCTCCAAAGGTTTCTGCAAGAAACTCGGTAGTCCCTAGTCCATTTTGGAGAGCCAGAATCACCGTCTCCTCGTGCAGTAATGGGCTAATTACCTCCCGACATGATCCATTCGAGGTGGTTTTCCATGCAAGGACAACGAGATCCACTGGACCGATGTCCTCCACCGAACGGAAGGCTTGAACCGAACCCAGTTGAAGATCGCCATCCGGACTTTTCACCCCGAGGCCCTTTTCCCTTAGGGCCAAATAGCCAGAACGCGCGAGGAACCTTACATCCATGCCCGCAGCTACAAGCCGCGCGCCATAGTAGCAACCAATTGCCCCTGACCCGACAATCGCGATTCGGCGCACGGTCTCAGGACACAAGCCCTTGCACCTCACCAAGAATCCGCTTGGCTGTCACAACCGTGTTCCGGTGCAATTTTGCTGTATATTCCGGCTGACGGTTGTAACCCCCTCCATAGAGCAGTGCGATCGGGATGCGGTTCCGGAGCATGGCCCCAAGGATGACCTCATCTCGTCTCTGAATATCTTTCACCGTGAGCATCATTTGCCCAAGCTGATCATTGCGATGGTTATCCGCCCCTGCGATCCAGATAACAAGGTCTGGGGAGAAAACGTCCATCGCTGCCGCCAGGGTCGAGAAAAGCTGCTTCAAGTACATCTCTCCCTCGACATACCGCACGGTCTCAACATCCATTGACCCCTTCACCTTGCGCACCGGGTCATTACGTCCGACGTGAATTGAATACGTGAAGACATTGGGATCGTTATCGAGCAGGCTGTTTGTCCCGTTCCCCTGATGCGCGTCAGTATCCACTACCATGACCTTGATCCCAGGCCTCTTGACCTGCAGGCTACGGATTGCGACCGCTATATCGTTAAAAACGCAATAACCCTCTCCATGTTCCCGGAAAGCGTGGTGCGTTCCTCCGGCCAGAACAACTGCGGCGCCATCCTGCAGAGCGGCCTCGCACGCAAGCCGGGTTGCCTCCACCTCAAGAGCACTTCGCGTGTAGAGTTGAGGGGTCAGGGGAAACCCAAGTTGAATCTGCTCTTTCCGATCCAGTTGGCCTGAATAGATCTTCTGCAGGTATGCCGGGGTATGGGCCCTCTCCAACACGTGAGTTGCCGCCGGGCGCACTTCCACGATATCTTCAGGCCTTACCGTTCCGCGTTCCAAGAGCATATCCTTCGAAATGCGGAACTTTTGCATGGGATAGGGGTGATCCGACGGAAGATCCAAGTAGAACTCCGGGGAGTAGAAGCAGCGCATTGAGTAACCCATAACAATCAGCAGACCCGGATATTCTGGCAAAAATAACCACTGCTGGCAATACTTAGGATCTCTTAAATATCGGTGCCCGTTCATAGAGACTCTGCGTTTTTGGGTGGTTTTCTCCAAAAAAAGCTCTTTGCAGGAACTGAAAGACTTTGTGAAAAAATTCACAAAGTCCTTGCGCGAACGGCCTGTTTGGGGCCTTATTCTTGTGAATCCCGTCAATGAGCGAGACCTCTGCCACAACGATTTACGAGGTTCCTGATGCGGCCGCGACAGCGACGCAGGCTGCGACCGATTATCAGTCAGGCACTGAAGACCTCCTAGGGGAGAAAATGGTCCTCAATATGGGGCCATCTCACCCCGCCACCCACGGGGTGCTACGTCTCATTCTCGAACTCGACGGCGAGGTTGTGACGAAGGCCGACCCAGATATTGGCTTCCTTCACCGGGGCGACGAGAAAATTGCCGAGAATATGCACTACAACCAGTTTGTTCCTTACACGGACCGACTGGACTACCTCGCCCCCTTGGCCAATAATGTAGCCTACGCCTGCGCGGTAGAAAAATTGATGGGATGGGAGCTTCCTCCCCGTGGCCAGGCAATTCGGGTTCTCGCCTGTGAGATCGCACGAATCTCCTCTCATCTACTCGGAGTTGGCGTTTACGCAATGGACGTGGGTGCAATGACCGTTTTTCTCTACACTTTTACTGAGAGAGAGAAAATCTACAACCTCTCAGAGCAACTCACGGGTGCCCGGTTCACAACCTCCTATACGAGGGTTGGCGGCCAGATCCGCGACCTCCCGGAGGGCTTTACGGATAGCCTGCGCTCCTTCCTGACTGAATGTGAAAAAACCATCGATGAAGTAGACAGGCTGCTCACCAGAAACAAAATTTTCCTCATCCGCACAAAGGACGTGGGTATAATATCCGCCGAAACTGCAATCTCCTACGGGCTGACCGGGCCAAACCTTCGCGCCTCTGGGCCCTGCCGTGACCTGCGGAAAGACCGACCTTACCTGGGCTACGAGCAATACGAATTTGATGTCCCCGTTGGAGAGCTGGGAGATTGCTATGACCGCTATCTAGTTCGGATGGAAGAGCTGCGCCAATCGATCTCCATCGTCAGGCAGGTTCTGGATACGTTACCAGACGGTCCCGTTAACGTCGCTGACACCAAAAGCAGCTTGCCTGAAAAAGAGAAAGTCATGATGAAAATGGAGGAGCTCATCCACCATTTTATTGTCGCAACTCAGGGAATTGAGGCCCCAGAAGGCGAAGTTTACTTCGGGGCTGAGAACCCCAAGGGCGAATTAGGATTCTACATCAATTCCAAGGGTGGAGGAGTTCCTCACCGGTTGAAAATACGAGCTCCTTCCTTCGTGAACCTTTCGATTCTTTCCGACCTCCTCGTGGGCCACATGGTCTCTGACATCCCCACCATTTTGGGCTCACTCGATTTCGTCATGGGAGAGTGTGACCGATGAAAGCCTGAGAAGACTCAGGAGCCAGTCTCACGGCAAATTAATACCATGCCTCAAACAATCCTCACCGACCAGGTCACTTCTCATGCGACCACCGGGACAAAGCACCACCCTCCTTTCGAGGCTGACAGAGCCATTGAGAAAGAAGCCAACGCTCGTATCGGTCAATATCCCGCTGAACAGAAACGTTCAGCGGTGCTCCCCCTCCTGCACATCGTCCAGTCAAAGTTTGGTTACATTTCCTCCGACGCGATCGAGTGGGTTGCCGCCAAGCTGGATGTGGAGCCCATCAAAGTCGAGGAAGTAGTCACCTTCTATCCGGGCCTGCGCCAGCATGCTCCCGGGAAATATCATATCCGGGTCTGCCGGACCCTGAGCTGCGCCATGGGAGGAAGTTATGAGCTGATGGACAAAATTTGCGAACTGGCAGGAATTAACCGTTCACAGACCTCTCACCATAACCCGGTTGCAGTTTCTCCCTGCGGAACTTGGTCAGTAGAATTCGCAGAATGTCTTGCCTCCTGCGGTTCGGCACCTGTGTGTCTGGTTAACGATGATTTTCACGAGGATCTCCCAGCGGAGAAAGCATCTGAACTTCTTGAGAGCTACAAGTAGTCGGTAAGAATGCCAAAAGTCACCTACATCGAAGGCAAGGAGCCAGACGAGCGTGAACGCCGTCTGATCTTTCGGAACATAGACCGGAAAGGGTGGAATCCTTCCCTGAAGAAATATCTCTCAGACGGAGGATACAAGGCTCTCAAAAAGTCCCTCCAGATGGAACCCGGCGAGGTCACCCAGGAAGTAAAACAATCAGGCCTGCGGGGCCGAGGCGGCGCAGGCTTTCCGACTGGCGTCAAATGGGGATTCATTCCACCCGGAAACAAGAAGCCGGTGTATCTGATCTGTAACTGCGACGAGTCAGAACCCGGAACATTCAAAGATCGCTATATCGTCCATCAAGACCCTCACCAACTCATCGAGGGGATGGTCATCTCCTGCTTCGCGGTGGGCGCCAAGCTGGCCTACATTTATATTCGCGAGGAGTTTCCCGAGGCCGCAAGAATCGTTGAAAACGCTATCAAGGAGGCAAGGAAAGCTGGGTTTCTAGGCGAAAAGATCTGCGGAAGTGACTTCAGCTGCGAGTTCTATATCCATCGCGGCGCTGGAGCCTACATTTGCGGTGAGGAAACAGGCCTGATCGAATCCCTTGAAGGAAAACGCCCCTACCCCCGCATCAAGCCCCCCTACTTCCCAGCCGCGATGGGCCTCTACATGTGCCCCACGATCGTCAATAACGTGGAAACTCTGTGCCACGTAAAGCACATCATTGAAATGGGCGGCGAGTCATATGCGGAAATAGGAACGCCCCGTAACACCGGGACTCGTATCATTTGCGTCTCAGGCGACGTGCAGAAGCCGGGCTACTACGAGATCGAAGTTGGGAAGATGACGATGGGAGAGCTACTCAACGATGTATGCGGTGGGCCGTTGGAAGGGCGAACATTCAAGGCCGTCATTCCTGGAGGATCCTCGGCAAAGATTCTCCGGTGTTCAGACACCTACAATGTGTCTTGCCCTCCCGGCACTGACAAACGAGAGATCACCTTCGATGAAATTCCTCTCGATTTCGACACGATGGCTGCTTGCGGGTCAATGGCGGGATCCGGAGGTGTCATCGTGATGGATGACTCCCGCAGAATGTCTTGGGTCTTAAACAACATCAACGAATTCTATGCTCATGAGAGCTGTGGCCAGTGCACTCCCTGCCGGGAAGGCTCTACATGGATGAAAAAGATCACCGACCGTCTGGTCGCCGGGAAAGCGAGCCCCGCGGATCTCGATACCCTTGAGTCAGTTGCCTATCAGATTGATGGCAAAACGATCTGCGCCTTCGGAGAGGCCTGCTCTTGGCCAGTGGAAGGGATGATCGACAAGTTCCGCGACGAACTTCTTACAGATACGGCCGAGGATCACCCTGCCGCCACCCGAAACCCGGAGCAGAAAGCACAACGTCGCTACCTCAAGGGAGTCGGTGCCCAGGTTGGAAGTCCCTGACGGCAGGCTCAAGGACTAAGGAAAATAGAAATGCAATACCCAGACAGTCAGGAACTTATATCGCTTGTGAAAAATTTCACAAAGTGCGCTTGTTCCGCTTGGTTCCTCAATGCATATTTTCAACTGAACCTAATGGGAGGCTCCGCCCGAATCTGACTCATGGCAGACTCCGCACCAGCGACCGCTGAAAAGCTGCCCAAAGACCTCGCTGCCGAGAAGGGCCTGGTCAATGTACAGGTAGATGACACATGGATTCAGGTTCCCTCCGGCACCCGAATGATCGAGGTGTGTAAAATGGCGGAAAAGGAAGTTCCTCATTACTGCTACCATACCAAGCTTTCATCCCCCGGAAATTGCCGGATGTGCCTCGTGCAGATGGGGATGCCAAGCCGCCCCGCTCCGGGTGAATCACCCAGCTATGAGGATGATGGCTACCAGCAGATCTCGTGGATGCCTCGCCCCGTTATCGCATGCGCTAACACTGTTGCTGAGAACATGGGAATCCGGACGACAGGCGACCTCGTTGAAGAGTGCCGCAATGGAGTCATGGAATTTCTCCTCATCAACCACCCGCTCGACTGCCCGATTTGCGACCAGGCCGGTGAGTGCGGCCTTCAGGAGTTCTCAGTGGAACACGGACGTGGCTCATCGAGGTTCGAGGAAATGAAGGTCAAGAAGCCTAAGAATGTCGAGATCGGACCTCGAATACGGCTCGATGATGAACGCTGCATCATGTGCAGCAGGTGTATCCGCTTCATGGACGAAGTAGCCGACGACTCCGTTCTCGGGTTCATTGACCGTGGGACTCACACAAAGCTCACCGTCCATCCGGGCCGTCGTCTGGACAGTAACTACTCACTCAACACCGCCGACATATGCCCTGTTGGAGCTCTCACCTCAAACGACTTCCGCTTCCAGATGAGAGTTTGGTTCCTTAAAGAGACGAAAAGCATCGACGTCAACTGTGGGACCGGATGCAACACCGTGATCTGGACTCGTGGAAATGAAATTTTCCGGGTAACTCCCAGGGAAAATAACGAAGTGAATTCCTCGTGGATGCCTGACAGCCACAGACTTAACTTTCACTACCTTCACTCAGAAACCCGGCTCGGAGATCCGTTCGTGAAAACCGGCGCCAAGCATGAAGTTTCTGACTGGCCCAGTGCGACCTCCAAAGCTGCGGAGGGACTCAACCGCTTTAAGGGAGAGGAAGTAGCCGTCATCGGCTCCGGCCGCATGACCAATGAGGAGCTGTATCTGCTCCGGCGGCTTTCCGATACTCTCGAAACAGACCTTCTTTCTCTGGTTCCAAGGCTCGGAGAGTCCGACGGGAAGCTGATTTCTGCTGATCGGAACCCCAACACATCAGGAGCCAAGCTGATCTGGGCGTCCAAAAATCCATATGCCAAGCTGGAGACAATCCGTCAGGGAGTGGCCGAGGGTAAAATCAAGGCCCTCATTGTGTTCTACGAGGACCTTCTCGCAGATGCGCAGTTTGAGGCCAACGATCTGGCCAACCTCGAGTTTCTTGTATCGAACCACATCCTGACCAACGGCACCGCAAAAGCGAGTCATGTCGTTTTGCCCGGCGCAGGTTTTGCTGAGAAACGAGGCTCCCTCGTCAACATCACGGGCCGCCTTCAGCGCCTGAACCAGGCTATTTCCCCACCGCCCGGCGCCATGGACGACTGGGAGATCATCCGCGACTTGATCAAGGCCCTCGAGCCGGAGGTACCCTCCCGATACCTCCTCGAAGAAGTCTTTGCTGAAATCGCGGAAGAGGTAGACGAATTTGAAGAATTAAATCTTTCCAAGATTACCGATCTCGGGATTCCCATCATGAAAACCGGTGAGAGTATTCCACTCTTGGAATCGGAAAAAAACCGCATAACTGCGGGAGAAATTGTCGGCTAGATATTCGAAGAACTTCAATGGATTTCTTTTTCATTATCGCCTCGGCTGTCAAGATCTTCGGATTCACCTTTCTGGTGGTCCTTCCTCTGGTGGCCTATTCCACTTATGCCGAGCGCAGGGTATCCGCTGTCCTTCAGGATCGGGTTGGCCCAAACAGAGTCGGCATCCCGGCCACTCTTTTTGGCTTCAAAAAAGATCTGAAGCTCTTTGGCCTAATTCAGCCTCTTGCCGACGGCGTGAAAGGCTTGTTGAAAGAGGACTTCACCCCGGCACACGTCAGAAAATCTTTTTACTGGATGGCGCCTGCCTTTACTGCAGCACCTGCTTTCGTAAGCCTCTGCGTGATCCCCTTTGGAAGTGCCGTCACTATATTTGGATACGAAATCAAGATGGTCATTGCCGACATAGGGGTTGGCCCTCTCTTCATCTTCGCGATTGCCTCTCTTAGTGTTTACGGAATCACCCTTGCCGGTTGGGCATCGAACTCGAAGTACCCATTTTTTGGCGGAGTGCGCTCATGTGCCCAGATGATCTCCTACGAAATCGCTCTGGGCCTTTCAGTGATCCCGGTCCTTCTCTTTTTCGGAAAATTAAACCTTAGTGATATCGTAACATATCAAGCGGCTAACGGATGGCTTCTTCTCCCTCTCTGGAACGAAAATGGCACATTGATCCACGAAGCCTATTGGCAGACCAGTTCGCAACAATGGCTGCTTCTTCTCCCGATGGGGATTTCCTTCTTCGTATTTACCACCTCCATCTTCGCCGAAACAAATCGAATGCCCTTCGATCTCCCCGAGTGTGAGACCGAACTGGTAGGCGGTTACCATACGGAATATTCGTCCATGAAATTCGCCCTCTTTTTCATGGGTGAATATGCGGCGATGATTGTTGGCTCTGCTCTCATTGTAACGATATTCTTGGGAGGGTGGTCACTTGGATTCGGTTTGGACAGCGCCCTGCTCCAAACCTCGGAAGGAGACTGGAAATGGTATGCCGGGCTCATTCACATGGGCGCTTTCCTAGCAAAGACCGTAGCCTTTATTATCTTTTTCATCTGGGTTCGCTGGACCGTTCCACGATTTCGTTACGACCAACTTATGAAACTGGGCTGGGTCGTGTTCTTCGAACTGGCTCTCTTCAACATTTTTCTCGCGGCCCTGATCATAGCTGCCCCTCATATTGGCCTTCTAAACACCTTTCTCTTCGGAATACCGGCGCTGATCATTACCGCCTTGCTCATGTTCTTCATCACGAAGGCAAACGAAGTCAGACGAAAGGCGAAGGTTACCTAATACAATATTCACACTCTTCTTCTTTCTTTCCCAAATACCTAAAGCCCTTCCACTCCCCCTACCTGATGGCCATCGTCAAAGTCAAACGCCCAAAGCTATACTGGTATGAGCACCTTTATCTACCAGCGGTTCTCAAGGGTTTAATCATTACCCTTAAACACGCCATCGCGTCGCTTCGTGGAAAAGCTCAGGGCGGCAACGAACTGGCCTCCTCCGGCCTGGGAGTGACCATGCAGTATCCTGAACAGAAGTGGGACGCTCAGCTGCCTGAATATTACCGGGGAGTTCCCGCCCTTGTCACAGACGAACAAAAACGAGAACGGTGCGTCTCCTGTCAACTCTGCGAATTCATCTGCCCCCCCAAGGCAATAACCATAATGCCTGGTGAAATTCAGTCTGAGGACCCATGGGCAAAGGTGGAGAAGGCTCCGCAGAAGTTCGACATCGACATGATTCGCTGCATTTATTGCGGGATGTGTGAGGAAGTATGCCCAGAACAGGCCATCTTCCTGAGGCAGGACTATGCCATGACCGGTGTTAGCCGTGAGGAAATGGTTAATGATAAGGACCGCCTCTATGAGATCGGAGGGATCCGCGAGGGCCTGGTCAACAAATGGAATGAGCTGAAATGATGAGCCGGCCTGAGAACATTCGCCTATCCGGGCTCCCTGGGGAATATCCGGCCTGTCAGGCGCCAAAAGAATCGATCTTCTAGCGATGCCTGTTTTCTTCTACGCCTTCGCCGCCATATCCATCGTGGGTGCAATTGCCCTCGTATGTTTTCGTAACCCGGTAAGCTCCGCGATCTCCATGGTTGGTTCCTTCGTCGGGCTCGCAGCTCTCTTTGTCGGACTGAATGCCTATTTCGTAGGAATCATTCAGATCCTCGTCTACGCGGGCGCTATCATGGTGTTATTTCTGTTTATCATCATGCTTCTGGACTTGAAGGCCCCCTCGACTTTCAAACGTTCAAGCCCTCTGGTCATTGTGGGCGGCTTGATCATTCCCTTTACTTTTGTCATCCAACTCTCAGCGGTGCTTCCCGAAGTTCGTGGTGGAAATCCTCAAGCCCTTCCGCTCGAAGAGGCTGCGAAAGGCTTCTACGATGAGAAGCGGGATCCTGACAAACAGTCGGAAATCTACAACAGCCTGCGGCAGAAATCTCTGCCAGATGTGAATCTCGTCGGCCTCACTCTCTTTGGTCACAAGGGCGATAACGCCTCAATCCGGACACCCGGATACAACTTCCCCTTACAAATCACAGGAGTCCTTCTACTCGTTGCGACCGTTGGAGTTGTTGCTCTCTCCCTGAAGAAAAAACATTCCAAATCCGGAGGTTCTGAAAGCTAACACATGGCGTCTCTCCAGGAATACCTCTTCATATCAGGACTCCTCTTCGCCATCGGACTGGCAGGGGTTCTCATCCGACGCAATATCATTGTGATTTTCATGTGCCTCGAACTGATGCTGAGCGCTGCCAACCTCACTCTTGTCGCGTTTTCCCGTTTCAATACCGGAGAGAACGGACTCCCGGATTACAACGGACAGGTGCTTGTTTTCTTCATCATAACCGTGGCTGCTGCCGAGGTTGCAGTAGGACTCGCAATCATCGTGGCCCTCTACCGGGCTCGCCAGACAGTTGACGTTAAGGACCTGACTTCCATGAGAGGGTGAAAGACCACTCCATCAACGCTCACGGATCAAACTACAGACAAACCTGCCCTTAAATTTAGTAATCCTTAGCCATGCTCGAACTTCTCCCCTGGACCATGCTGCTGCTCCCGCTCTGCTCCGCAGCGGTGATTCAGCTATTGCTTCGGGAGATGGCTGATACAGCGATCCGCATTTCGGTGGGGTCTGTCGCTGCAACCTTTGTCATCGCGCTTTTGCTGCTCGAAAGCGAGGACAGGACTTTGACAGTTCAGTGGGCAAATGCCGGCAGCTTTCATATCGAGATTGGGCTGATCATCGATGACCTTTCGCGCGGCATGATGATCGTAGTGACAGGTGTGGGGCTCCTCGTTCACCTGTTCTCACTCGCATACATGAAGGAGGACGAGGCGCGAGGCCGTTACTTTGCCGGACTTTCCATCTTCATGTTCTCGATGACAGGGATCGTGTTCGCGAGCAATTTCATCATGATGTTTATCTTCTGGGAGCTTGTCGGATTCAGTTCCTACCTCCTCATTGGTCATTGGTTCCAAAAGGATTCCGCAGCTGAAGCTGCGAAGAAAGCGTTTCTGGTTAATCGAATCGGCGACTTCGGTTTCATGATTGGCATACTTATGCTCTGGGGCATCCTCGGGACCTTTGCATTCCGGGAGATGGCGGACAGCGCAACAGCATTGGTGGATAGCAATAGCACCCTCACTGGAATTGCGGTCCTTCTTGTCTTCTGTGGAGCGCTGGGAAAATCTGCGCAAGTCCCGCTCCACGTCTGGCTACCCGACGCCATGGAGGGACCCACTCCGGTATCTGCTCTGATTCACGCGGCCACCATGGTGGCCGCCGGAGTCTACATGCTGTTCCGATTACAATTCTCCGCCGGTATCGAAATATTCGAAGGCTTTGCCGGAACCACCATAGCCTGGATTGGTGGAATCACCTCTCTTTTGGCCGCTCTAATGGCCACTCAACAGGACGATATAAAACGGGTCTTGGCATACTCCACTCTCTCTCAACTCGGCTACATGGTCATGGCCGTGGGACTGGCAGGGGATCACAGCGGCGAAGCTGGTATGTTTCACCTTTACACCCATGCATGGTTCAAAGCTCTGCTCTTTCTTGGCTCTGGCGCGGTGATTTATGCATGCCATCACGAACAGAACATCTGGAAGATGGGCGGCCTCTTCCAGAGAATGCGGAAGACCACAATCACCTTTGCCATCGGAACTGCAGCGCTCATGGCCATTTACCCGCTTTCAGGTTTCTGGTCCAAAGAGCAAATCCTCGAAGCTGCTCACCATGACCAACCGGTCTTATTCTGGCTGGCAATCATCGTTGCCACTTTGACTCCATTTTACATGACGCGACTCTTCATCGTGGCCTTCCTTGGGAAAAGCCGAGGACACGGTGCGCAGGTAGCTAAGGAAGTTCCACCCATCATGCTATATCCACTGTTCGCGCTCTCATGCATGTCAGTGATTGCCGGTTTCACGCCCGTTGCAGAAAAATTATCGCCAGCATTTCATCATCCCTCTCATTCCTTCAGCCCAACCAACCCGGTCTTTCTGATCTCCCTGGCTGCTCTTCTGATTGGAATAAGCAGCGGCATTCTTCTCTACCGGGGGCGGGATAGCGAACCCCTCGCAGGGAATCGCTTGTTCAAGATCTTTCGTAATAAATTCTACTGCGACGAAGCTTACCTCGTCCTAGTCCGGGTATTCCAAAATGCAGTCGCGGTAGTCGTTCACTTCCTCGATGATTTTGTAATCGGAAACCTTATCGTCGGAGGCTTGGTGAGAAGCACATCAGGAGTCGGCAATCTTTTCCGGAAGCTCCAGAGCGGGAACCTGCAGGGATATGCATTCCTGTTCGGAGCAGGCATTATTCTGGTCATCTATCTCACCGTATTCGCCCGCTAGGAACCAATGACTGCCTTCCTCGTTATAACACCGCTCATTGGGGTCATTGCTATCCTCATGGGGCGAGACGCAAAGGCCACCGCGCGCCTAACAACTGCCGTGATGCTGATAACTGGCATCCTGCTTGCCGGGTTATGGGCCATGGGAATCCGGGAGGGGTTGTCCATGGACCCGATTGTTCTCAGCAAACCCGAAATCCGTCTCGGTCTTGGGCTCTACGATGGCATGAGCGTCATCATGATGCTTCTCTCGGTCACGGTCGCATTTGCTGCAGCGCGCACAGGTTCCTGTAAAAAACGCCATGAGGCTCTCTGGAACATCTCTCTTCTTCTCATTGCGGCAGGAGCCATTGGTGCATTTATTTCGACTGATCTCTTTTTCTTCTACGCGTTCCATGAACTGGCTTTGATTCCTACCTTCCTGATGATTGGTATCCTCGGTCGCGGGGAACGTAAAATCATTGCGTGGAAGGCAACCATTTACCTCGCCTTTGGGTCAATCGTCCTCCTTGCGGGACTACTCTGGCTCGTATCATCCAGCGGAACGTCCAGCCTCGCCTTCGAGGATTTACTCAAGACATCCATTCCTGGTGAAGACCAGCGAGGCATCGCTCTTTTTCTCATTATTGGTTTTGGCACCCTGGTGTCTCTCTTCCCCTTCCATTCATGGGCGGCGCCAACCTATGCCAGTGCACCAGCTCCCATTTCCATGCTTCACGCTGGGGTATTGAAGAAATTCGGCCTCTACGGACTACTCAGACTTCATCCGCTCGTTCCGGAGGGGATGAGTCACTGGCTTAATCTGGTGATCGTCCTCCTCATCGGGAATATCCTCTGGGTCGGCCTTGTGACCATCAACCAGAAGCGTCTTGATCTCATGCTTGGCAACTCCAGCGTCATGCACATGGGTTATATTTTTCTGGCCTTTGCGGCTCTGATTGAAGCCGGATCTGAAGCGGAAAACCCAGTAGCAATGCCCGCCGCAATTCTCCTCATGTTTGCTCATGGAGTAACGATCGCCATGCTTTTCGGACTCACCGATCGTATTGAGAAGAAAACTGGGACCCTCGATTTACGAAACCTCGGGGGATTAGCCAGCCTCACACCCAGGCTAGCATTTCTCTTCGGACTCGCGGCAATGGCATCTATTGGCCTGCCTGGCCTGGCAAACTTCGCAGGAGAAGTGATGGTCTTCATTGCCGGGTTTAAAGGATGGTCAGCGGGTAGCGGGATGGGCTCTGTCCAAATCGCCACCATTATTGCCCTATGGGGTCTGGTCATTAGCGCGGTCTACATGTTACGGGCCTACCGCAGGACTTTCCAGGGGCCAAAGGGATCNTACACCGGGAAAGCCGAAGACCTCTCCCTCAGCGAGCGGCAACCTGCAATCTTTCTCGCCTTCGTTCTGGTGATCGTAGGCATCTTTCCCAACCTTCTTCTCGGCCTCCTCGGAGATACAAAAAGCGAATCCTCCGAGAACCGGAAATTACAAACNACCTCGGAGCAGGTCCTTTCCCCGGACCCCGAGCCTAAACCCCAGCAAGCCATACTGGCCAACTGACAATNTGCCATGCCTGCCTACTGGTTAGAAGCTACTGTCGTTATCCTCGGCCTCATTCTTCTCTTGATAGAAGCCTTTGGAAAATCAACCAGCCGGGAACTGGTCCGGAGGGTCTCAATTGGAGGCCTCGCCTTTACTCTTGTTCCCCTCTACTTCGCGGTTGCTCCCTCTCCCGACAACGCTGAACTTTCCCGCTTCTATGTCTATGACAACTGGGCTGTTTTCTTCAAGCTTCTCGCCATCGTAGCCACGATCCTTGTCCTCCTGATGGCCTATGACTACCGCAAGGTCCTGAACCAGTTCACCGAAGAACCAGGGACAGATCATGGCACAGGTGAATTCTATGCCCTCCCGGTGTTTGCCTGTGCTGGCATGATGTGGATGGCCTCTGCCAGAGATCTTGTCTCTATTTTTGTCTCTCTAGAACTCGTCACCATCACCTTCTATATTCTAGTAGCCTACATGCGCCGCCAGGTCGGCTCTCTTGAGGCTGGCGTAAAATATTTAATTCTTGGAGCTCTGTCTACCGGCTTCCTTGTCTATGGAATCGCCTGGGTTTACGGTGTCACCCATACCACTAATCTCGCTGAGATTGGTATTGCGATTTCCGACCCTGAATCGGGGCTCGCGGCCAACCCCTCACCCCTCTTTTTTGGACTGTCCTTGTTGCTTCTCTCTCTTGCCTTCAAAATTGGAGCCGTTCCGATGCACCTGTGGATTCCGGATGTATATCAAGGAGCCCCCACCCCAATTACCGCCTTCCTCTCCGTTGGGTCAAAAGCCGCTGGTTTCATCGTCGCTTTGCGAATTCTCGAGCCCTTCTTCGAATCAGAAATCACAAGAACTCAAACGGCTCTCATCGTCCTCATTATGGCTGGGCTTACTCTGCTGCTTGGNAACCTCGCTGCCATTGCACAAACNAACTTCAAGCGCCTCCTCGCCTACTCCTCGATCGCTCACGCGGGCTTTATCCTGCTGGCCATTGCAGCATGGCATCCGGGAGACGCGGGTTCTTTGAGCACCCATCAGGTTGTTTCCCTCTACCTCGCAACCTATCTCGTGATCACCTTAGGCGCATTTTTTGTGCTGGTGGTCGTGCGCAATTCGGAGAGTAGCGATGAAATCTCAGCATTTGATGGGCTCGGCCAACGAAATCCATCCCTCGCAGTCTGCGCCACGATCCTTCTTTCCGCCCTCGCAGGCCTACCCCTGACAGCAGGCTTCATCGGTAAATTCTTTGCCTTTCAACTAGCTATCAGCTCCGCAGGTGCCAACAAGGCACTCTGGCTGGGTGTTGGCATCGGATTCATTGGTGTCGCTGCCTCATTCTATTATTACCTCAAGGTCGTTCGTGCGATCTATTGGCGAGACCCCTCCAATGAAGAAGAGGTCCCAGTCCCCCGAATCAGCAGGATTGTCATCCTCAGCCTGACAGCACTTACNATCCTCTTTGGGTTCTGGCCGAATCCCATCCTCTGGGTAATAGGGGGCTNAGAGAGATCAGATTTATCACCGGGCAATTATCCGCTGACTCTGACTCTTTCCCGATCAGGTTGCAGGAATTGCGCCCANCTCTCNTCTTCAGAAAGCTCCGGACGTTTTCCATAGATCGGGCGCCACCGCGGAGCCTTCGGTTTGCGCAACAAGCTCATNCCTGCTTCGTAGGCNAACTTGTTCGCCTTCCTTGTGTTGCAGCGAATACAGGACGTTACGATATTATCCCAGGTGGTCTTCCCTCCCTTATCCCGGGGCACAACATGATCAAGGTTCAGATCACTCTCCGTAAAGTTNCGGCCACAATACTGGCACACCAGATCATCCCGGAGAAACACGTTCTGCCGGGTAAACTTCACCTCTTTCCGAGGTATCCTGTCATAGAGCGCCAGNACGATNATTCTTGGGGCGCGGAAAGCATGACGCACNGTTCTTATTAACTCTCCAGNCAGATGCCCGGAGGAGTGTTNTGCCCACGAAATCANGTCGTGAGTCTGATACTGAGCNTCTCCATCGGTTTGGACNATTTGAGCATGNCCAAGGCACACGAGCCTGATCGCCCGCTTTACTGAGCAGGTATGAATCGGCTGCCAAAGACGGTTCANCACGAGAACCGGGCACTCCAGCAACAATTTATTAGCCTGCTCGGGCACTGCAACTTCGGACTCTACCATGGGGTTTTCGCCGGACAAGGGAAAGCGCTCGACAAGCCCATAACCCATCCCGGGACTCCGTCACCAATCATTCCGAAGCAGTGATTGCCTTGATAATCCAATACCCTTAAGCTGACCCCGATGTCTAGTTTCCTCGGCCGCTGCTTTCATATTGCNACCTGGGGTGAATCCCATGGCGGCGGGGTAGGAGTTGTGATCGATGGATGTCCTCCTCGCATCCCTCTCANTGAAGAACAGATCCANGGCGAACTGGANAGGCGGCGACCNGGTCAAAGTGAGATCGTAACCCCCCGCGACGAAGCTGATGAGTGCGAAATACTCTCCGGNGTCTTCGACGGGCTGACTTTGGGCTCCCCCATTGCCATTCTTGTTCGAAACAAGGANGCCCGTCCCGCGGCCTATGAGGAGATGTCCNCGAAATACCGGCCTTCCCATGCGGACTATACCTACGATGCGAAGTATGGAATTCGGAATTGGCAGGGGGGCGGCAGGGCCTCCGCCCGTGAAACCATAGGACGGGTTGCCGCAGCAGCAGTTGCCAGGCAAGTCCTGAATGCTATAGCCCCGGGAATCGAAATTCTTGCATGGGTTTCCTCCATTCAGGAGCTCGAGGCCANCGTGGATCCTGGATCCATCAATTCTGAGCAGATTGAGGGCAATATCGTGCGGACCGGAGACCCCTCCAAGGTCGACGAAATGATTACTTTGATCAAGAAAGCCCGGAGCGAGGGAAATTCTCTCGGTGGCACAATCGAAGCCGTCGTCCGCGGTTGCCCGCCGGGCCTCGGAGAACCCGTATTCGACAAATTGGAGGCAGAACTGGCAAAAGCCATGATGAGCCTCCCTGCAACCAAGGGNTTTGAGATTGGATCCGGGTTCAAGGGCACCTTACTCACGGGAAAGGAACACAACGATCATTTCTATATGGAGNATGGCCGCGTGAGGACTCAAACTAATCACTCCGGAGGCATTCAGGGAGGCATTTCAAACGGGGAACCCATCTTGTTCAGGGTCGCTTTCAAGCCAACGGCCACCATCATGACTGAGCAGGCAACTGTCAGCAACACCGGTTCTGATACAGAGCTGAAAGGTCGCGGCCGGCACGACCCCTGTGTTCTTCCCCGCGCCGTTCCCATGGTCGAGGCAATGACTACTCTGGTTCTCTGTGATCACCTGCTCCGTCACAGGGCCCAGTGCGGGGCGGCATCCTCTGNTCCTCAATAATTTCCCCTTCTATTCAGATATGCTCGCGATTTCCTCCCCTGACCTCACGATTTATGGCGTCCTCGGGCTCATTATCATCGCGTTCATTATCANCGGACTGATTAAGGGATTTATTCGTATGACCTTTGGCCTCATTGCTCTCTCTGCGGGAGCTTTGGCTGGGTTCTGGGGCTTCCAGAACGGTTCATCATTGGCAGGATTCCTCATTGACGATCCCGACACCTGGATGAATGGAGCGGTAGGCCTCATTATTGGGTTTGCGGCCTTCTTCGGCGCCCGCGCCCTGTTTGGAATCATCCTTACTCCGGCGAAACCAAAGGAGGGCACAAAAAAAAGATTCACTCCAGGCGGAGGCATCCTCGGATTTGTCATGGGGGTTGCCTTCACTTGGTTCTGCCTTTCCGGAATTCGCTACTGGGGCACCCTCGATGAGCTGAACTGGGTCAGAGACGCCCTCTCGAGCAAGGAGTGGATCAGCGCCTCAACCCCAGAGGATCGCCTTTCCAAGCAACCTACACAGCCTGCTCTATCAAAACTGAAGCGGCAAATTGATGCCACCATTGCTGGAAAGTTCCATGAAGGGTATGATCTTCTCAACAATCGGGCTCGCGCAAACCTATCTAAACTCACCCTCCTTGTTGATAACGAGAGAGTGTGGACCCGCGCTAAATTGGANGCGGATGTCCGNACAGCAGCTAAGCAGGCTCAGATTAATTATCTTCTAACGGAACAGAAAGCTCAGCTGAAAGCCCTCTATAGTCAGGGTCAAACTGCCCAATTACTCAATTCCGACTCAATCAAGCAAGTCTGCGCGGAAGAAAACGCTCGTTCCAAGCTGGAGGATCTTGATATCGAAGTGGCTATCGGACTGCTGCCAGCTCAAGAAGGCAATTAAAGTCTGAACTCCAGCGTGCCGCATCGTCCTGACAAAAGAGGTTCTTAATTATTTGAACCTTGGNCATCCTGCTTGGTTCNCGCCCTTGCACTTGCCTCCCTCGGGCCTCACACTTCGGCNTTACTACACGAAGTTTNCCTNCCCATTCCTGTCGATGCACAAGGACTATATCGCTACTATCGGGCTCGAAGTCCACTGCCAGGTCAAGACCCGGAGCAAGATGTTCTGTTCGTGTAGAACCAGCTTTGGAGAAGAACCGAACAGCAATGTGTGCCCAACCTGCATGGGCCTTCCCGGAGCTCTTCCTGTTCTCAACAGGGTCGCAATCGAGCAAACCATCCTAGCTGGACTACTGCTCGATTGCACGACCCCAGAAATATCCAAGTGGGATAGAAAAAATTATTTCTATCCTGACATGCCCAAGAATTACCAGATCTCGCAATTTGATCTTCCCCTTTGTCTTGGAGGTTGCGTCCCGTTGCCTGACTACAGTTATCCAAAGGATTATCAGCAGNACATTGCTACCCCGGGAAAGAAAATCGGACTCACCCGTATCCATCTTGAAGAGGACGTCGCGAAATCCACTCACTTGGCTAATTCCAGTGTAATTGATTTCAATCGTGCCGGGACTCCTCTTATGGAAATTGTCTCTGAGCCTGAAATCGAAACCCCAGAAGAGGCCTTTGCTTATCTCAAAACTCTCCAGCAAATCCTCATTTATGGAGAAATCTCNGACGCCGATATGGAAAAGGGGCAGCTTCGCTGTGACGTCAACGTGTCCGTACGCAAAAAGGGCACTGAAAAGCTTGGCACCAAGATCGAGCTCAAGAACATGAACTCCATCTCTGCAGTCCGCCGCGCTCTCCACCACGAGATAGAGCGTCAGGTAAGAGTTCTCGAAGAGGGCGGAACACATGCTCAAGCCACCTGGCGATGGAATGACGATGCAGGCGTTACCGAGTTCATGCGAGGGAAGGAGGATGCTCATGATTATCGCTATTTCCCTGATCCTGATCTCCTTCCAGTCCGTGCGGGAAGNATGGTCGAGCGAATGCGGGCTCATATACCTGAACTCCCTGCTGACAAGTCGGCACGTTTTGAGCGAGACTTTGAGGTCACCAGCTATGACGCCTACGTTCTCTCCTCGGATCGCTCGCTTGCAGACTATTTCGAAATCGCTGCAGAGGCATCCACAGCGCCTCCTAAGAAAATTGCCAATTGGGTAATCAACACCCTTCTTCGGCATCTCAATGANGANAACCTCTCTCCTTCNGCCTCTCCCCTCTCTGCCGAAAAACTGGCCATTACTGTAGACCTCATCGAGGAGGGGACCATTTCCAACAACCAAGCGCGTGAGGTTTTTAATTCCCTTTGGGCTGACCCCGGCCAGAACCCGGCCGAGGTTGCCAAGGACCTCGGATTTGAACCAGCTGANACCGGAGCGATCGACGCTCTCATTGACGAGGCCATCGCATCCAATCCAGACAAGGTGTCTGAAATTCAAGCNGGNAACGAAAAACTCGTCAACTGGCTTACAGGTCAGGTCATGAAGGCATCAAAGGGCAAGGCCAATCCAAAGCAGGTCACGGACTCAATCAGAGCAAAGCTTCTGCACTAGGATCCTAAGCGACCTCACCAGAACTCCTCACCTCATGATTCCTCCCATCCTTCAGGCTCGATCCCTGACGAAACGCTTTGGGGATATCGTTGCAGTTGATGGTCTTGACCTTGACGTTCGCGCGGGCGAGGTCATCGGCCTCCTAGGTGTCAACGGCGCCGGTAAGACCACCGTGATGAACATGATTCTCGGCCTGACCATTCCGAACGGGGGAAGCATCNATGTCTTCGGAAAAGANCTTCAGAAGCATCGGATAGAGATCCTGAAGCGGACCAATTTCTGCACAACTTACGCCAACCTTCCCTCGAACCTTAAGGTCTGGCAGAACCTCCGGGTCTTCGCCGGGCTTTACGGAGTGAAGAATCCAGGTGAGAAGATCGAAGAGCTTCTCGAGATGCTTGGGATCCACCACCTTCGCAACAACATTACGGGACGCCTTTCTGCAGGAGAGGGCACCCGTGTCAACCTTGCTAAGGCCCTGCTCAACGACCCCGAACTCCTTCTCCTGGACGAACCCACTGCTTCTCTCGACCCAGATATCGCTGACAAGGTCCGTAAACTCGTTCGCCGCCTCCAGAAGGAANGNTCTCCAGCTATTCTCTATACCTCCCACAACATGCGGGATATCGAGGAAGTCTGCGACCGGGTTCTCTTCCTACACCANGGTAAAATCCTCGCCTCTGGAACGGCCGGAGAGATCAAGTCCCGCTTTGAAGGTAAGGATCTCGATGACGTCTTCATCAAGGTCGCCCGTAACGAGGTCGAAACACTCCATCTGTGAGTCCCTCAGGCCGCCCAAAGAGCGGCTCTACCTAAGTTCCACCCGAACCCGCCCGAATCGCNCGGAATTCTCGTTTGAGCTGACTACGTCCTCAGCTCTGACCCGTTCCCACAACGCATTGATAGGCACTACCGTCTCACTTGTCGCCCCCTCCCACCCTGATTCCAGTGTAGANGAAAACTCAGGGTAGTAAGANAGACGTGGGGATCCTTCTTCGCGACGGCGTAGATACTCGATGACCAACCTCGGTTGCGCGATGGANTCATCAAAGCGCACCAACGGCATNCCTCCAGTTTCNGAACCTGGAACAAGAACCTCCTGATCGGCCTCAACCGGCGAAAGATTNAAAGCATACTCGAGGAGGAGCGGCACTCCGTCCTGATCACTATCCGAGCCGTAGTCGGTAGTAGCTGGAACCCCGTCAGCAGGATCCTCTCCGACCAACTCATGAGGCTCAAAATAGGCGGCCTTCCATTCAGCGTAAGTCCCAACTGCATAGTAGAATCCCTGCACGGGACTGGTGACTGGGTTGGTTCCAACCGGGGNGTCCCCCNCGTCGTTNGAGAGAAAGCCNGANGCGATATAATCAACCCGGTANACTCCTGGATCACTGAATCCGATATTAGTGTGAGAGTGACCAGATGAAAAATAATAGGCATCCTCCTCTGTGAGCCCGTCGGCGCTNGAGATCCAAGTCTTGGTAACCCCACCAGTCTGATTACTCCACATCGAGAAGTAGCCATCGCCCAAGCCTGNATAGCTAATTCCTTCGAGAGAAATTTTCACGAACGGCGCCGAGAAACCTAACCTTGAATCTCCATTAAAATACCGGGCAAAGGCACCTTCNGATCGCCATCCCGGCCAGATGAGGGGAGTGAATGCCTGCGGAATGAGCCAGACTTCTTCATTCCCGGCAACTCCAAGGAAATCCCATTGCTCGCTCGACGGCCGAGTCGCTCTGCCTCCCTCCTGGGGAAATGGCCTGTCGAACACTACCAAGACTGTTTCATCAGGGTCGAGATCATCATCTCCATCGTTCCCGTGAATCACTACTTCCCAGTCCCCTCCCCGGTAGCGAAAGGCATGATCTACNTGGATTCGCTTCAGAAGCGTCCCAGCTTGCACCTCCTGAAACAGAAGAATTGCAAGGAGNCCCATCCAACTGTGCCCAGCGCCTTTTTTCCACCGGATTAAATTCCAAAGGTTGTGCATAGCTTATATCTCCTCCCGCAAATTCGGCGGTTCGGCAAAATTCTCTCCGGCCTCGATGCGTTGCTTTACTTCGCTGGCCTTCCACGTCTCGACATGCCCATCTATAAACAGATAGTTGGCGGATCCCGTGGAATGGTCACTGTCTGGCCGNCCGGNGCGGTGGCGATCCGGCTGGATGTCTCTCAAGACACTNTCCCAGCTTCTTGTCCATCCCCGCGAGTGAGTATGATCCATCGTGGCTTCCACCGTCTGATCCTCTGATACNATGAATGCCATCANGGTGCGGGCTGGCTCATCGATACACTGCATATTGTTGCAGGGAGAACTTAGCTCCTCGCCAAAAGGACCAATTTCNGGAACGAAGATAAAGCTATTGAGAATGTAGCTAGTTCCTCCCCGCTCCCGTCGCTCTTCTCTGTATGGGTCTGCCGGGCATAGACGTAATTCATCATAGTGGGGCCCCATTTCGTCTTCGAGCGCGGCAATCCAAGCCTTGTTCACCGCTACCGTNTGGNTTGTCTCCGGGAAGAANCCNTTGTTGTTTANCGCATGTGCTGTCANGGCCACCCCTATCTGGCGCATATTACTGGCGCAATGAACTTGCTTGGCGCGGGCAATGCCGGAGAAGACTGCNCCNGTGCCTAGCGCAGCAAGAGCCGCGANGATGGCTACTGCCACCAACACCTCAACCATAGTGAAACCACGCGCCCTCATGATGCCCTGCAAGTCGCGGGCCCCTNTTCAGGACGCCCGGTTAGANTCTCCTCCTACGTAAGGTCGCAAACGCNCCCAGCGCAAGAAGGAAGAGCGAGGAGGGCTCCGGCACTACGTTAAAACGCACCGAAAAGTCAGTTCCGGTGAGTCCTCCTGCTGCCAACTCTCCTTCACTCCGGAAGGTCACGTCGTAAATCCCCTCTTCACTGAAACCCATGTTGAAATGATAGTGTCCCGGCTCAAGTGCGAGCCCCACCTCATTCGCNGCATCAGATCCCAATGCACTCGACATCAGAACGCTGTCTCCACCGAANGCATCCGTCGACCAGAGCGAGAANACACCNGGCCCTGACACGTCTACNAGGCTCAAATTNACNACGTCGTCAAGNAGTAGACCCGGACTAATTTCNTCAACTGCTAAGCCGATCCAAGGACTTCCCTGAGCCACCGCGAGCGTCTCATCCTGCGCCAAAACGTAAACNTTCGCTGCACCCGAATCCGCAGCCCCAGCCCCCGGCANGGTTGGCCCNGGGACCNATACGGATANCGCATCTATNTCATACTCTTCCTCGGTAGCTTCGAGACCATCGATAATCGGATGATTATCTCCCTCGTGATCATGATCCTCGTGGTCCTTGTCGTCGTCGTGATCATCCCCCTTGTGCTCTTCTCCCTTGTGCTCACCTTCCTCTTCATGAAAGTGAAAGTGCGGATCCCAGTCGGTTCCGTCGAAACCAATGCCAATATCACCGTGTCCCGATTGCCAGAGAGCTCCCAAAGACCATGGACTGGCTAGATAGCCTAAAATACAGATAAGACTGAAGGTTTGTTTCATGAGGTGTTAATGCAACTGCATTGCAAGAGTTGCCGATTCGCTTCTGTTATCAAGTATCAATTGCGATTTTTTTGCATTTAGGAGTCCCTCGCCTCTACGATCTTGAGATGGCACCCTTTGCCTCCCCCGCAGCACGTCTCTCTTCGACCGCTCGGACCACTGAAGGTCAATGAACTACAACTACGGATCTTGTAAAATCCACGGATGGTCTGTTAGCTCAGCTTGAAATGATAAAGAGCGCCGCAATCACGGTGGTCCTCTTGACTGCCTGATCCATTCAATACCTTGTCCAAGGGCAGGAACGGAGAGAGCGGAGAGGAGGGGCCGATAAGGTCCCGCGATCGGCAGTCCGATTCCGGCTATCGACGCATTCGATGCCCCGGGACGTGGTTTCGCTCTCAGGGAGAAGCTCAAGGGAAAGCATACCGTTCTCGTCTTTGGCTGCCTGGCCTGACCCCCTTTCCTTCGTAATTTCTCCAGTTTGGGGGCACTTCATCATGACTACCGGGAGAAGAGCGAGAAACTCGCCTTCTACTATGTCTATAAATCCCCTGCCCGTCCGGAACGGGACCGGCTTGTCCAACCCGTCACGATCGATGAAAGACTCAAGCATGCGCCTGACGATCGACCGAACTCGGAATTCATCATTTCCGCGGAAGCCAATATTCTAGTCTCCCGAAGCTGGAGCAATACAGAAACCCTGAGAGCTGACCTCAAGAAGTTTATTGGAAAGACCAAGGCCGTCACCTCTCCCTCCGAACTTGACCGAAAGACCGAGGCTGCCCCGACAAGTAAGATCGCCAGCGGCGTCGTTCCCCGGACGGAAAAACCTGAAGGGGCAATGGCCGTAATCGTCCGTCCCCTCTCTCCGAAGAGCGAAAAAGAACAGGCGGAGGAGACATTCTATATCAAGCTCCGCACCGAGGCGGACCGGAACCTGATGAACCTTGGGAAGGGAAAGCTCCATCTCGATCCTGTTCATACGGTCCATTGGAACAACCTCGCAGATCCACTTCATTTTGAATTCAAGGCTCCCAAGGAAGTCAAGTTGAGCACCAGCAAAGGGTGTGCTCCCAAGGTCAAGGCTCCCTCGGACATTGATCCACGCGAGTTCCTGATCGAGGTCGATTCCAGCACAGGGAAAATCGAGCACCCTCTTCAACTGGAAGTTTCCTATTTTGCCTGTGATGACGAGAAGGGCTGGTGCAGAGCGGTCACCCACTACTACGAAATCGAGCTCAGACGCGACCGGGATGCTGACTCGATACGCGCTCCGGAAGCAGGTAGAGGCTTTGACAGACGCCAGCGACCCGGTGGACGAGGAGACTTCGGTCAACGTCCCCAACCTGATGCGGGGCAGATGCTGGAGCGAATGGGTGCCAATGGGGACGGGGCCATCCCCCTTGAAGAAGCACGTAAACCGATGATCGACCGATTAAAGATAATGGATAATGACGAAAACGGCTCTCTAACCAAGGATGATTTGCTCAAGCACTTCGAGCGACGAAGCAGCCGCCGTTGACTCGGCTCGTTCTTTATCTGCTCTTTACCCGTGGCGGTTTCCCGTCTCCTGTGGGTTCACCGGCAAGAAGCCATGCGAGGTTGAACCGGGCCATGTGAGCTCCCTTGAATGGATCATGCTCATAGAGAAGGAAGATCCAGCCCTCCGATTCCGTCTGGAATCGACCAACCGCAAGCGATGAATAGCCACTCCGTCCAGAATCCACTAATCGCTTGAGAGGCCAGGTCTTACCTCCATCAAAACTCGCCCATACCGTGACCCTCTCACGATGCGACGCGTCGGTATCAAGATTGCTGAAGATCAGGATGTCACTCTCTTCTAACGGCAGCCGCGTTAATCCACCCATGCACCCGTAAGGCCTCCCCTGATCTCCATCTGGCAGGGCCTCGACAATACGCCAATCCTTCCACGTCACACCGCCATCGTTGCTCCATGCTTCTCGTCGGCGTGTATTCTGTGGCCGCTCGGGCCAATGCACCCGCGAGTTATAGTAGATNCGNCCATCCCCCAGNTCCACCAAGGTGGCCTCNCCTGTTCCCTTTTCCGGAAAAGGGCCGCTGGTCCTCCACGACTTCCCACCATCATCGCTGTAGATCGCATTAGTGTATTGCAGCGGCCACTCTGCACCACCTCCATTGGGGCCGTAATAACGGGTCGGGCGCAGCAGACGTCCCTTATGCTTGCCNTGCCGCAGGGTAATACCGTGTTCATTCATNTGCATGGAAGGAGTATTGCCGAACTCGTCCTTCTCAATAATTGTNACCTGTGCCTGCCACGTTTTNCCGTCATCCCTGCTTCGATAAACAGTCAGCGGTGCCGGAGGCTGCCGNTCCTCAACGAAGACCAGGATCTGCCCTGAGTTCTCATCAACCGTGGTGCCTCCACCATGGTATCCCGTTCTGGAAACCGTGATGACTCCTCCCCACGTCCTTCCTCCATCCTCACTCCGGCGCACCACCACTCCATCATTGCCCCAGACCGAAATTACTGTCCCTCGGTTGGTNACCACCACATTGGGATAGCGCTGATCACCATACAAACGCTGTTGCTCGAAAACTGGTTTCCCAAGGAAAGCTTTCAGGCCATCATCGGCACGGGAGGGGACCGATAATCCGGCAAGAACAACCAGTGGGCTGACTATCAATCGAAACAATTTCATTGCTGCCAAGACGTTGCTTTTTCCGCCTTTTTTATTCCAGCTCTTTCCAGCTCCACGCAAATCAGATAGGNCAACTCAGCGGTAATNCTCCACCTTACGCGGTTTAACGCCCAACTTCTCGTAATTAAATCCGGCCTTCAGCGGCTTGTAATCGCCAATGATTGCTATGGACCGGTCTGGCTTGATTGCTTCCCCCATACCGAGGCCCCAATAAACTGCATTTACCGTTATTCTCCTCACCCCATCATTTTCGAGGTCCCTCGCAGACCCCATGGTGAAATGAAATATCCTNGACTCCAAGCCCTTGTTCCCGGTCCATGTTTTCGTCCAGGCAACAGGCAATGGCTCCTTCTCGGTATTGGGCGGAGCNTCCTTCTCAAGATTGATCAATGGCTGGCCCAGGACCAATGACTTACAATCCTCCGGAAAAGGATTTTTGTCATTATGACACCGATACACATCGGACGTTCCCCAGATATCCCCGACTCCGCTGAGAATAGGATGTTTCCTGTTCTCGGGAACAATCACTCCACGTGTCGCTTCACGATGCCAACCCCCGTGATGGCCCATGAAAGTGCCGCCCAACAGATCGCGCAGGGAAACATTTTTACCTCCCTTCCTGTATTTGAGCCCACCCCAGAAACCATGGTTAGCGGTTCGCAGAGCGATGAGCGGTTTTCCTGAATCAAAGTAGTCGTAGAACCGCTGCATCTGATCTTCAGGGAGATGCATGAAGCGCGAGATCCAGATCACACAATCAGCCTTTTCCAGGTGATCAAGACCCGGGATATTGTGACGTTTTGTTTTGTCTTTGAACGGAGCCGGCACCGTTGGGTCGACTTCCCCTTTTTCATTCACGGAAAACAGAACGGTACAATCAAAGCCATGATGACTGGAAAGAACCTTCGCCAACATCGGCATGGATTGTTCACTGCGGTATTCCTGCTCAGCGGCAATCAGCACAACATGCTTTCCCTTGCCCGGTCCCTTTGACCCTGGATAGCTTAACCAAAGGTCAGCTTGAGGGGCGACCACTTCAGGATTGCCCTGCTGAGCTGCCAATTCATTGCACAAAGCCATGCAGATTAGANACAGTGGAAATAATCGGGTCATATGGATTGGGCGTGTCATTTTTTCAACTTAGTGCATTCCGGCAAGCGCATCAGCAAAGGCTTTACCAATCTGGCCAAGGATCTTGGCCGATCCCAGATAGTGATAGGCGGCATTGGAGACGCCCAGTTCCAGGATCTTCAGCTCTTCCTTGGTGAACAGCTTGGCATTGAGCTCAGCAAGGGCCTTATCACGTTGTTCCCGGTTGAGTGATTTATCCTTTGAAAGCTCGCGGCGTTTGGCGTTGATCCTGCCGCGACGATCGACAAGCTCGGAGAGCTCTCCATCCCAGTAATTTTCCGTCAGCACGGCGGTGACGTCACCCCTGAATTCCGGCAACTTGGCTGGTGCGGCCATGGCCTTGCGGAATTCACCGTGGATGCCAGCGTAGCGTTTCTGGTCCGGGCCATACTTGGCAATGGGCCCACCCGCACCCATCACACCTATCACAAACGGCAACTTGGGGGCCTTCAAATCCTTGCGCACATCGCGTATGAAGTGCGCGAGATTCTTNCTNTAGGCATCATAGCTACCCGGCTGGCCACGCGTGGGATAGGTGCCNCTATCAACCATGTCGTTCCAGCCCTGGAACCACACAAATCCCGCCAGCTCNTACCCCGCCTTGGCATCGTAATCCGGATATACGCGCTTGATGTCACCGAGCACCTTGCGGATATGCTCTAGCATGAGCCGATAATAAACCCCGGTGGAATTGCTCTTTTCCTGGCGCACCTCAGCAAGATCCTTTTCTNGCTTCTTGAAGTTCTCGATTTGCTGCTCGTTGAAAACATAGGCCCCCGCACTAGGTGGCCGGAAATCCGTGTTCAAAGACTTGCCGCCCCACGAGGTCTTAATCAAGAGGATTGGCTCGCCAACGTACTTTTGCATGGTAATACCAAAGGTCAGCTCCGGGCCGATCTTGGGATCGCGTCCACCCGCACCGTAACCCACGGTGAGCTTCCCCTCCTTGACACCGGATTCCTCGGCCACCTCGATGGATGAAATCCAAATCTGATCATGCACCTTGGCCGATCCATCGGCATTCTGGATCACCTTCAGCAACGGCACCGTTTTCGAATCCATTCCCAGGTGCCCCAGCGTTCGCTCTGCCGCATGCCCCTGCATATTCGATTGGCCGACCAACAGGTAGACTTTCAGCGGCTTGGCCGACAACGAAAACGAAACGCCCAACAGGGCCACCAGACTGACTAGGAGCAATTTCATGGTTTAGTTAAATTGGCGGAAGCCATAATCAGAAACATAAGACCTCCTGGCAACAGTTGCCGACTCCTGTTTTGAGCCCGCTTGATTTGCATCGTAGGATATAGGGTTAGCCTACAATAACGATCACATTGTCCCTGCCGCCTACATGTTTTCAGACCATCACAATATGATCATAGCTCCTCTGCTGAAGATCCGCCTATATCCATGGAAGCAGAGCCCCTCGCGGTTCCGGTCCCCGAAGAAGACACCCAGTCCTTGTTCCGGAAAAGTCCCGACCCCAGAATGCGGCGTGACCAAATTGGCTGTCTTCCTGCCCCTGCTTTCTCTCCTGGCCTCTACTGCTGAGGGTAGCAAGCGAGACATCGTGTGGGATCTCAAGGCACTGTTCAGGACGCCTAAAGTCCACAAAACCGAAGAGCGTCCCGCCAAGGAACTCCGATCATTTTTCTATGAGGGCGCGCTCTACAAGGGGACCCCGACGCGGGTCTTCGCNTACTATGCAACACCAGAGGGAAATCCTCCAAAGGGAGGATGGCCNGCAGTCATCTGCGCGCATGGGGGTGGAGGCACTGCCTATCCCGAGTGGGTTCGATTTTGGAATGGCCGCGGCTACGCTGCTCTCGCCATGGACCTCGAGGGACATTTACCCGGCGGCAATGCTCATCAGGTTGAGGGGAATTTTCCCACAGGTCAAGGACACGAAAATGCAGGTCCTAGTCGAGTCGATTGGTTCGGGGACCGATCTCTACCAGACAAGGAGCAATGGTTCTATCACGCCGTCGCCGACGTCATCCGAGCCAATTCTCTTTTGCGGGCCGTCAAGGCCATCAACTCAAAGAAGATCGGACTGACCGGAATTTCGTGGGGCGGGACAGTGGTTAGCACTGTTGCAGGGCTCGACCCACGCTTTGCCTTCGTCGTTCCGGTCTACGGGAGTGGCTATATCCATAAGAGTGACAACCCTGGCCTATCTCAATGGTTTCCCCCAAAGAACATGACGGAGAAACAGTATCGTGACTATCAGGGCAAGTGGGACCCCTCGGCCCACTTGCCTTATGCTCGGATGCCGATGTTATTTGTGACCTCTATTGCCGATCCCGTGTTTCAAATTGATATCTTTGCAAGATCCGCAAAATCCACCAAAGGCCCAAGTTCTCTCTGCATCCGACCATGGATGATTCACGCCCACGGGAATGGGTGGAATGATCCTGTCGAAATAGGTCAGTTCGCCGACAGCATCGTGAAATACGGGCCCTCTCTCCCTGAACTGGGCCCACCGAATCTCGATCCATCAAGCCGCGTTGCCCGGACCCCGTTTCAGGGTAAGGACAAAATCTCGGAAGCCTGGATTTACTTCACCACCGCCGGGGGTGCATGGAAAAATCGTAAGTGGAACTTCATCCAATGCACTATCGGAGACAAGGAGCTGATTGCCCAGAAGGGACTCCCCGGTAACACCACCGCCTTTCTCGTCTACGTCTTTCGCGATGTTGGTGGATTTCGAAGTAATCACGCAGCTTCCGACCTTATCATCATGGGAAAATAAGGGCGCGAATTCCCCACGCGGCCCCTCGGCAGATGGGAGATTGCGAGCTCCTTCAGGGCAGGGACTTCCTCCATCCGGCCTTGAGAATAGCGCCGTGCCGGTTAAGAATCTCATTGTATCCCTCCTGCCCCGCGAGATTACTCATCTCACCCGGATCTGATTCATGGTCGTAAAGCTCCCGGGCTTTCACTTCCCCACTCTTCCAGTCCCGCCATTCCACGTAGCGATGACGACGCGTCCGAACCGAATAACCCATGATGTCCCCATGGGCGCGGTGACGATTGCCCTGATAAGCGCGGGGGTACTGGCTGAAAGCCGCTTTTTTCCATGAACGAAGTGGGTCATCCAGAAGACCCCGGAAGCTTGTTCCCTCAAGACCTTCAGGAACAACAAAACCACAGGCTTCGACCAGAGTGGGGTAAAGATCCACAAGTTCCACGAGAGCGCTGCTATCGACGCCCTTCTCCTTCTGTCCAGGCGCTGAAAGAATCAGAGGAACCCGGACCGATAATTCATAATTGTTCGCCTTGGCCCAGAGACCCTGTTCTCCGAGATGGAACCCATGATCTCCCCAAAGGCAGATCACGGTTTCTTTGCTCAAATCAAGTTTCTCCACCTGATCAATGAGACGCCCCACAAGAGAATCCACATAACTCACACAAGCATAGTAACCGTGACGCAACTCTGCCGCTTTCTCCGTGGAGATCTGACCGTCACTGGGAATATCGGTATATCCTTCCAGCTCTTTCCAACTCCTCACCGCAACCTCCGGCGCTCCCTTGGGATATCCCCTCGAAGCAGGAGGTGGAATGTCCTCGCGANCGTANAGATCCCAATATTTCNGTGGAGCACAAAACGGCAGGTGTGGCTTGCGAAAGCCAACCGCCAGNAAAAACGGCTGAGCTCTNGTTTTTAAAGTGCTCAAGGCNTTTAAGGCTGCGTCACAAACCACTCCATCGATATAGGCCCCATCCGGAACATCCGCCGCTTCCGAGGATGCCCGCTTCAGTCCTCTACCTGCGAGATTCGCTGGAGTAGCATAGCGCAAATTCNCCGTTCTGACAGTATCATGAAGCGGAGNCTCTGACCAGGAGNCTTCATCCTTTGAGGGAGCTCCACCACCATGGAATATCTTTCCAATGGAGCGACAGTGATACCCTTTCTTCCTGAAGAATTGCGGCAAAGTAATCNCCTTTGGAAGGGCCCTGCGNAAGTGAGTATTCAGGTCCCATACGCGAATCGTATCGGGCCGGCGCCCNGTCATGAGGGAAAGACGTGAGGGACTACACACTGCCTGCTGGCAATAGGCCTTCCGGAAGACAGTAGCGCCGCTCGCAAGACGGTCGATATTTGGTGTGCGCGCTACCTTATCTCCGTAACACCCAAGCATGGGGCGCAGATCGTCAACCGCGATAAACAACACATTGGGAGAGCTCTCCGCGCCAAGAGAGAGCGACAGTGCGCAGGCAGCAAACCCGAATCCAANNAGAAGATTTCTNATGCCCTCACCGACTTTCATCAAAAAAGTATTCTCGATAGTTAAGTTTCAGGTCGGCCTTGCGGGGAGTGCCGTCCTTCATGCAAGCCTCGATCTCGGNCTTCAACTGAAGAGCCTTCTTCCGATCGAGAAGGGGGTCCTTCGTCGATATACGCCATTGCAGCAAACGCTTCTTTAATCGCCGGGCAGCCTCGGCGTGATCCGGATCCTCNNCGAGATTCTCGAATTCGTAAGGATCGTTTTCCAGNTCATAAAGTTCAAACTCAGGNGGATGACGCATTCGCTGATAAGCACCCCGAACTGGCTCTCCTGCCACCGAAATCGCCTTCTCAACTCCTTTGAAAAATCGTTGGAGCGTGAATTCGTAACCCGGGTTAATTTCTCCTGCCATGAGGTTATGAATCAATTTGAATCGGTCATCACGCACACTCCGCTGCGGGTAGTAATTATGTGCGGAGTGAAGGTGGAACTCGGCAAAGAGATGCCTGCGCCACGCCGCATTTTCTCCATTCAACAAGGAAACCAAAGAGCGACCGGGAAGCTCACCAGGTGGCGAAACGCCCGCCATCTCAAGAAGGGTGGGCATCAGNTCGATGGTGGAGACCAACTCGGAACACCTTTCACCCTCCTTCCAGTGTTTTCCACCAGACATAATCAGCGGGATACGTAAGCCTCCCTCGAAGCAGGTCCGCTTGCCACGTAGCATGTCCGCTCCGTGGTCCCCGAGATAAACAATCAGAGTATTCTCAAATTTTCCGGACTTACGCAAAACTTCCAGAAGCTCACCAATCTGGGAGTCCAACCGACTCATGCAGTTATAGTAGTCGGCAGTCTGCTGACGCAGATCCGGAGTATCCAGTCCGAAGTAGGAGAGCGGCTTCACCTCAGCTCCTGTGAGAGGCTTCCTGGGAACTCCCCCTACAGACTTGAGGAAAGGACGGTGAGCATCAGGATAGTTCACGCTTAGGAAAAAGGGCAGCTCGGACTGCTTGATGAACCTTTCCGCTTCGCGCGCATAGTTCTGGAGTTTGTTCCGGCTGAAGTTCGATGACTCCATCCGCTTGAAATCGAAAGGGAAAGTCGATGCAGGATTGACGTGAAGCTTCCCGATGATGGCGGTGCGATAACCCGCTTCCTTTAGACTCCGGACGACGTTGGGGGTAGTCTCCCGGTAGAGACCGAACTTCCATGTAGCCAGCCCGATTTGTCCATTCTGGTGAGGATACAATCCGGTCAGGAGAGCCGCTCGTGACTGACTGCACCCTGCTTGCGGAACGTAGGCCTTTTCAAACAAGACCCCCTTTGCCGCGAGCTTATCCAAAACTGGCGTTTGTACGAAAGGCTCTCCGTAACACCCCAGCTCAGGGCCATTATCTTCTGACACAATCAAAAGGATATTCGGTCGCCCCGGCAGGAGCGACACCTGCGCAAGGAAGAGAACGACGACAAGGAGCCCTCGCAGCACACGCCGGGAAGCTACCGATTTATCAGCTATAGTTGATCTCACGGAACCAATCGGGATCTAAGAGTGGTTCGGGAGTGAATCCCAGCTCAATGTCCAGAGTCGTCACCCGCACAGGCAAAGACCTCCTGCCAGATCGTCAATCAGACTACCTGCGCTACGGCCCCGGAGACGGATTGATATTGATTCACATCTGGCGGCCATTAGTTTTATTCAGAAACTTTTACGCCCGATGAAAAAAGTCTTTCCCCTACTCCTGATCCTCTCCTTGGCTCTCAACGCATGGCAATTGACCAAGCATTCAAGCGCAACCAGAGAAGCATCAGACGATCAGAAATCATCAAGATCTGAGAATTNGTTCGAACAGGCATCCCTCTCTGACCGAAGAGCTNCCATCAAGAAGATCACCACGAANAGCCTGGGACTGGCTTCCTACAGCTCTTTCGATGAGGTTCTCGCTATTGGGGATCCCCTCCAGCGCTATGAGGCCCTCCTCGCATTCATCAAAAACCTCGACCCNGATGAAATCGAAGGCTATCTGGGAACNCTTCGANCCGGCAAAGGAAAGATGGACGGCGAAACGAGTTTGCTCCGGCGCCTTCTCTTCGCCAGGTGGACGCAGGAAGATCCGGATGCCGCGTTAGCGAGCCTTTCCTCTACAGGCGGAAAACAGACCTATGCAGACGCAGGGACGGTCCTCAGCACTCTCGCCGCCATAGATCCTGCGCGTGCTGCCGCTTGGTTAGCTAATCCTGAGAACTCTCTTCTCAGGCAACCTTGGATGGGTGCAATGCTAAGCCGAAGCATCGCTGAGCAATGGGCGCGGCAGGATCCTGATGCTGCGCTGGCATGGGCCTCCACGCTTGAGCCAGAACAACGATCGGGAGCATACGCCGGAATTATTAATAACATCATGGAAAGTGACCCACAGCGAGCAGCAGATCTCGCCATGAGCCTTGATGGTTACGATCGACCGAAATTACTTGGGCAGATCGCAGAATCCTGGGCAGCGCAGGATCCCATAGAAGCGGTGGCGTGGGCCAATTTGCTCAGCGCCGGAGATCGCGAGGAATCCCTGCAGGAAGCTCTTGGGAGCTGGGCTGCTTCGGACCCTTCCAAGGCCGCGGCATATGTTGACCAGATGCCTGAGCAGGAGCGATCCGGTGTTGTGGGCGAGGTCGCAAGGAACTGGGCCCAGCAGGAACCCGCCGAAGCTGCAGAGTGGCTTGGCAATCAGCCCGAGAGCGAAAGTAAGGCTGGCGCGATGGGTCAAGTCATGTGGAATTGGACTACTTCCGACCCGGAGGCCGCCGCTAACTGGCTGGGAGAGCAGCCGGCNGGACCCAGTTATGACAATGGAGTCACCGGACTTGCTAAGGCCGCAACCCATGCCTATGACGATCCTTCCACCGCGGTAACCTGGGCTTCCACGATCGAAAATCAGGACCTCNGGGATCGCATGACCAGTCACACTCTAGGGGCNTGGCGCAGGCAGGACGAACAGGCCGCTCAGTCATGGGCCGCCGAAAACCAAATAGAACTCCCTGCAGCGCAGCCGCGCGGCAAGTAGGAGACCCCTGTATCCGTTACCGGGTGGCGGCAAGATCTGTAAGGGTAAAGCCCTTAAAGTTGACCCATCCTGCATGACCTTCTGCTCCGTAGGTTTGTAGACCGATAACTCCCGCGGACACATGCTCAGGCTGAGGATCGGGGTCCGTGTAATCAACGATCGCCTTGCTATTTAGCCAGACCTGGATGCGAGCGCCCACTGCTCGGATTCTCAGGTGATTCCATTTCAGCGGCTTCCTGATTTCGTCCTTTTCGTCACCCTTGTCGAGCCACTCCTTATAGTGGAGTCCAACATATTCCTCGGCGGCACCACGACCAATGTTCACCTGGTAGCCCCGCTGTCGCCCCTCCCCCGGACCATGNCGGAGGTATACCCCACTGTTNTATTTTCCGTGCTCGTCAATTTTGAATTCCAGCTCCAGTTCAAAGTCCTTGAATGATCTCTTGGTCATTAGAATCCCACTCTTCCTCGGGTCGCCTTCCTGCCCTCCCACAATAACACCATCCTCTACCCGCCATTGGGCCGACCCCACCGAATGCCATCCGTCCAGCGATTTGCCATCGAAGAGGGCAATCTTCTCGGCTTCAACCGAGAAGGAGGCCAGGGAGAACAAGGCAGATATAAGAATGAGAATCCTCATGCCCNACTGTCCCAAACCTGGCCCGGCGAGCGAGAATTAATTACGCGTCCGGCCCTNAAAGGNGATTGNCACCGTTCCTCTACCATTACTCCCTCCACCATTCGCCAAAAGCATGAAGTCTATCTGGCGAATCAGGAATCAGCCGAGTCAGGCACAAGGACCGCAGACCAATCTTTGCACCCTGACACATCTTCACTCCACCAAGCCCATGGGCACAATCTCGATCCCGCTCAATTGGGTAGCGCCCTTCTTCGCCTCCAAAGTTATCTGGAGGCTACCCTCACTTGCGATATCGTCGAAGACCATGGCAACAGCTGTCAGCCTGCTATCTAAACTGAAATCCGTGCTGACCGTCCGCCCATCCAGCTGAATATCGAAGCAGCGCTCGTCTTCGGTAGGGTTGGCAAAGAAGAGGCCTACGCGGTAATTTCCGGGCNTCAATCCCCGNAGCTCGATCGACTCCATCCCTTCAACTCCGGACGCGGCGACCCATGGCAACCGGGCACCATCCTTCATCCATACGGAGTGATGATAGTAGCTTCTGGGCTTTGCAGGAACCGTAACGAGATCGAGTTCCGGGGAAGGCCCTCCCTTGCTGGGGAAGTCGAGCCAAAGCGTNCCGCTCTTGGCCATACGATCCGCCGGCGCCCCGAAATTGATTCCTATTCTATTTATCTTGCCCGCNAGTTTTTCTTTCNCGATCGGCCCCCAGGTCGTCCATTGCTCATGGCTTTCTGGTAAGCTNTACATCGCAAGCCCGGTCGGAAGCGGATAACTGCAGGTGCAGCCTTTNTAGAAGTAGGGAAGACTCAGCACTCCGTTGGCCGGAACAATACTGTTGGTGCAACCCGAACGGGGTCCGCTGATATTGATCGTCCCACTATCAATCCGCTTGTCGTAGAAGGAGGCTGTGCCCGAACGCATGGTGTAGATATGGCCGTAGTCAAACCCGCCATCGCACCCGTAACTTTTTGGAAACGTGCGCGCTTCAGTCTCTCCNGTAAGCGGATTCTGACGGTGCCCAGCGACCGGNGGGCCGGGCTTCCAGGCATTCTTCTGGTGGGACGGGCGATACTGACTCGGCTGCACCGTCTTGAGGTCAACCCTGGCTGCGGCCTGCACTTTCAGGAGCGCTGATTCCTCCGCACTCAAAACACGACCGGTATAAACGTCCGAAAAGTTTGGGGGCAGAAGNCGGTAGTCAACCTTCATCGTNCGGGTNGAAGCATCAAGCCAGTCCTTGGTAGTCGTGATCATCACCCCATCGATAATCTTGGGCTGCGGGGAGCGCTTGAAGTGGCCCAGGGTATCATCGAACCATAGCACTCCAAGCGGAGCCTTAACTAGCTCATCGAGGCTGGGCTTGAAGTCGCCATGATAGTTTGTCGTGCCGGGGAGAGCGCCCGCTCGTAACCTGATTTCGAGTTCCCCTCCACGCTGGACGATGAGTTTTCCTCCGTAGGGACGGACCGATTCATAGATGCGCTCNCGCTGGTCGCTTGGCATCTCCTCATGGAGCAGGATAAAATCAGCAAAGTAAGGNGGCATCTCAAATCCGGCCGGGTCATCTTGCCACACCGCAACCCGCGATCCGTAAATTCCCGCCTGTGAGAGGACCTCCCGGAGGGCTCTTACTCGGCGCCTTTCCTCCTCCACAACCAATAGCCTGAGCGAAGTTTCGGAAGCGAGATGCACCAGCGTGTCGGCATCAACTGAGCCAAGGACCACTCCATAGCCATGCCGCGGAATCTCACCCAGAAGCTGGCTCGATAATTCGGTAGCCATGGCCGCCGGCGGCGTAGCATCTGCATGGCGGCGTTTCGCGCCCAGGACCTCGCTCCCAAACGCGTAGAGCCCTCCCGCAGCAGTGGTGACGAACAATTTGCCGTCCGCCACGACCATGGCGTGAACCTTTCCGGGAACCTTTTCATAGCCCTTCGCAAAACGAATTTCCTGCTCGCCCGCCCTGATAGTGCTCCGGACCTCCGGCTTACCCTCATATCGCAAGCGATCCTCGTGACGAACATAGTTGATCCCCATGTCGGCCAGCAAACTCTTGCGCTTTCCTTCCTTCTCCTCGCTCTTTCCTGCCAGAGAGGCATACCAGCCCCCCGGCACCCGCCCGCCGAGAGGAAGTTTGAAATCCTTGAGCTTGCCCGTCTTCAGATCGAAACGACCCGGATAGGCATTGCTGCTGGGCACGACGAGTTCATCACCATCGATGAGCAAATACCCCTGTGGTGCGATGCCCCCAATTGCTACCGCATTGTGTGGCTGACCGCCGTAGAGATGCCCGGTGCTATCGTTAACCCAAACCTGCTCTCCTGTTGCCGCTTCCAGGCAAAAAATGAAGACGCCTTCAAAGGGCCAGACTCCGGCCGCGAAATAGACGCGATTCTCCTGCACTACAGGACCTCCTCGAATTGGCCATACAGAGGTGAGTCGCTTGTTCCCAATCAGTTTGCGAGCTGATGGCACTGGCCTGACCTTCCATACCTCTTTGCCCGTAGCTGCCTCCACGCAGTAGAAACATCCATCATCCGACCCGAAAAAAATTTTATCCTTCCACGCCACCGGAGCAAGCCGTACCGGTCCGTCCGCGAAGGCCTCCCAAAGCAACGCTCCTGAGCTGGTATCGAAGGCCGTCACCTTGTCCTCCCGGTTAGAGGCCACGAAGAGACGGCTTCCTTTAACGATGGGCTCGTAACCCCCATCGAACTGCAACCGAACATCATTGAAGGCCGGCAGCGGCCTAGGGAGATCACGGCTCCAGAGAAGACTCAGGTTGTCCGGCAACACCTGCGGACTTTCCGCAGTCCGTTCGACATCATAGCGCCACGTGGGCCAGTCTTCCGCGTGGGCTGACAGCCCCAGTGCAAAGAAGATTGGGAGTAGGATTCTCATCATCATAAAAGGTTTAGACGAAGGGCGGTTTCCTCGACAGCCAAAGCACAACGCACAGTGCAGGAAGACACAAGGGAGAATGGCTCCAGGATCTATATGCTTAAACCTCCACCCACAAAAGAGATCGCCAATCCGTGCCCTGATTTGAGAGTCTCTCCCGGCCCGCTAATGAAACGCCTCCTGCTCAACCTCATTTTTTTCCTTTTCTGCTTCACCCTGTCTTCCCAAGCCCGGCAACCCAACGTCCTCTTCCTCGCCGTTGATGACATGAATGACTGGCTTGGGTGCATGGACACCACACCGAGTGCGATCACTCCCAATCTAGACAAGCTGGCGAAGCGGGGCGTGCTTTTTACCAACGCTCACACCGCCGGGGTCTACTGCGCCCCCTCCCGCGCAGCCATATTCTCCGGCCAGTTTGCATCGACAACGGGGTGTTACAGAACCGCAAATTATTTTGTACACCTTCCGGAAATAGATGCCCTTCAGATGTGCTTTGCCAAGGCCGGCTACACGACCCTCGGTGCAGGAAAACTTTTTCATCACCCCGCCGGTGCAATTGACCAGCGCGGCTGGGATACCTTTTTCCTCAGGAACAAATCCCAGCGCGCCAGTGGATGGCCCCTCGACTCGTGGTCCGACGAAACTCCTATGCCTCGCCCCTTCCCGGCCAGCATCTACAACAGAGGCCAGGAGATTACCGGCGGAATGTTCCTGGAATGGGCTGCCATCCCAAACGAAAAAGAGGAAGAAATGGCTGACACCATCCGGATCGAATGGGCTGTCGACCAAATCGAGAAAGAGCATAAGGAACCCTTCTTCCTCGGCGTTGGCATCTACGCTCCCCACTATCCTAACTACTGCCCCCAGAAGTACTACGATCTTTACGATCCAGAGAGCATCGAGCTCCCTCCCCTCAAAGAGGATGACCTTGCCGACCTCCCGGAAAAAATACGACAGATCAAGACTGCGCGCTCAAGAATTATCGAGAAACTGAATAGGTTGGAAGCCTTTGATGATGCCATTCACGGATACCTGGCCTGCATCAGCTATGCGGACGCGATGATGGGCCGCGTCCTCGACGCTCTTGAGACAAGCCCTCACGCTGACAACACCATTATCATACTCTGGAGCGACCACGGCTATCATCACGGCCAGAAGGGAGACTGGGGAAAACATACCCTCTGGGAGCGCACTTCAAATGTCCCCTTGATCTGGGCCGGACCGGGCATAGCCCAGGGCGCACGCTCCGATGTCACCGTGAGCCTGATAGACATGTTTCCTACTCTGGTCGAGATGTGCAGCCTTCCCGCTCCTCACCAGAAACTGGAAGGGACATCCCTCGCACCTGCTCTCAGAAATCCTGGTAAGGCCAAAGATCGAACCGTCTACCTCCCTCATATGCACCCCGGAGAGTACGCCACAATTAATCGTGATTGGCGCTATATCCGCTATGGCGACGACGGCGAAGAGCTCTACGACCTACGGAAGGATCCTCATGAATGGACCAACCTCGCGGATGATCCTGAACATGCCGACCTGAAAACTTCGATGCGCAAAGCCGCTCCTGCTATCTTCGCAGCGCCCGCCGAAAAGCTGAATGCTCGGAGAGACCTCTTTTTAGAAGGCGACTCCTTCGAGTGGAAAAAAGGGGTGAACTCTCTTAAAAAAGAACGAAATAAAAAGAAGGCTAGAACGGATCTGAAGGAGTCCCCAACAGCTAAAAACATCCTCTTCATCGTCTGTGACGATCTGAACACGCACATCTCCCCGTCAGGCTATGATCCTATTCATACACCCACTCTCAACTGGCTCGCCACCGAAGGAGTAAATTTCACACATACCTTCTGCCAGTATCCGGTCTGCGGTCCATCGCGCGCCTCCTTTCTCAGTGGCCTCTACCCTGAATCAACGGGTGTTTTAAACAACACCGCCGATATTCGCAAGGAACGCCCCGGCACGGTATCCTTACCGCAATTCTTCAAGGAAAACGGATACTGGACCGCGAGTGTTGGTAAGATCTTTCACTCGTCCCGACACGAACATGGCGAGCCTGCATGGCATGAAGTTCTTCGCTTCCAGAATGACGAACTCGAGATCGTGCAGGAAGCACGCGAGAAATTCGAGGAGCAATACGGATCAATCGAAGATCGTCCTAACCGGAAAAAGTGGAGAGAACTAAAGAAGAAGGTTGCTGGAAAACTGGATGCCCAGACCCCTCCCGGGCGTGGGCGAAGCGGACTGACCGATGCGCAGCACAAGGACGGCAAGAATGTTCGACAGGTCGCTCAGTGGTTGCGAGCCGACACCCCTGATAACAAGCCTTTCTTCATTGCTTGCGGAATCCAGAAGCCACATGTTCCCTTCCTTGCCCCGAACAAATACTTCGATCTCTACCCGTTAGACCGGATTATCTATCAACCCGACCANCCCGATCTCTGGGACAACCTTCCTCAATCAGCAATCTCGAAGCGCTACAGTGCCTTCGGATTTGAACTCGGAAAAGAGAACAACACCCTCCGCCGGGAATACATGCAGGCCTATCACGCCTGCATCTCCTTCATTGATACCCAGTTGAAACTGGTCTTCGATGCCCTGAAGCAGAGTGGCCACTGGGAGGATACCATCATTGTGTTCACCTCCGACCATGGCTATCACCTTGGCGATCACTTTCTGTGGGGAAAAGTGACTCTCTTTGATATTGGAGCAAAGGTCCCTCTGATCGTACGTGCTCCTGGAATCACCAAGGGTGGAACTACTTCCGAGGCCATGGTCGAACTGATCGATCTCTACCCCACTCTGGCCGATCTCACCGGACTCAAGCCACCTGAAGACCTGCAGGGAACATCTCTTCGTCCGCTTCTCGCACACCCAGAACGGTTGGGACAAAAGAAATACGCTTACAGCGTGGTCTCCCGGGGTAAAAGCCTTGGTTACGCACTCCGCAACCAGAGCTGGCGCTATGCCAAGTGGCCTGACGGAGAGGAGCTCTATAATCTCGCCAACGATCCTTCAGAGAAAAAGAACCTCGCTCGGGGGACCCGCCACGAAGATCGGCTGAGAGAATTCCGTAACCTTCTAACCGAAAAGCAGCAGCGTGCCAAATCTGCCCGGTAGAGTAACCGGAACCGAAAAGCTATTTTTCGCCACCCTCCAAGAAGGATAGTAGCCGATCCTCTCTGATCGCACCCATGGCCCCGTGACCCTCGCCTTTGACCTTGTAATGCACTACCGCGCCATCCAAGTAGGAAAACTTCTCCAGATTTCCGTCAACCTCGCTGGGTTTCGTCAACTTCTCCCCCTCGTAGCCCATCGCCTTGGCCCAGAGATAGGTCGAATGTTCGGCGTGAACAAAACCCAGCTTTCCTCCCTTAGCGGGAATAGATCGTGATAGCCCTCCTTCGTATGGAACCAGATTATCTTCCGTTCCAGAGATATTCATCAGCCGCTTCCCTTTCATAGGCACTACTGCTTTGCGGTATGTATTACCAAGGCCCTTGGCCTTGAATGCTTTTCCGTCGTGCTGGTAAACATTCAGTGGACTGACTCCGCTCACATAGTTTCTTATGTTCGGCAAACGACACTCGATCGCGAGTTGATTCACCAGAGCCGCCCCATTCGAACTCCCAATGATACTAAAATTTTCCCGTTGGACATTATCGCATTCCGCCACCTTCTTGATGATCTCCTCGATGAACCCACGGTCATCGGCCTTGGATCGCTCTGAAACAATATTCCAACCCCTGGAATAGCCCTCTGGACATATCACGATGTAGTGCCTTGCCATACCCCTGTGACGCCGCAGGAATCCCTTGAAGGCTCCCTGTGCGTTCCCGCCTCCACCATGCAGGAAAATGACCACAGGACGTTTCCCCTTCCTACCCTCGGGAACGGAAACAAGATAAAGCCGCTCAAAAGAACGCTCCTGCTTCCATGACTGTGAAATCTTATATTCCCCTGACTTGAGGTCTTCGGCATTCAGCACACCGAAGCCCGTCAGACTGAGGACGGAAAGAGTGAGGATCAAAACCTTCATCTTGGGAATCTGTAGAGACTAGCGCCTTCCGCGTCTACTGAAGAAAACCCGCACCCTCTACTTTATCTTTGTCCAGTGAGCTTGGACGGTCACGTCATCGGAGGGCATCAGGAATCTGATTTCCTCAAGATGGGGCTGTGTCAGCACGAGCGGACCATCAGCGGTCCAGTGCAGGACTTGTCGTGCGGGCGGGCTCCCGGGGTCGGAGACGGTCACCGTAACCATTTGTCCCGGCTTTGGTTGTAGGGGAGCAGCCACCCCCCCCCTGACCGTCAGCTTAGGCTCCCCCTTGTAGATCGCAGTCAGTTGAGCATCCGCCGCACCCACTGTGAACAGAGGCCTTCGGCTCTCAGGCTCGCTGAAGCTTCCCCCGGAAGCCACCCACTTCACAAAGGGACGCCCCCTGTGTTTTTCGGGTGCGGTCACTCGAATGACACTCCCGGGCTCAAAGAACCCATATTTGCTGGTATCGCCGAGAAACGGCCGATTCCCACTGACAACTTCCATAATCACCCCTATGGGCAGCTCCACACAATAGTTGAAGGGAGTATCGTAAGTCTGTGAGAGCATCCATGCCATTCGCATACTGAAAGCTTCCTTGTCGTTCCCCNGCGGACGNCTGATATGGCCTCTCCCGGGAATCATTGTAAATCTTCCATACCCACCATGNTCGAGGTGATTTTGGTAGAGAGGNATTTGCTCNGAGATTCTGGAGATATGATCAAGAGGGCAGTGAAGGACCCACACCGCGGTTTTTAACGTCCGGCACGTTTCCGCTGTAGTCCCTCGCCTCACTTCTTTACAGCCCCAGGCCCCCAAGGGCATCATGGCAGCTATCTTGTATCCTTCTCCGTGCTCATCCGCACATCCGATTTTCCAAGTCCCCTGCCCTCCCATACTAAAGCCGGTGACATAAAGCCGGCTTTCATCAATATTGACCTTGGTCTTCAGATGGTCGATCAGCCGCTTGAATTTAGCTGGATTCCACCGCGCTATCGGCTTCACAGGTGCTACGTGCAGATAGCCAAACTGCCCCTCTGCATTTCCACTGTAACCTGCATCAGACCATTTCTCGTTATCAAGGAGCCGCTGTGAGACCATGTTTCGCTTCCCCTGATCCGGGNGGTAACGCCCCTTCCCCCCACCATGTAGATAGAAGACGACAGGATAGGAACGATCCGCCTTGTAGTCCTTGGGGACCCACAAGGAATACTGATAAGNATCTTTCGGCACCATCCCGCCCTCGTGGGTGTAATTGTGCTGAGCACCCGGGGTGTAGGCAGAAGCTGGAATACCAATTAAGAACAGAATACCTCCAAGGGCATAAAGCGGCGCGATAAGAGAACGAACAATCACAGCGCCAGAAAACTATACTGGNCCNCCTATGACAAGGCTCACTAATCCCCAGCCGCGCCCTTCTACTGTCGACAAAAAACTACCGCGGCATTGAATACCTTTCGTGCTCAGGCCTACGCTTCCCTCGTTACTTCTTTCATTTGTCATTACGCTGATGACAAGCTCCTGCCTCCATGCCGCCTGGCAGGGCGATACCGTTCTCATACAAAAAGAGGGCAATTCCACGGTGGTGAAACATCCTGGAGACAACAAAACCCTCTTTAAGGATACCGATCCTCAATTAGCTATCGAATGGGGTCTCAAGACCGTAACCAATACCGTTATTCTCGGTGGTACATACGTCGTCTCTGATCGAATCGATATTCCTCGCCCAGGAGTGACCTTGATTGTTGACCAGCACGCGACCCTCAGGCTGAACCCCGAAAGCACGCACTCTACGATCGATTTCAAGTCCCGGAATGCAGGTTACTGGCAGATGCTCCCCATGATTTACAACAAGGGCCATGATAACGTCCGCATCCTGATGTTTGGCACTCTGGAGAAATGGAAAANTGAAAATAGAGACAANGGGAAGCAGACCCTTCCCATCATGTTCGATGGACGCAACAAGAAAGGAATCTGTGGACTATCAGGCGGGGTGATGATGGTTACCGGCCACGCCACCGACTCCTTCTGGTTAGTGGATTCCGCAAGGGTTCACATACCCGTTATCGCACTGGAAACCAATCCCGGAGCCTCCCTTGTTCTGGAAGGATGTGAGGATTGTCATCTCGGACTGATCGCAAGTATTTCCCCAACCAGAAGTGGCAACACAGCGGAGACAGTTGACCTCAATTCTCGTAATATTGACATCACTATCGAGCGCCTGGTCGGAGAACGTTCTCAGGAAATCATCGACTGTAATGAGAGTCACGTGATTGTGGAAGACGTTATTTCCATAGGCTCTCCCCGCAAGATGTTCGGCCGGGGTCCGGTCTCCGGCCCACGTTATACCGATCGCCGATCATTCGGATCACGCTCACTGGATGTCCGTAACGCAACGGTCCTCGAGAATGCCGTGGGCTCCCGGCTGATCCACNAGGTTCCCCAGCTTCCTGATGCCCTGCCGGCATTCACAGTTCAAACCACTGTCGAAGTGACTCTTACCAGCGACCAGACGAAGCTCTACACCCGAAAAGTAGCCTTCGACCTGCGCAACCAAACCAATCGCCAGTGAGCAGTCCCGGTCACTCCTGNCTCACCTCTCNACTCCAAATTCTTCACACTCTCTTTTCCGCTCCCGTCGAATCCCCAAAACTTAATTCTGTGAGGCCAACTTCCTCCAGCATCCGCACAAAGAGATTGTTCAAGGGCACATCTCCTACGTCCAAGTGGCGACCGGTTTGAAATTTTCCTCCCCCATTCCCTGCCACTACGATTGGAAGATCGTCGTGAGTGTGCCAGTGACCATCCGAGAGACCACTTCCCCACACTACCATCGAGTTGTGCAGGAGTGAGTTCCCATCGACATCCTTTGCTTNCNTCATGCGATCGAGGAAGTAGGCTAACTCCTCNCTGTAAAAGCGATCGATCTGGCTTACCNGCTCCATCTTTCCAGCNTCTTTACCATGATGAGAAAGGTCATGGTGNCCACCGCTCACACCAATGTCACGGAAGCTTCGATTGCTCCCGTCGTGNCCNAGGAGAAAACTNACCACTCGAGTAGAATCGCTCTGGAAAGCGAGGAGCATCATNTCGAAGAGGATTCGGATGTGCTCTCGGTAATCCCGGGGAGTTCCATCCGGGGCGGGCCGACCCGGATCAGCAGGAGGACCCAGTCGTTCCACCCGCTCGATGCGCTGCTCCACCTCGCGCACTCCGGTAAGATACTCGTCGAGCTTCTCTCGATCCTTGCGCCCAAGACGCTGCTCCATCTTCCGGGCCGAGTCCTGCACAAAATCGAGTATCGATNTCTGCTCCGCGTGTCTTCGGGCAGCATTAGCAACACGNTCTTTGGGACTCCCAATCCCATAAATACGCTCGAAGACCGCGCGTGGATTTGATTCNGGAGTAGCTGGCAGATGCTCGGATCGCCAGGAGATATTGTATTGGTAGGCGCAGGAATACCCCGCATCACANGCGCCGGTATTACGCACTCTTTCGCAGGTTAATTCCAAAGAGGGCATCCGGGTCTCGGCCGAGAGAAAGCGAGCCGCAAGCTGGTCGGCGGAAGTTCCAACTCTCAAGTTGGCCCCCGAGGTTCGCAGGGGACGCGCACCGGTTAAGAAGGTCGCATTCGCTCGCGCATGGTCTCCGGCCCCATCCTTTCCCGGATTTCCCTCCACCTGCGCAAAGCCCTTCACGATCTGCAAATCGTTCCGAAAATCTTCCAGCGGAGCCATGCTCTCATTAAACTTGAAGTCTGCCCCGAATCCCTCCGGTCGCCACTTATCCATAATCACCCCATTGGGGACATAAAGATAAGCTGTGCGAAGCGGAGCTCCGGTTGCGGTNAGGCCTCGTGAACCCGGCTTAGGCAGGGTGGCTGCACCGGCCAGGGAGGCCATTCCGGGGAGGGTGATACAGGCACCCAGACCGCGCAAAAAAGTCCGGCGGCCAATCTGTTCGCGGGGGAAACTCATCGTGAAAATAAANNCCGGNGATCATCCNGCCTCGGGGATCAACAATCAAGGGGATTTCCTGGCCCAAAGGAGTGACCTCCTCCTCATAATTTCACACTCTGAGGTCCANATGAACTCGGTTGTCCGCAAACTGCGGTGCGCCTNTAACCGTTTGGGACCTTNATACCCGGTTTNNTNTCGAGGNTGGCCCTTCGANTTTGTCCCCCATCCGCCTCCTCAATCNGCCCGTTTCATTTGAAACGGCACACTCTCCACCACCCCATAGATAAAATTGCGCAGTCCGCCCCCCGCGGCCTCAGCCTGCTTGATGATCCCGTCCACGGCTGGCGCATCGTAGTATTCAACTCCCCGCCCCGCAGCGTAGGTAAGCAGCTTCTCGGTAAGGCACCGGTAAAAGTCTCTCTTTCGNGGCCCTGCCAGCACTTCCCGAAGGCCTCCCACACCTACAAATNTCTCTCCCGTCACAAGTGCCCCTGAGCTCTCAAACTGATCTCCCTCTCGCCATTGTCCAAGGGCATTATAACGCTCAAGAGCCAGACCAATCGGGTCCAATCTTGCGTGACATGAATGGCAGAGAGGCTGAGAACGGTGATGCTCCATCAACTCCTCTACAGTAGCATCCTCACCCAGTTTCTCCTTGGCGTTTTCAAGAGCGGGAATGTTGGGTGGCGGTGGTGGTGGTGGAACGCCAAGGAGGTTGTCCAGCACGTAGAGCCCCCGCTTGACTGGAGAAGTGCGGTCCGGGTTAGACGTGGTGAGCAGGAAGCTTCCCTGAGTCAGCAGNCCTCCCTGCCTCGAATGACCCTCCAGACTCACCTTGCGAAACTCCTTCCCCTCGAATCCTGCTACCCCGTAAAATGTGGCGAGCCGATCGTTGAGAAATGCATAATCTGCGGTAATCAACTCTACCGCAGGGCGGTTCTTCCTCAGGATGTGCGCAAAGAAGAGCTGGGTCTCCCGCATCATGTCCTGCCGTGTGTAAAGATTGAAGATCTGCCGGGCCCGGTTTCCGTCCTTGATACCAAGGATGAGTGGCGTGTCGAAGACCCTTCCATCCAGCTCCCGGATCTGAAGCCACTGCCCGACAAAATTTCGGAAGAAACGTTCCGCCTTCGGNTCGCCCAACATTCGGTCTACATTACCCCGNAGATTCGCCCGTAATTTCCCAGCACCTGCCTCGTCTAGAAGAGCTTGGTCCGGCCCCGAACTCCACAGAAAATACGAAAGCCGCGTGGCCAGGGCATACTCGTCGAGCGGGATGGCCCGCCCCTCTCCCTTCCTGTTTTCCTTTCCCGGCGACTCNCCNCGAAGCAAGAANTCGGGCGAGCTCAATACAGCNGTGAGCGCGAAACGAATTCCCGCCACGAACTGGCCTTCGGCCTCCCATTTCACCTTCGCCAACGCTATGAGCCTTCCGAGGGTTTCCTCTTCGACAGGCTGTCGATAAGCCAGCGTAGCAAGTCGTCGGAGAATCTTTCGCGCATATCGCTCCCATTCCGCGACTTCCTCCGGTGGCGAACCCTCGTTGATGATACGCCGGGCACTCTCGGGGTAGCTGTCCCAGGCTATTGAGCCAGCCGGACCGGTCATCTCGACACTGAGAACCTTCACGGCAAGAGGCACCTCCGGGCGGGTCGCGCCCTTGCCGGGCACGATTTCAAAATCCAGCCGCCGAGCGCCCTTCTGCAAAACCGGACGCAATTCCAGCTCAAAGCTCTTCGTCTTGCTGCTCTCGAAGCTGATAGCCCGGGAGGCCAGCTCCCGGTCATCAACAAGAACTCTCCAGATGGCATTGGCGTCCTTGCCGCCACTCTGCGCCACTACCTGGTAGCTGATCACCAGGCGGTGACTTCCGGTAGCCTTGGCATCCCAGACTGTCCCAGCTCGATGAGCGCTTCCCACCCGCATGAAGCGCGCTGACCGGGAACCATTCTTGTCATTACGCATGCGTCCGGGGTCGATCTTTACCGCCTGAGGTCGACCGGCCTCGAGAGGAATCGCCTGTGCCATGATACGCTCGGCCACCGCGAGATACTTCTCCATTAGAAGAGGAGATATCGATAATACGTCGCCTATGGTGTCGAAGCCGTAGCCGGTGTCATCGGGCGGAAACGCATCATTCACATTAAANTGAACACCCAGAATATCCTCGACTGAGTGNCCATATTCAACACGGTTGAGACGGCGCAACGTAACCCTCCCCGGATCTGGATTAGCTGGATCCAGCCCGAAGACTTTGCGCTCGATCCAGTCAATCAGACCCGCACGCTCATCCGCGGTCGGCTGATCTTTCTTGGCTGGCGGCATGAGGCCTGAACGCAGATTTTTCCAGACCTCCAACCAGAGCTCCTGATTGTCCATCTTNTGAGCTCCCTTGACAGGATCATCGAGAGAAATTTCACCCTTCGAAGCCCCTTCACCGTGACAGTCATAGCAATACTGTTCGAGAAGAGGTTTGATACCGGNCTCAAACTCCTCGACTGCGGAGCCGCCTGCTCCCTCTGCCATGATTGNCCCNGCAGAGNAGACCATCACCATAAGGAAAGNGAGGGACNATTCAATCCAGACGCCTTTAGTTCTGAGACTCACGATTGGTTCTATTCTCAGCATTCTCTACTTCATGAAAAAAAAGGCATGGAATACACGCGCCGACAATTCGACTCCAACGGCCGAAGGGTGACTTCCATCCTTCGCGAAAAGGCGTTTTCCGCTGCCCTTGGTCATTTCCTTTGCCCAAGCCTCTCCGACCGGAACAACCAGAGCATGCCCTGCGGCTACAGCGGCCTCCTGATAACCCGTGATCAGCCGTCCTTGCATNTTTTCAAAGCTGTCGTCGGGATAACTCTCTTTGTTCCCCCGATCCCCGTCACGACGACCCCATGTCTGAAAAAAAACAGGGAGAGCACCAGCCTTCCTGATTTCTGAAGCAAGAATCCGCACATATGGAATCATCTGCTTTGTCCGCTGCGCTTTACTGAAGGAGGGCCGCTGGCTCTGCTCCTGCAAAACCACCACATCCCATTCTCCTTCCCGGATCCGGACCAGAGTCTCCTTGGAGCGGGCATGTTTCTCCAGAGTCCACCCACCACGGGTGACTCCCTCTACAACGACTTGACGGCCTTTCTCCTTCGTGATCCTTGCAAGGACCTTGGGCATCTTGAAGCTGTAACTGTTTCCCACGAACAGGATGCGCGGCTCATTGGCCTTGGTCAGAAGATCCCGTAGCGCATTTTTCTCGTCCTTTGAGAACCCCACTCCCGAGACCGCAACAATAAGGGCAGCTACTATTATTTTCATCATGTGAACCCCTCTACATCTTACTCACTTCCCTTATGCCCAATGCAGAAAAGGTGTTTCTCCCCCCTGATGAACAGTTCGCGGCCTGCCGGGGCAGGAGTCGCATCAACTCCCTCCCCAAGTGCATTAATACCAACGACTTCAAACTTTTTACTNTCTTTCAGAACAACCGTGGTTCCACTGCGACCGGTGACATAGACATGGCCACCAGCCGCAANCGGAGATGCGTAGGTCCGGGAAATTTCCGGAACGCGCTCGATAAGATAGTGCGCTTCACCGCTGACCGCATCAACGCAGCTCAGCATCCCTGATTTTCCGCTATGATAGTAAAGCCGCGATCCTGAAATCAATGGAGAAGCAATATCCGGAGTATGACGGTCCCGATCCCACTCTACGCTCTTCGTNCCCTTCAGGTTACCCCGCCCTTCAAGATTGAAGGCTCCGATGAACGATCCACGAAAGCCACTCCCAACAATTGCGAGGCCTTTGGTAGCGACCGCAGAGGCTACCGGTCGCTGGGTCTGCCCTTCGCACCGCCACAGTTCTTTACCAGTTTCAAAGTCATACCCTCTCGCACAGGTCTGCCCATTCATGATCACCTGCTTGCCACCATCATGATTAGCAACCAGAGGAGTNGCCCANCAGGTGGGCTCCTCTTTACGAAGCGCCTGCCAGAGAGTCTTCCCACTACGCCGGTCCAAAGCATAGAGCGAGGACGGCCCATCGTGGTCCCAGGGCACAAGAAGCCTGTCGCCGTGAATGGTGGGCGAACTACCCTCTCCAAACTCGTTACGAGTGGTCATCCTCCCAAAATCGTTCCGTTTCCAGATTAGACTTCCATCCATACGAAAACAGAACAGCCCCCGGGACCCAAAATGGGCATAAACAAAATCACCATCCGTACACGGGGAGGCAGAAGCAAATCCGTTCGTGGAGTGAGTCCCTTCATGCGGAACTGCCTCGACTGCAGTCCGTTCCCANCTGANCTTTCCTGTTCCGCGATCAAAACAAAACAGCTTGAAGGCCAGTTTTGATAACCTTCTACCATCAAATCCCGACTTCCCCGTAGTCGAGACAGCCGACACCACGAAGACACGCTCTCCCCACACTACCGGCGATCCTGACCCCCTGCCCGGNACTGGAACTTTCCATCTAACGTTCTTGCCAGCTCCCCAGGTCGTTGGAGGCTGGGCTTCTAACGAGGAACCGTTTCCAGTTGGCCCTCGCCAATGCCCCCAGTTTCCAGCAGGGAGGATCTCCTGCTGCACTAACAAGACCGCGAAAAAGAAAAGGCTACGTAAAAACATGGGTTAGGGAATCTCAGAGATTGTCCCCCTGTTTTGACGTCAGTGCAAACCTGTTCGAAAAACTAGAAGCTGTAATCCATCCCAAGCCATAAGGACCGCGGCTGACCGATAGAGCGCATTCCTGTACTGCCCAGTCCGGTGGTGACCTCTTGATCAAACAGATTCTCAACCCGGGCATGGATCGTCACATTATCGGTCGCTTCGAATTCTCCCCCAAGGCGGGTCGTCCACCATGAACCGAGTCGACGCTCTCCCGTGGGATCATCGAACTGACTACTACTGGTTTCCATTTCAGCAAAAATTCTCAATTTATCGAGAAGCCTACCCCTTATTGTAGCGGTAACACCATGCTCCGGACTTTGCGGGAAAGGCTTTCCTTCAAGTCCGTTTTGTTCAGCCACACTTGTGAATCTTGAACGTGAAAAAAGATATTTCAGAGCACCACTCCACCGGGAAGAAAACTTCCATCGCATGGAAGCTGAAAGACCCCNGACCCGGGCGTGGTCAACATTTTGGCGCTGCGCCACAGATCCTCCCGGGGGAACAAAGCCGGCAACCAAAGTGGCCTCAGTTGGATTGGTGATCGGAACGTTAGCAATGGCATCATCGATCCAGTGCTGAAACAGGCTCAGATCACAGGACACTCCAGGCACGGGCCTCCATGCCACGCCCAAGTCAACAGTGTCAAAGCGCTCTCGAAGGAGAGTAGGATTCGCCTCCGTAATATCATTACGAACCCGAAAAGGGCGGTAGAGCTCGTTGATGGTAGGGAGCCGGAAGGATGTAGCAAGGGAAGCTCTAAGCTCTAAAAGATCGGAGAGTCGGTATCGCAGCGCACCACTGAGACTTGGCTCGAAGTCTTCCCGATCCCTGTAGACGGAGTCACGAAGCAGAGCGCCCGTCGCTGGTCTTTCCTCAATTCGTAATCCATCTGTGAACGACCAGTAATCGATCCGGGCGCTACCCTCCAGGGAAAGCCTTGATATCCCCTCATGAAGTCCCCGGATGAAGAGTCCCCCAAGCAACTGTTCGCCCCCAGCCTTGCGGCGGCGCAAAAATGCCCCATCAACAAAGCCAGCCTGCTCATTTGTCTCACCCCTGAGACGTCTCAGATCTGCACCCAGAACAACTTCAATATCCTCCCCTGGACTCAGAGCTGCGGTAAAGCCACCTCCGATTCCCTCACCTGGCACATCAAACTGATCGAGGGCAGGCACTTCTGAACTACGGTCCGTAGCAACCTTCGCAAAGACCGACTCGAACGATCTTTGCTGGTAATATGCCAGGCTCTGCAAGGTCAGCGAGGGAGTGCTTTTCGTCACCCTGACAGAAAAATCCAGGGCCTCAGTCGCATTCCTCGAAATGGCAGTTCCATTCCCTCTGCGTTCCTCATGAAAGGACAGCGATGGCTCGATGGTCAGATCATCATCAGGACGCCATATAAGGCGGAAATCGGCGCTCCGTGTTGTTAGTCCCAGTCGACGATCTATCACTCCGCGCTGCTCTTTCTCTAATCCATAAAATCCGTCCGACATAAGGGTGTGCACGGAAGTTTGAACCGCGAGGTCTGCGTCATCGCTCTCCCTGGTATTCATCAGGGTCAACCCACGGGTCCCATGACTTCCCCCTAAGCTTCGCATTCTGGTAAGATGNCCCAAGGGAACGCGTCCTGTGAGATGAAGTACTCCCGCAGGGCTCTGGTTTCCCCAAACCGCGCCTTGGGCGGCCGGGATAATACGAACAGAGCTCAAGGATCCTGGAGCGTAGCGGGCCCAGGAAACCCACCCGCCGAACGGATCATTCTGAGGAATTCCGTCCCTCAGCACCAAGGTCCGTGCTGCGGCACTAGCCCCTACCCCTCGCAGGCTGACCCCCGCAGAGGTTGGGTTTCCAAAGAGTGCCGATTGTCTCCGATACAGTGAGAATTCGGGATTACCTGACAGCACTTGGTCAATCGTCTGAGGCAGCTCCAACGCGATATCCCTTGCAGACCATGACGCCGTGGACACATCTCCACCGAGGTAGCGCTCGGCAGTCACCATGGTCTCGGGGAGAAGCTGAATCTCCGGGAGAGATACCGCCCTACCACTTCCGATGAGAAAGGTCCCCACGACCATGAGTCCCCAATTCAAACCTGAAATCCTGCTTCTTGATGAAAAAATGCGAGCCAGCTCCAGAGTATCAAGCCTTCCATCTGCCGAAAGGGCCCCTGTCCTCCTTCGGAGACGAGCTTCCAGTGACTTAGTTGCACCCCTGAATTTCAAAGTTCCCAGGACCATGGCGCCGTCAACCTAGGCTAAACCTCACGAAAAGCGAAGTCCGGGAATGAACGCGATAGTTGATCCCATTCTTAAATGACGCGAAATAAATTCTCCTCCTCCCCACATTGGCCCTAGAATCCTCTGCCGTGAAAACCCATCTCTCTCTATTCGGCGCAGCGACTCTTGTCGTTATCTGTCCGTCCAAGAGCACTTCCACTCCCAGCCCTCAGGACTGGCCCGTCTATCTTGGCGGAAAGGAGCGCAACCTGTTCTCTCCTCTCTCGCAAATTAATCGAGAAAACGTTAACGCTCTGGAGGTTGCGTGGCAGCACGACACCGGTCACAAATCAGAATATCAGGCCAACAACCTGATCATCGGGGAGATCCTCTATACACCCACGGCGTCGCGCGAGATCGTGGCTCTTAACGCAGCCACAGGAAAGAGCCTCTGGAAATGGGATCCAGGCCAGGAAAAGACCGGGCGCGGCCGACAACGCCAGCGCGGCCTTGTTTACTGGGAAAACGACAAGGGCGGAGAACGCAGACTCCTTACCGGCGTTAAGGGGCACCTTTTCGCCGTGGATCCTGACACCGGCAGAACCATTCGGGAATTCGGTGAGAATGGATCCATTAACCTCGGGTCGGGACTCAATACCCCGGGAGTAATCTACCGGGATCTTGTTATCGTGGGAGGGGTTGGCGGCCCAGGTGCTGTTCGAGCCTACGATGTCCGGACTGGAGAACGTCGATGGATTTTCAACCTCATTCCCCGCCCCGGGGAGTTTGGATACGAGACCTGGCCACCCGACGCTTGGAAGAATGCAACGGGGACCATGCCCTGGTGTGGTCAGTCTCTAGATGAAAAACGGGGTATTGTCTACATTGCCACCAAGACAGCCGAACCCGACTTTTACGGGGGGAAACGTCATGGGATGAATCTTTTTGCCAATTGCCTGCTCGCTCTTGATGCCGCGACCGGAAAACGGATCTGGCATTTCCAGATCGTCCATCACGATCTGCTCGACAAGGACCTAGCCTGCCCTCCTGTCCTCCTGACTGTCACCCATGGGGGGAAAAAGATCGATGCTGTAGCACAGGGGACAAAGCACGGACTACTCTTTGTCTTCAACCGTGTCACGGGACAGCCTCTCTGGCCTGTCGAGGAGCGTCCTGTTCCCCAGTCAGACCTCGTAGGAGAACAAGCGTGGCCTACCCAGCCATTTCCCACCAAGCCATTACCTCTCATGCGCCAGCGTTACACTGAAGCTGACGCGTCCAATATCTCTCCGGCCACCCACCAGCTGACTCTCGACCGCATCCGNGCTTCTCCTAATTTTGGCCCCTTTCCTGCTCCCAGCCTGAAGGAGACCATCATGTTTCCGGGCTTCGATGGAGGAATGGAGTGGGGTGGTGGAGCAGCAGATCCTGACGGCATCTACTACGTCAACATCAACGAGATGCCGTGGATTGTACAGATGATTGAAACAAAGCGTGCCGACGGCACTGGACTCGCCGGTGGCGAGCGTGACTACCTGGTCAACTGCAGTGCTTGCCACGGAGTCGATCGCAAGGGCAACCTACCAGCAGGTTTCCCTCCTCTCCTTGATATCGGCAAACGAAAATCACGGGCGGAAATCGAAAAAATCACCCGTGAGGGCGCTGGCAGGATGCCCCCCTACGCCTNCATGCCTGAGAACAAGCGCAAGGCTATTCTCGACTACGTCCTCAATGTGCCGTCGCGCAGTGAAGAACAACCGGAGAATGAAGGCCAACCCTCCTACGCCTTTGGCGGATTCCGAAGGTATCTGGACCCGGAAGGCTACCCCGCTATAAAACCCCCTTGGGGCACTCTTAACGCGGTGGACCTCAACACAGGTGAGATCAAGTGGAAGGTAACCCTTGGTGAATATCCTGAACTCACCAAAAGAGGGATCCCTCCCACAGGAACAGAAAACTACGGAGGACCGGTTGTCACCGCCGGCGGGGTGATCTTCATCGGTGCTACCGCCGATGAAACCTTCCGAGCCTTCGATAAAGATACCGGGAAAATCCTATGGCAGGCGAAGCTCCCCTTTGGAGGAAATGCCACCCCCAGCACCTACATGGCGAACGGACGCCAATACGTAGTCATCTCTGCCGGAGGAGGAAAATCCAACCGNCCCCGCGGGGGAATGCTTGTAGCATTCGCACTACCCGATACCGGGAGACCAGAGCAGAAGTGACGTCCTGTGGTGCAGCCCACATGGACACCTGTCTTTCTCCGCTATTCGCCCAGCTTGGATGGACCGATCAGCTCAATAAAGTTTCCATCTGGATCTCTGAATACAGTCAGCAAATTTTTTCCCCCGATGGGCGCCGGAGTTTTGCCAAGGGTTTTCACTCCAGCTTTTTTAAGACGGTTCATAACGGCATCCATATCGGTAACAAACAGGGTCAGGTAAGAAACCCCCAGCGTACTATGGATAAATTCCTGATCTGGCTTCTTACCCTGAGCTTTAGGAAACGCCATCATTTTAAGCTTTGACGCAGGCTTGCCAGCGGCGTCCACGGCGACAAAGACCCGGGCAATTACATCCTGATTTTCGGTCAGGCCAAAATCGCCGGTAACCTTCCCGGGCACCTTGAAACCATTGACTTCCTTGAGTCCCACAACGTCGGCGTAGAACTTGGCTGACTGGTCAAGATCGCGAACTACGATTCCCAAGTCGATCACTCCGTTAGCATAGAGTTCCTTGCCCTCCTCTTCGGCAGGAGCCGNTGACATTATCAGGATCGTGGCGAGTGAAGCAGAAAGGATTTTGGTGGTCATNGAGNAACCACGCTAGGAACCACCACTGATCGCGCAAGAATTTTATCCTGATGCTATGGAGCGACCCTAATGGAATAAGCCGGACAACCCAAAGCGGAACGAGCCCAGCTACAAGCCCCTTATGACCCAGTCAGTGCACCCGAGCAACAATCCACGCCCAGCTTCCTCTGCTCCTCCTTCTTAGCCGAAAAGATCCATGACCGGCTCAGTAACCCCATCCGGAGTTACGTAGAAGGGCCGTTGCTCAACCGCATAGTGATGATCATGAGGGATACCAAGCGCGCGATAGATACTGGCATGCAACTGCTGGGTATTCACCGGGTTCTTCACCGTCGTGCAGGGACGTTCATCCGCAGTCTCCCCATACACAAACCCTTTTTTCACACCACCCCCAAAGAGAAGAACGCTTCCTGCTCCAGTGAAATGGCGATGCATTCCGTAATGCTGAGGCCCATCAATCTTCGGAGGCACGTTGACCTGGTCTTTCACTCTTTTCTCGGGCTTACCCTCCATCATCATGTCCCTACTGAATTCACTGGCCACCACAATCAGGGTTCGATCCAAGAGCTTGCGCTCCTCAAGGTCGAGGACTAGCTGAGCGATTGGAGCGTCGATCATCTGCTTAAGCTCCTTCATTCTGGTGTGCCCATTATCGTGAGTGTCCCAATACTTAAACGGNTAATACCCGTGGGTCACCTCAATGAAGCGCGCCCCAGCTTCGGTGAGGCGTCTGGCAAGCAGACACCCCAGTCCAAAACGTCCACCTACCTTATATGTGTCGTAGCTTTCCTTTGGTTCGAGGCTCAGATCAAAAGCCTTGCGAGCCTTGGGACTGGAAAGCAGACGGTGCGCATTGTCGATCGACTTCAACAGGGAACCGCGTTGGTACTCAGATCCATGCTGCTGGATCGGACTGNCAGCCAGAAGCTTCTTGTAAGCCTGATAGCGCTTCGAAAAACGCTCATCACTCATCCCCGGNGGAGGCTTAACAGCCTCCACCGCTTGGTCGGGTTCCACGAGGAAGAATGGTCCAAACTCACTGCCAAGAAATCCAGCGGTATGAAAGGCCTTGAGGGATTCCTTTTCGCCACCATCGAACGTTTGTCCAATATCGATGAAGGCCGGGAGGTCGGGATTCAATGGTCCAAGAGTGCGCGATACCCATGACCCGATATGAGGCGCAGCCACGGTGAGCGGGGGCTCGTAGGCTGTGTGCCAATGATACTGATGCCGACTGTGAAGAATGAATCCCAGATCCGCTGCCTGATAAGTCTTGATCAGGGTTCCACGATCCATCACCCGACCGATCTTTTCGAGACCCTCCGTGAACTGAAGCCCATCCACAACGGTATCGACTGCTGGAAAGGTGGAGAGCACCCTCTTGGGATCCAAACCCTTTTCGTAAGGAACGTAGCGCTTGGGATCGAAAGTATCAGTACTCGCCATACCGCCACCCATCCACAGCACGATCACTGTATCCGCGGTGGAGTTGAGCGGTGCCCCACCCGGCTTTGCGAGAGCGCTGCTCGATGGGTAACCTGCACCCAGCGCTCCAAGGGTCGCAGCGGAGGCTGAAGAGAGAAAATCGCGGCGGTTTTTCGGGTTAGTCATAAGCTTTTCGCAATATACAGTCGCTCAGTGAATTAACTGAAACTCCGGATGCATTATCAGCATCCACAACAAATCTTCTACCCCACGCGCGGTCACGGGTCGACCGATAATCTCCAACGCCAATTCCAATTCCTTGTCCGAAGGAGCCCGCGCCAACGAACAGACAAACAGATCTCCGACGAGAGCTGCCGGAGCGCGCCCCGAATCAAGCCACTCCTTTCCTCCTTTTGCCACCAGATCAGCTACGGATCTACCGTTCGCCAGTTCGATGAACTGCGCGGTGGTGGCGCTTGACTCCCGGCGAGTTACTACCACGTCCCGCTTGGGCCTTCCCAGCGTCCGCATTAACCGGTCAAGATTTCGCGAACCAGCACGCTTACGTCCAGTTCCCCGCTCGACCGGCTCAGAATCCTTTGCCGCTAGAATGACTTGGTCCAGCCCATCAAGAAACTGCTCAGCAAACATCCGCCGGACCACTGGGCCACCGAAGACAAAGTCGTCCTCCTCCTCATCCAGAGATACCGCCGGCCGCTGATAGGCACGTGAATTCAGGAGAATACTCATGGTGTGCTTAAGATCATAACCACTCTCCGCGAAGTCGACTGCAAGCCAGTCCAGCAGGTCCGTATTCCAAGCCGGGTTATCCATCTCGTCGACAGGCTCGATCAATCCGCGACCAAAGAAAATAGCCCAAAGCCGATTAACCATCGTCCTAGCCATTCGCCCGTTTTCTGGAGAGGTCATGATCTCCGCGAGCTGCTCGATCCGCTTCTCAGGAGGTGCTCCCGGATCAATGGTGCCGAGCTCCGGGTAAAGAAAGGCAGGTTCTGCCTTCTCTCCGGTAGGCTTATCACAACGGTGGATATCAAGCGGGCTACCAGCAAAAATTGCCGCGAATGAATACGTCTCCTTCAGGGTCCAATCATTGATGAAGGAGTCGTGGCAGGAGGCGCATTTGATATTTAACCCCATGAATACCTGCGCCACATTCTGGGCAGCCTGCATTTCGGTTACCTGCGAGGCGTTGACTGTTCCTCTCCAGGCAACACCTTTAATAAACCCATCCGACCCGCCAACGGGGTTGATCAATTCCCTTACGAATTGATCGTAAGGCTTATTTNNCATCAGGGCAGACTTCAGCCATCCTGTGATCGGCTTTCCTCCTCCCCCATGATACTGCCGAGTATAACTGTTTCGCAGGCTATCATTCCAGAATGTCACCCAGTGCTCTGCGTAGTTCTCCTTATCGTCAAGGAGCTCCTNCACCAAATGCTGGCGCTTGTCGGACCGGGTATTCTCCCTGAAAGCCTTCAACTCGCCGGCGGTGGGAAGGATCCCGAGCACATCCAAAAAGACTCGCCGAGCGAAAACAGCGTCCTCGACTAACGAGACCTCCTCGANGTTATTCTCCGTATAGTAGGGTGAAAGAAAGCGATCTACCGGGTTGACNGACTTTCCTTCTGGCAGGGCAACCTTGCGAGGACCAACCGGGGCATTACGGAATTTAGCAAAGGTAAATCCTTTCTCCCAGGGCATCCCCTGATCAATCCAGGCTCGCATGATGGCNACCTCCTCCAGAGTCAGGGGATCCCCTTTGATGGGCATCCTCTCATCGGGGTCGTTGCTCAGAAGAAGCTCAACGAGCAGACTCTTGTCACTGTTTCCCGCGATGACTGCCGGCCCACTGTCACCCCCCCCAATCAAGGCATGAATGTGGTCCATATTAAAACCGCCTTTGCTCTTACCGTTCGCATGACACGTCGTGCAGCTCTTAGCGAGGATGGGTTTGATATCCTCTGCAAAATCAATCTTTCGGGAAAGCGCTGGCGGCATTTCCCGGGACGCGGTTTCCGCCTCCGCTAAGACGTCACTACCCGAAAGCGCAAGCNCCGTGGCAAGAGAAGAGATAAAGTATCGAGGCATATTGGGTTAATGGCCTGTGAACTTGCCCTTGATAGGGCAGGGATTCTGAATTGTCAGTCCGGATTCGCGGAGACTTGCCGCAAGATTCTCATAATTCAGGATCAATCATCTTTTCGGGGGGTGGCAAATGGAACGAAGATCGAGCAANCTANGCAAACCTGATTCTGATGCCTACTTCGATCCACGGGAGCGCATNGAAAGGATACTGGTTCCATGGGTGACAATCCCGCATCCCCCGGTAATNACCCGTTTGACCGGCAAGCCACTCTCAGGATCATGGGTCAGGGCATCTTCCGTCATTTTCTGCTGCACTTCAAAACGCCGGGGCTTTTCATCAGCATTTTCTGGAATCGTCTCGTATACGTAAGTAGCCATTTGTCAGAGAAATTTGTAAAGTTGCCAGCAACCCTAGTGCAGCAATCCTACCGGATCAAATCGCGAACAAACAAACCGAATCTCCATGAAACTGGACNGGTATGGCAGNTTTATAAGCNGAGGNTTNAGAGGGGACCGATCCTTTAGGCTAATANTNGTCCTNCTNGTGCTGAGCATTGNATGGTGGGNCCTCGACACAGCNGGTAANAACCCCGGAACCCAGACCGGNCACNTTCANGCTAAGGATCTTACNGAAATTTCNGGNATCGTNCTNANNNGNCANNANAAGNATGTNATCTGGGCTCACAACGATTCNGGAGACNAAGCCAGAATATTTGCCCTTNGNACTGATGGCAAACCCCTCGGAGTTTTTCGNCTGGAAGGCACCACTGCCATTGACTGGGAGGATATCGCGATTGGCCCCGGACCATNGGCAGAGAAAGATTACCTCTACATTGCNGACACAGGNAACAATGCCNTATCCCGCCGNACCGTTACCATCTATCGCGTCCCGGAGCCGGCAGTTGACACNACANCCACCTCGAGAANACAANCGCTGACTGGTGTTGAGGNCCTTCCCATGCGNTTTCCANCNGAGCCNCGAGAGTGCGAAACCCTGTTAGTTGATCCTCTCAACGGAGATATCTACCTCGTGANCCGGGATAGNANCNNNAGAACTAAAGAGNTCGCCTCAGTCTTCCATGCCCCCGGACCNCACAGGGGCGGATCCCTCCAAACCCTCAAGGCCCTNACCAGCTTTGTTCCTCCAGNAAGTATCCGGGGCGGAGATATNTCNAGAGACGGNCGCTTNNTTATTCTTCGGAGCCATTCTTTNCGCCCNGAGCGGGGNGCNCTTCTTTGGAAGAGATCNGACCCCNGCTCTCCNCTGCACGAAATATTTAGCGATNAACCAANCAACCTTACGGTTCGCTNTGAACCGCANGGNGAATCCATNGCGTTTTCGCCTGNTGGCGACTTCTTTTTCACNGTGAGCGAGGGCAGCCANGCCCCGATTTACCGCTNCGAGGTTCCATAAACTGGCNGGAAANCCAATNCCGNCCCATCNNANTTTTANGNGTTCTNTTGAACACGTATGAACGTGGACNGANACAGGGACTTTTGGCGATCGCCATGCCNCTGNTGAGNCCTAAAGTAGNTTAAACAAACTAAAGTTTTTATTCNGTCGTGCTGANCATTNCCGCTCAAAAAGGACAAGCCTTCTGTGATGGNATGACACGCCGGGGTTTCCTGAAAATCGGNACACTNGGACTGGGNGGGGCTTCCCTCCCACAAATNNTACGCGCCGAATCGAAANCCCANCNTAAGCCCCNCGATCATAAGGCGGTNATCATGATCTTTCTNGCGGGTGGACCTCCACATCAGGATATGTGGGACCTGAANACTGAGGCNCCTTCCGAGGTTCGGGGCGAATTTAATCCCATTAAGACGAACGTTCCCGGNNTNGAAATCTGCGAGCTGTTCCCNCAGATGGCCACNATGATGGACAAATTTTCCNTCATNCGNTCGATGGTGGGCGCNGGAGGCGGTCATGATGCCGTTCAGTGCCTCACCGGGAGAAAGCCTCAGGGACCACAGCCTCCNGGAGGCTGGCCCAGCATCGGATCGGTCCTCTCAAAACTCTCNGGGCAGACNAGGCCCGGNGTNCCCTCCTTCCTTGGNCTNTCNCCCAANTGCAAGCATGANCAATGGGGCGACCCGGGCCAATCGGGATTCCTCGGCCCNTCTCATGCNGCNTTCTCNCCNTTTCGNGGAGGAGGAAAGAAGGACATGNTCTTAAANGANATCAGTATTGAGCGTCTCGCGGACCGGAAGGCCCTGCTGAATTCCTTCGATAATTTCCGTAGGGAGGTGGATCACTCTGGCGCCATGGAAGGACTGGATACCTTTACCGAACAGGCATTCGGGGTCCTGACTTCAAGCCGTCTGGCNAGAGCGCTGGACCTGAGTAAGGAAGATCCAAAAGTCATTGAGAGGTATGGAAAAGGGACGGAGAAGCTCACTGCTGACGGACCATGGAAGCGGCTGGACCAGTTCCTTATGGCTCGAAGGCTGGTGGAAGCTGGGGCTCGCTGTGTCACCCTCGGCTTTAGCCGATGGGATTGGCACGGCGGTAATTTCAAGCGTGCCCGGGAGGACTTTCCGCTGCTGGATCAGGGGATTACCGCCCTGGTGGAGGATCTGCACAACCGTGGCATGGACAAGGACGTGAGTGTCATCGTCTGGGGAGAGTTCGGACGCACCCCGAAGATCAATAAGGATGCGGGACGCGACCATTGGCCCAAGGTCTCTACTGCCCTTCTCGCTGGCGGCGGGATGAACCATGGGCAGGTGATCGGATCAACGACCCGCGACGGTGGAGAAGCAAATAGCAGGCCCGTAGAATTCCCAGAAGTGTTCTCGACCCTGTATCACTGTCTGGGTGTCGATGCGCGACGCACTACGGTGAATGACCTTTCCGGACGCCCCCGTTTTCTTGTAGAAAGTGAGCACGCCCCAATCCCCGAACTTGTTGGATAGCCCCATCTTACCAGCCGTGAAACCCATTATTTTTCCCCTCTGCAGCCTCTTGCTGATTTTGACTGTCGAACAGGGCATCTCCGAGGAGGCCTCAAAAGGCCNGTCCCTGGTCGCGACGGGCAGCAGTCCCGAGGGCACCTCAAAGGCCACTCCTCTCCACTGGAGTAGCGACGGAGATATCACCATGAAGGGCCCCCACGACCTGCATCAACTTGTGCTTACCTCGCATGAGGGCGCCGGAAAAAAGGATGTAACTGCAATTGCAGGATTTTCCGTGGAGCCNTCCGGTATCGTGACAGTTTCTCCGACCGGACTCATTCGAGTCATCGGTAATGGTAGTGCCACTATAACNGCAGAATTCGCGGGCTCACTCCTTTCGAGAGCAATCAAGGTGAACCAGGCAGACGAACACCTTCCAATCAGCTTTCCNAACGAAATCGTGCCTATTTTTACACGCCATGGGTGCAACGGAGGTGGGTGTCATGGCAAAGCTGAGGGCCAGAACGGATTTAAACTCTCACTGCTCGGTTATGAACCGCAGGACGACCACGGCTATCTAGTGCGAGAGGGATTGGGGAGANGAATTTTCAGGGCCTCNCCAACCCACAGCCTGCTTCTCCTCAAAGCTAGCGGAGAACTTCCTCATCAGGGAGGATCACGCCTCACTCGAAGCAGTGATGATTACAAAACAATCATCCGCTGGATTCGACAAGGTCTCCCCTATGGCTCCGATGGTGATTCTCCGGTAACTCGGATTTCGGTTGAGCCGCGAGAACGCCTGACCCGCGCCAAGGCTGTTCAACAGCTAAGAGTCGTTGCCCACTTCAGTGACGGATCTAGCAAGGACGTCACCCGTATCGCTCAATACGAGGCCAACGACGAGGAAATGGCGATCGTGAGCGACCAAGGCCTTGTGACCATGCAGGAGCGAACGGGAAGNACCTCTGTCATGATCCGGTTTCAGGAACATGTTGGTGTCTTTCGGGCAACNATTCCTCTNGGAGCACCNGTCGATAATTTGCCGTCCTCNGATAACCTNGTAGACCAGCANATCTTTACCAAGCTTCGCACCCTTGGCCTTCCNCCCTCTTCGCTCAGCGATGATTCCACCTTCCTCCGCAGGGCCACAATCGANATNGCAGGNCGCCTCCCCACCCTCGACGAAACNGATANNTTCCTCGCTGATACCGACCCNGAAAAACGNACGCTCAANATNGACCAACTGCTNNCNAGCACTGACTACGCNGACTACTTCGCCGGNAAGTGGGCNGCNATNCTTCGCAACAAACGCACCTCAGCCCACCATGCNAGGGGCAGCTTTGCCTTTCACTCATGGATCCGNAATTCCCTNCANCACAACGTNCCCTACAANTCNTTTGTNCGCCAATTCGTTGCNGCATCGGGGGAGGTTGGCAANAACCCACCGGTCATCTGGTATCGCACNGTCAAGGACAGNAAGGAACAGCTACAGGANGTTGCCCAAATTTTTCTCGGCCAGCGCCTNCAGTGNGCCCAATGCCATCACCACCCTTACGAGAAATGGAGTCAGGACGATTATTACGGGTTTGAGGCCTTCTTCTCCAAGGTCGGCCGTAAGCCNGGCGCCCAACCNGGNGAGGAAGTNATCTTNAANAAAATNGGAGNAGCNAGNGCNAAAAACCCACGAAGCGGGCGCGCCCTTCCNCCNAAACCCCTTGGCGGGANAGAGCTCCGCCTNGCTCAGCATCANGACCCCCGGGATTCCCTCGCAGACTGGATGACCAACGAAGANAATCCCTTCTTCGCCAGAATGCTGGTGAACCGCTATTGGAAACATTTCTTTGGACGCGGCATTGTTGACCCGGAGGACGATATGCGCGTCACCAATCCTCCAACCCACCCCGAACTTCTCGACGCCCTCGCGCAGAGTTTTGTCGAAAGCGGATATGATCTTAAGGGGCTTGTCCGCACAATATGTAACAGCACNACCTATCAGCTCANTTCTGACCCTAACGAATTTAACCTGGATGATCGGCAGAATTACTCCCGATTCTATCCCCGGCGCCTACCCGCCGAAATTCTTCTCGATGGAATAAATACGGTCACCAATGCAAAGGAAAAGTTCAGTGGACAGCCTCAGNGAATTCGCGCGGTCCAACTTCCCGATGATCAGTTCACCAAGGAGTCCTACTTTCTTTCAGTGTTCGGCCGTCCGGATATGAACAGTGCCTGCGAATGCGAACGAGCAGACGATGTAAACCTCGCGCAGGCCCTGCATCTCGTCAATTCCACCAACATCCGAAACAAGCTCGCCGCCGATAACGCGAGGGCCGCTCTTCTGGTTAAGAATACGGAATTCAGTGACGAGTCACGTATCAGTGAATTGTATCGTCGGGCATTTTCACGAGCNCCCGNACCGGAAGAGCTGAAGGTTGGGATACGGTATCTTAATCGAAAACGAACCCCTGCGGACCCCTCGACCCTGAGTGAGGAAGCCAAGAAAAAACAGCCCTCGCCAGAGGCGCTCGCACGTGAACCTTATGAAGATCTGATCTGGGCGCTTCTCAACACCAAAGAGTTTCTCTTCAACCACTAACTGTCCATCTGGTATGACCAGTTCAAATACCAGAGGAAGAAGCATCTTCACTTCCTNCCTCCTCATCGGAACCTCTCTGGCGAACGCTCAGCTCCCTCACCCTGACCTGCAAACTATTTTTCCACAAGGCGGCCAAGCTGGACAAACCGTGGAAGTAGTTATCGGAGGCGCTGAACTTGGAGAGACCACAGGGCTGCTTTTTTCGCACCCGGGAATCAACTGCGAGCAGATACCGATNGCCGCCACCGAGTTCACCCCTGCTGGNCACAAACCGCTTAACTACCGGGTTTCCGTCGCCCCNGATGTGGCACCCGGCGTCTACGAAGTCATCGCCGCCACCCGGCTCGGCATGAGTGCACCGCGTGCATTCGCTGTAAGCTCCTTCCCGGAAAAGGTTCACCAGGTCAATCATTCACCCGAAACAGCAGAGGAACTACCACTCAACACCGTGATTAACGGGCATGCAGATGCTNCGGCAGTTGATCACTACAAGGTCACCCTCAGGAAGGGACAGCGGGTTATCATCCGCTGCGAGGCTGAGATTATCGACTCCCGCATGGATGGTACAATTTCAATAGCGGACAGCGGCGGGCATGAATACAAGCGCGACAGGGACACCAGCGGTCGGGATCCACTTCTCGATTTTACGGCACCGAAGGACGACCACTACTTGCTTCGTGTCCACGATTTCANCTACGCNGGAGGAACGCATTACCCCTACCGATTGATTGTAACCGATGCTCCTCACATCGACTTTATCGACCCGCCTGCCGGACCCCTCGGAACCACCGGGAAATTCAAGATCTATGGACGCAATCTCCCCGGAGGCAGCACCGGCGAAGGGATNCGTCTGGGACTTGAGGAACTGGAAAGTATCGAGGTTGAGATTCCCTTGGACCAGGGGAACACTCTCGAACTGGGATCAGGAGGAATTCACTCCTCTCTTGTCCCCGGAATGACCTGGCGTCTGGAGTCAAATGGCAGGAAATCTAATCCCATACGTGTTGGTTTCTCCAGCTTCCCGGTGATGGAGGGTAATGAGGGACAGGAGCAGGCAATCCGAGTTCCCAGTGAAACTCACGCGCGTTTTGATGCCAAGGGTGACCTCGACCAATACCGATTCGAGGCCAAAGGAGGGCAGCCTCTCTGGATCGAATGCATAGCAAGCCGGATCCGGGCAGGCTCCGATCCCGTCCTGTGGATAGATCAGGTCACGGTCGACGCTGAGGGAATTGAACAGTTCAAGGAAATTGCCNGTAATGATGACTCCGGGGGAAATCCTGGCGGAGCAGATTTTCCGTTCCGAAACAATGACTGCTCGCTGCTCTTTACCCCTCCGGGTGACGGNAACTACCGCCTCCGCATTCACGATTACACCGGTGGTGGCGGCCCTGCGGATCTTTACCGCCTGATCATCCAGCCAGGCGCACCAGATTACGATCTGGTGACCACNTCATGGTATGCCGCCCCCGCAAAGGCTACCAAGGCCATCTCCCGTCACAGCGCAGTCATCCGACGAGGCGGCACGACCCTGCTCCGGGTTTTTGCGATCCGTAGAAATGGCTTCAAGGATTCCATTTCCCTCTCAGTGAAAGGACTCCCCGATGGTATCGATTGCCCCCCCGTCACCCTTCCGTCGGGGCAAGATACTGCAACGCTGGTTCTTTATGGGACCAAGGAGGTCGAAAACTGGCAAGGTTTTGTAAGGGTAGTTGGAACGGCTGGTGATACCAACCGAGCCGCTCGTCCCGGGACAATCTCGTGGTCCATCGGCAATCGAGATACCGAGTTCACCCGGTCCCGTCTTTCCTGCCAGCTGCCCCTTTCTGTCACCGCGGACGAACCCGCACCGATTATTATTCAGCCTGCTTCAGACCGCTATGAGATCACCCTCGGAGAAAAACTGGAGATCCCATTCAAGATTGAAAAGTCCATGAACCTGAAAGGCGACCTGGTTATTGGAGTTCACGGCCTTCCTCACACCAAGCCTCCCTCAGTGAAACTGAAACAGGATGCCAGTGAGGGAAAACTGGCAATTACGTTTGGCAGCACCAACGAGTTCAAGGCCACGGCGGGGCTATGGACCTTCAGCCTTCGAGGCGAGAGCACCATCAAACACAAGCACAACCTCTCTTCCGTAGAACTAGCCCGAGCAGAGGAAGCCAGAATCATTCAATTGGAGAAGGAAACGCAGGAGGAAGCCGACCGGTCCAAGGCTGCAATCGCCCCCGCCCAGCAGGATCTGCAGGAAGCGGAGAAAAACCTCGCCGCCGCCTCTGAAGAGGGTAAAGGGCCTCTCGAAAAAGCAGTTGCAGACAAAAAATCTTCTCTTGAAGAGGCCCAGAAATCTGCCGCGGCTGCAGGGGAAAAGGTGAAGCGGGCCGCTGCAGCCAAACAGAATGCGTCGGCGCGCCTTAAGCAGGCTAATGAAGTCGCCAAGGAGAAAGATCGTAAGCATACAACCCACTCGAAATTGATTACTGTGCTGGTAAACGCAGCCCCGAAAGATCCCACGAAATGAGATCCCCTCTTTTACGCCATTTAGTTATTGTCGGGTTCGCTCTGACCACGTCTCAGTGCCTTGTTACCGCGGAAGGCCTGCCAGTAGGCGAACTGAAGCGGGAGACCAAAGTCGACTTTGCCAACGAGGTCGTACCCTTTCTCCGAAAAAACTGCTTCGCCTGCCATAATGAGCAAAAAGCCAAGGGCGACCTGAACCTGGAATCTCCAGAAGAGATGCTGATCGGAGGAGACAGCGGTCCCGCTCTCGTCCCGGGTAAACCAATGGAGAGCCTCCTGTTCCTGACTGCAGCTCATCTCGAGGAGGAATACATGCCTCCAAATAACAACAAGTCGAATGCGTCCAACCTGAACCCTGCCGAGCTCGCGCTCCTGAGACTTTGGATCGAACAGGGTGGTGAAGGTAAATCCTCCTCCATCCTCGCAGGCCCGATAGAATGGGAGCCTCTCGAAGGCGTCCACTCGAGTTACGCTGTCGCGATTTCAGAGAATGCACGCTTTGCGGCCACCGGTAACGGGAATAAGCTACATGTTTACGATCTGCGCTCTGGCAATCTCGATGCAGAACTTATTGACCCTGCGGGGAGCCCTGGCTCGGCCCATCGCGATCTCGTTCATACCCTGGCCTTTAATCCTCAAGGAACACTCGCTTCAGGAGGATTTCGCTCAGTCAAATTGTGGGAGCGTAGCGTTGTCCCCCCCGCAACCCTGGAGATCCCCTTGCCAGAGGCTGCCACCATTCTTTCCAGCAACGCAGGCACCACTCAGGTTGCAGCTGGAGACAGCAAGGGGCACGTTGCCATCCTGGATCTCGCTCAACCCACGGACCCAGTGGTCCTCAAATTGCACGATGCTCCGATCAGAGCTCTTCAGTATTCTCTCGACGGAAAGTATCTTTTCACCACATCTGACGATAAGGCCATAATCCGTGTAGACCTCGCCAATACGGCTCAGACCTCTCGTGTGGATCTGCCTTCCGAAGGACGAAGCCTCACAGTGCTTGCTGAAGGCTCAACGCTTGCTGTTGGTTGCGCGGATGGCTCTATCCGAATCGTCCCGCTGGCTGATTTCAGAGCGGAGGCGGACGCCCCTCCCGAGGCCAAAGATCAGACCGAATGGAAAACACCCGGGCAGCTCGTGGCCCTTTCCGCGATTGGCGATGGGACTGGGCAACTACTCTCTGTACACATCCCGGGTCTCCTCGAGCTACGAGATTTGGCGGGAAAAGTCATCCGAACATTCAATCATGGGGGGCCGATCTCCACAGTCGCCGTCCATAAAAGAACCAACCAAGTCGCCACCACGGGAGAAGACGGAGTAATAAAGATCTGGTCCGCCGAAGACGGCAAACTCCAGCGAGAGCTCAAGGGCGACCCTGACTTCCAACAGCGGNTCACTCGTTCCAGCCAGAGCTTGGAACTGGCCAAGCGCATTACAGAANTCCGAGGAAAAAAGGTGGAAGAAATAAGGAAGGAACTCGAGCAGCTGAAAGCCAAGGCTGAGGCTGATTCCAACAAGGTCGCAGAAGCCCAGAAAAATCTCAGCNCCAAGGAGGAAAACGCGACTGCAAAACGCGGGGGTGATGAATCTGCAAAAAAAGTAGTTATAGAACTCGAGAAAAGTGGCGATTCTGGNCTTGAAGCTGCCAAGGGTGCGGCCAAAAAGGCCGCCGAGGAAGCTGCCAAGGCCGCGAATGAACTGGTCACTGCCGAGCGGAATCTACAAAACGCCGAACGAACCCGGGATCTTACCAAAAAAGATACTGTAAGATCCACCCAGCGCCTGCAGACCGCAGAATCCGCCTCGGTGGAAGCCAATGAATCACTGACCCGGAGAGAAGCCTCATTCAAGGAGCTTGAGCAGCAGGCCAAGCAGCTTAAAGCAGCCAGCGTCCAGACGCTCGCCTTTTCGCCGGATGGCACTTTGCTCGCGGTAGGAACCCATGACCGTGGACTTCGGCTGTGGAGCACGGTCACGGGGCAGCCTCTTGACGTTATTCACTCAGCACCCGTCTCCTCTGTCATATTCGGTCCAGAGGGACACCTCCTGGCTTCCGTGCCCAACAAGGGGCTTCTCCATTGGACCCGGACATCACAGTGGAAACTAAACAGAACCCTTGGGAACCAGGAGAGCGAGGACCCTTTTCCAGACCGTNTNCTGTCCCTTGCCTTTCACCCTGANGGGCAGATTCTCGCCGCCGGATCTGGTGTTCCTTCCCGTGATGGATCCCTGAGCTTCTGGAACATTGCTGAAGGTGAACAACAAGGAGTCATTAAGGCACATCAGGATACAATTACCGGGCTAGCCTTCTCTCCCGATGGCAGAAGAATCGCCTCCTCCTCAACTGACCGTTATATACGGATACACCAGATCGACACTAAGGAGCTGCTGGACCAGCTGGAGGGACATACCAGTCACGTTCTCGATGTCGCTTGGAGTGCTGATGGCGAGACCATTGCCTCCGCCGGAGCAGATCATGTCGCCAAACTTTGGACCGTCGCTACGAGAAAGCAGAAGAAAACCGAGGCTGGCTTCAAAAAAGAGCTGACTACAATCGCCTTTATTGGAACCAGTGAAACCATTGTAACTGGCGGTGGAGACAAGGTCCTGAAATCTGGAGGGCAAAACCTGCCCGGCGTAGACGATTTCATCTACGACACCGCAGTCAGCTCCGATGGATCCATCATTCTGTCAGGAGGTGAGAATGGAGTCCTGAGGATCTGGCAGGCTAGCGACCGAAAACTCCTCTACTCCTTTCCTTCACCAGGAAAGACCCCTCCCGAAACGGCCTCCAAATGATCACTTTTGCTGACTCCAGCCCCTACAGCCGCCGCTCCTTTTTACAAGTAGGAGGCTTGGGTCTTGGAGGCCTCTCCCTTTCGCAGTTGATAGGCTGGAGAGCCTCTGCTGCGAAGGCGGGAATCCCGCTCAAGAACAAATCTGTGGTCTTTTTATTCATGCATGGGGGCCCTCCTCAGCAAGAGACCTTTGATCCAAAAATGGACGCCCCAGCCGAGATTCGCAGCTCCACAGGTGAGGTGAAGACCTCCATACCGGGAGTGACCTTCGGCAGCACGTTTGAAAAGCTGGCTGAGCGAGCAACCCGGCTCGCGATCGTCAGGTCTTACACCACCGGAAATGGGAACCACGACATAAAGCCCATCGTAGGAAAAGATTCTCTGGGGGCCAACATTGGCTCACTCTTTTCCCGGATCGCAGGTGCAAATGTTCCCGCCACTGGCATGCCCCGGAACGTCGCCCTTTTCCCCCGGGCTGTCGATGCTGATTCTCAGGAGCGGGTCAAGCAATTCGGAAACCTCCTTGCCCATGGCACAGTCGGAGCCTCCTGTGCGCCCTTCGCTCCGGGAAGTGCAAAAAACGGCCTGCAAGGGGACATGACGATGTGGATGTCTCGACAGCGCCTTGAGGACCGCATGTATCTTCTCAACAAGATCGATAACCTCAAAAGGGCCATCGACAACGGGGCCGCCGATGGGCTCGGGGAGCTTCAGGAGCAAGCGGTTAACATGATAACCGGCGGCATCTCCGAGGCCTTCGACCTCTCCGGAGAAGACCCCAGAACTATTGCTCGTTACGATACCGCACCATTGATTAATCCAAACTCAATCAGCAAATCCTGGAACAACCATCGGAATTACCGGGACCATGGACAAACCCTCGGAAAACTGATGCTGCTGGCCCGTCGCCTCTGCGAACGCGGGGCCGGATTCGTCACGGTCACAACCAACTTCGTGTGGGATTTCCACTCCGATAAGAACAACGCCGGAGCTGCAGAGGGCATGGATTATTGCGGAGTCCCATTTGATCATGCCGTATCGGCCTTTCTCGATGACCTTCATGAACGCGGTCTGAGTGATCAGATTCTCCTCGTGTGCTGCGGAGAAATGGGCCGCACTCCCAAACTTCAGAACAACGGTGGCCGAAACCACTGGGGCCGACTCGCTCCCCTCATGCTTGCGGGTGGGGGACTGCGGATGGGGCAGGTAATCGGCGAATCCTCTCCCGATGCGGGAGAACCAGCTTCCAACCCGGTAACGACTGAAAATCTCATCGGAACCATAATGCACACCCTGCTGGATGTTGGTCAGGTCCGCCTGATGGAAAATCTTCCCCGTGACGTCCATCAACTGGTCACCAGCGCCCTTCCGATCAAGGGCCTGAGCTGATACATTCGGATTACTGGATCGCCAGCAGGCTCCTGCTGGGACATATTATTCTTCAATGAACGGCATTGAAGACAAGCGCATCCTCGTAACCGGAGCTAGTTCAGGAATCGGTCAGGCAATCGCTATCCGCCTCGCTGCAGAAGGAGGGCGGGTGGGAATCAATTACTTCCGGAGTCAGGAAGGAGCAGAGGCCACCAGAAATGAAATCCAGAATGCTGGCTCCCGGCACTCCCCCATCCTGCTCCGGGCGGATCTCGCCGACGGGAGTGCGGTGGATGCCATGTTCGATCAGTTTCTGGAGGAAATGGGAGGAATCGATATCCTGATTAACAATGCTGCATGGCAGGTTGAATCTCCCAGTCATGAGACCTCACGTAGCGATTTCGAGTCTATCCTCGCCACAAATCTTACGGGCGCTTTCCATTGCGCACAACGCGCCCTCTCAGATCTTCGCCAAGGCGACAGGACCGGAGTGATCATCAACATCTCAAGCGTTCATGAAATTATTCCAAAGCCCGGCTTCATCGGTTACTCGGTGAGCAAGGGTGGCATGCAGAATCTCACGACGACTCTCGCCTTGGAGTATGCTCCACATGGCATCAGGGTCAACGGTGTGGCTCCCGGCGCTACCATTACTCCAATCAACCGTGCGTGGATCGACGACCCAAAGGCTCGCGCAGATGTAGAGAGCCATATTCCCATGGGTCGATCGGGAACTCCTGAGGAAATGGCTGGCCTTACGACCTACCTGTGCTCTGACGAAGCTTCCTATATCACAGGGCAGACTATCTTTATTGACGGAGGACTGACGCTCTACCCGGAGTTCGGCACAAACTGGTCCTCCTGATTGCCACTTCCTCCCCTGCTGAAACCCAGACTATTGCTCTGGTTGGAGCACTGCCGCGTGACGACCAGCACGCGGATCGCCGGCCGCATGCAGAAGATTACTCTCCCGGTCATGCACCAGCATGACGGGAGCGGCAATTGCCCCACCCGCTGCTCCAATTCTGTGACCGCGGCCGGAAAGGTCCCTGACTACCGTCTCCCGGATGGTATCCTGCAGGGTCACCTGCCCCAGCCCGGAAATCTCGCGCTTCCGGTCTGGTTTGAATGAGTTTTCGTGGTGCCGTGTGCTGAAGCGCGCACAGGACACCGCCTCCTTAGGACTCATTCCAAATTCGATCACATTCAGCAGACAGTTCAAGGTTGTCTGGTCCTGCAGATCTCCCCCGGCCACGCTGATTGCCATAACGGGTGCTCCACCCTTGAGGACCAGGGTGGGCGTCAGAGTGATTCGGGGACGCTTGCCCGCCTCGATCCGGTTGGGATGCCCGGAAGTTGTGTTGAGACTACGAAGGCGATTCCCGTGAGCAATTCCGAGAGTGCCGCAGAGATTGTAGGGATTATTACCGCTCGGCGTAGCGGAGACAAAGTTACCCCACTTGTCGGCTACCACACAGGTGGTGGTGCCGCCCGGACCCGGGCGATACTTACCGGGCTTGTCAGCAAGCGCCTTCATCGCAACCGGGTTTCCCGGTCGAACTTCCAGAGAAGCCTTCCCCATATCAATCAGGCCCCGCCGTAGATCCCCGTAGGACTGGGATAGCAATTCTTTCATGGGCACGCTCACGAAGCGGGGATCTCCATAGTAGTAGTCGCGGTCGGCAAGTCCAAGTTTCAGGGCCTCAACCAGAACATGAATATAGTCCGCAGAGAGGTGTCCCATCTTCCTGAGGTCAAATCCCTCCAGAATCTGCAGGGTCTGGCATAGATAGGGCCCCTGAGTCCAGGCCCCACACTTGTAGACCTCGTAACCGCGGTATTCCACCATGACTGGCTCCTCGATCAGGGTCCTGTGGGCGGCAAGGTCAGCCTTGGTTAAAAAGCCACCTGCTTTCTTGTAATAGGCAACCAGTTCGTCCGCAATATCGCCGGTATAGAACCGCGTCCGGGCTCTCTGAAGGTTCTGCATTCGTGTTCCCTTCCGTGCCCGTTCCGCTTCCACCAATTTGCGGAATGTCGCCGCCAGCGCGTCATACCAGTCCTTTCCTCCTCCATCGAGGATACGCAGGGCGGGCGCCACCACGGCGGCAAAGTGCATCGTCCCGTACACGGAGAGCGAATCGAAGAAGAGTCCCACCGCCCCAGGGACCGGAACCGCTTTGATCCCACCCTCTTCGGGGATAGCATGCTCGTAGTACCACTTAATACTGTCCTTGTTAAGCGGGGCACCTCCCAGCCCCGAGAGAGTCTTTACCTCTTTCTTCTTCGCATCGTAGATCATGAAGGGAACTTCCGCCCCGATGCAGAACATGTTGTAGTCCATGATGCTGGCCACCAGCATAGTGGCCACTGCCGCATCCACTGCGTTGCCCCCCTTTTCGAGAAGCTCAATCCCGGCAGCCACCGCCTTCGGATTCTCAGCGACCACCGCACCCCCTTTCCCGGAGGCGTGCCAACCCAAATTCTCCGCTCCAGACAGGAAAGACGATGCCAACATGGATGCCACCCATCCAAGTCGAAGGAATTTCATGGCACTAATTTAGATCCTCACTCTCCATGGAGACAGACAACTTAGATGAATACCAACGCCCTCGAACGCACATACCTGAGGCGCATGTTCAGCCCGGCGGCCGAGCATGCGTCCGACCTCCTAGTCGGTCGTGAAGGGGGACGCCGGAATACCCTCCTTATTGTAGAGGTTAATCGTTGCTGGATTTGACTCATACCCGAAGCGGACATGCTTGGGATTCTTCAAGCCTTCCTTCCATACGACCACCGTCTCTCCATCAATTTTTGCATTTGCCCAGTGCCACTGGTCGTCAGCTCCCTGGATAGCAAAATGCCCAAGCTGGCCTCCCCCGACTTCCATGACTGGATTCAACCCCTCCTTGCGGCCCGTGATCAGTCCTGAACCCGCATGATCAAAGCTGATCCGGATAGTATCTCCCTCTTTCTTCATGCTCTTGTAGAGAGGTCCTGAATACACAATATTCTTCCCATAATCCTTGGCCAGAGCCCAGAGCGCAAGACGCTTGCCCACATCCTGCTTATTCCTGGGGTGAATATCACGCGCATCGCCTATATCGATAATGACTGCCATCCCGGTGCCGGGCACCCTCAGAGCCCTTCTTTGGCCCTCCCTCACAGGACCCCAGCCCCCTCCAGCGGGGTTTGCATTCGGCCCTTGAAAATTGGCCAGCTGAACCCAGTAGAATGAAAGCTTGTCGTTCTCGAAAACTGAACGCCAGCCGTTCACAAGCGCTTCCTTGAGGTACTCGTAGCGAAGACCATCACCAGCATTCGATTCGCCCTGATACCAGATCGCACCGCGCACACTCAGCGGAACCAGAGGGGCCACCATACCATTGAAAATCTCTACTGCGCCCCCCTTGGGCCGGGGGCGGTTCCCTCCACTCTTTTTGGCGGCCTCAATGGCATCAAGATTCTCTACATAATCTTTCAGGTCTGGAACTGACTTGAAGCCAACCGGCGGTGTCCATGGCTCAATCCGAGTCCCTCCCCAGTTTGTCCCCACCAGCCCAATGGGAACCTTGAGGCTCTTCTGCAGTTCTCTTCCAAAGCTATAACCTACTGCAGTGAAGCCAGAAATCGTCTGGGGCGAACATATCTGCCACTGGCCTCTTGGATCATCCATTGGCTCGGCATTACGAACATGTCCCGGAACATTAAAGAGACGAATCTGCGGATGCTTAGCCCCCGAAATTTCCTTGTCCGCATTCATGGACTGGCGAACGCTCCACTCCATATTCGATTGCCCGGAACACAGCCAGACCTCACCAATCAGGACATCCTTCAAGGTAACCTTATCAGCCTCCTTAGAGCCCTGCACCGTAATGGTGTGAGCCTTCCCATCGGCTTTCATAGCCGGAAGCTCTACCTTCCACCGCCCGGCTTCATCCGCTTTCACGAGCGCATTTCCCCCTCCTGCGACTCCCACGATGACCTGCTCCCCAGGATCCGCAGCGCCCCAGATTCTAATCGGAGCCTCCTGCTGGAGAACCATATGATCTCCAAAGATCTTGGAAACGGACACCTCGGCAGAGGCATTGGAAAGACCTAGAAGGAGCGCCGCGAAGGCAAGACCAGCGGCCGGAATAATGCGAGTAATGTTCATGATCATAATGAAACTCAGTGAGTTCCTCCCAAGCCACAGGAAAAGCGCCTTCCGGTCAAACTGCGAATTCGGCTACCTGCAGTCAAAAAGGATCAGGATCGCCGAATCGGATTAGCTGCCGGCCCTATTTCGCGAGGTTTCGTGGATTCAGGATCCTGAGGACGATTGATGCCGGGCTCAGAAAACTCGATTTGCAAAGGAATAATCGCCCCCTTCTTTCCTCCCTTCTGGCTAATTTCACCGGTGAATTTGGTAATCCATGTGAAGAGCACAAAAATCGCTATGAGGGCACCCGGAACCAACCAGAAGCCGACCTTCCTTGAAAATCCGATCACCCTTGTAACCGNGGAAAAGAGAAGAAGAAAAAAACTNCTCAGGGAGAGCAGAGTCAGGAGCATGGTGAGATGTCCAAGAGCTTCATCCACTTCCGGGGATTTANGATTCACAAANGAGANCGCAGAAAAATACAANGCCAGACCAACAAATGGAAGGAGGNCCAGACCCGTGGTAAAAAGAACTCCGCGTACAATCACCCGTCGACCATGAAGAATATTAAGGGTAACGAGGACTCCGAGAAGCAGGAGAGCAAAAACCGAAAGTTCTGCTGCTACCGCGATGTGATCTGAAACCTTCGCGCTTCCGGGCGCACCCGGACCAGGACTTCCGGCAGGCCCGAGAATACCACCAAAGAGATGACCGCTGAGAACATTTGTCCCTCTCCAGAAAGCCAGCCATCCCGTGACCGGAAAGGCCATCCACATGAGAAAACCCCACGTCAACATTGCCTCCTTCCCCATCGCCTTCATTGCTGCCGGCTGCGAGTTCATCGGATCAGAGAAGGCAAGGCTCAGAGCCCCTCTGCGCCCTAAGCCGGCTCCAACTCTCCCAGCCTGATCCCCAGCCGAGCGCTCCTCCAAAGGACTTCGGCCCGCCGTCCTGGGAATGCCGGGGGGCGCATCAGGCAACTGAAACTGCGTCTTGCATCTTGGACAATGGGCAAACCCGCTGGAGAGCTCGACCTGATAACGGATTTTCGTTCCGCAATGCGGACATTTGCACTTCAGGTGCATCTCTTGGAGCATCTCAGGAGGCTGATAGGGTGCCAAGCGGAAATCGAACGGGGGAGCACCAAAATTGCTGATTATCCCTTTCTCAACAGAACCTCCTCAAATCCGCACCAACTTCCCCGGCTTGTCACCTCTCTCCTCTCATGTTTGGATCGCGGCCAACGCCTATGAACTGGCATTACCTGCCCATCCTTCTGCTGTTAACTCTGGTTACTCAGGGCCAAACGTCAGAGGTCAGCTTCAATCGCGATATCCAACCGATATTGGCGCGTAATTGCTTTGCGTGCCATGGCCCTGATGAGCACGAGCGCAAGGCAAAGCTCCGCCTGGACACCGCGGAAGGCTTCCTTACAGGCGGCTCAAGCAAGGAGCCAGTGACCGTGGCGGGGAAGCCCGAGAGCTCACTACTGTGGGAACGCATGGTCAGCAACGACCCCGATGAGATCATGCCTCCGCCGGACTCTCACAAGGAGATCAGCGCTGAAGAGAAAACCCTCGTCCGGAAGTGGATTAAGCAAGGAGCAAGATACGAGGGCCATTGGGCCTTCATCACACCCTCGCTGCCAGCACTTCCTGCCATAGAGGAAGCAAACCCGATCGACAGGTTCGTTGGGGAGCGGCTCTCGAATGAGGGATTAGCATTCAGTCTTGAGGCTGACCGACGCACTCTCGCCCGGCGCCTTCACCTCGACCTGACTGGACTACCTCCTTCCAAGCAACAAATGGCGCAATTCCTTTCGGACGGAAAAGCTAAGGCCTACGAAAATATGGTCACACGGCTGTTGAATTCTCCTCACTTTGGAGAGCGACTGGCCCTGCCCTGGCTTGATGCGTCCCGATATGCTGATACGAACGGCTACTCAATCGACGGTGGGCGCGATGCCTGGCTCTGGCGGGACTGGGTTATCAAAGCTTTTAACGAGAACATGCCCTACGACCAGTTCCTGACCGAACAGTTAGCTGGTGACCTCCTCGAAAAACCCTCCAGTAGTCAACTCATCGCGACGGCCTATAATCGGCACCACTCAGTCACCCATGAAGGCGGAACTATTGGGGAAGAAAATCTGGTCAACTACGCAGTGGACCGGGTGAAAACAACAGGAGAGTCCATCATGGGCCTCACCACGGGGTGTGGGCAGTGCCACGATCATAAATATGACCCGCTCAAGCAGGTAGAATACTACAAGCTTTTTGCTTTCTTCAATACTCTCGACGACCACGGCCATGACGGAGACAGAGGGGTAAACCCCCGTCCTTTTATTGAGGCCAAGACCCCCCTTTCCACTGACGCGGAAGTAGCCTCAGTAAAAATTGAACTTCAGCGAGCGGAAAAGGAACTCGCTTCTCCCGCTCCAGCGCTCCAGGCCACTTGGGAAAAAGATGTCGCACGCGAACTGAAGCGCATTGGCCAGAAGTTTCAATTGATCTCCCTCGACCATCTGACCGCCACCCTGCCCAATGGCGACCCTAATCGGATTCAGGTCAAAAAGGATGAATCGGTTGAAGCTGCAGGGGGAGATTTCTCGGCCTATAATGTTTGCTGCCGTATTCCCGAAGGGACAGGAGTCGTAACCGGATTGCGCGTGATGTTCGAACCGGCGAACAGCGGCAAGGTTGGTTTCGGGGGTAAGTCGATGCCCGGCGGATTCGTGATGAGTACGATCACACCGTGCTTCAACCCCTTTCCTGCCAAGAATATAGATCTTAATACTGCGACTCCCTACGATCGGGTCACTGCCTCCTCCTTCAAGCCGGGGTTTCGCCCCGAGCTCGTTCACGACACCAGCCGCCGTACCGGTTGGGCCCCAGCTCTTTCCGAGGTGGATAAAGAGCAGCATCTAACCATTACCTTTCAGGAGCCCGTCGACACAGCCAACCAGCCCTATCTCACAACGGAGCTCGTATTTAATTATGGGGAGGGAGCCTCTCCCAAAAAGTTCCGCCTCGCCTTGATTAAGGGGACAGACGATACCTCCATGCTGCCAGAAGCGCTCAGGAAAGCTATCGCGCTTGCCCCAGAGCACCGGACAACCAGCCAGATTGAATTTATCCGGGATTATTTCAATGCGCAAAGCAGGGCAAAATCTCCGGCGCGGCATCACGTTTCCAATCTTAAAAAACGACTCGAGGTCCTGACCGGAAATCACCGAATCATGGTGATGAACACATCTCAAAAGCCGCGGATCACTCACGTTCTGGAGCGGGGATTTTATGCGGACAAGCGTCAGGCTGTCAAACCGGGCGTTCCTGCATTCCTGCCCGCTCTTGAGGTGCCCTCTGATCGTGATCTCAACCGACTGGATCTGGCTCGCTGGCTGGTACGGCCTGACCACCCCCTTACCAGCCGTGTTGCGGTCAACCGTTTCTGGCAAATGCTTTTCGGGCGCGGAATTGTAGAATCCAGTGCAGACTTTGGCACCCAGGGCGAATGGCCTACCCACCCGGAACTTCTTGATTGGCTGGCGCTGACGTTTCAAAGTTCCGGCTGGAACGTAAAGGACCTGATCCGCAGAATTGTCACCTCTCGTACCTACCGGCAGAGCTCGAACACCACCCCTGAGCTCCTCGAACGTGATCCCCTGAACGAATTCCTTGCCCGGGGCCCCCGTTTCCGCCTGTCAGCCGAGATGATTCGGGATCATGCCCTGGCAACCTCTGGACTCCTTGTCAGACGAGTCGGTGGCCCCAGCGTAAAGCCCTATCATCCCGGAGATCTATGGCGACAGGTCAGTCATTATGGGTCCACTCCTGCCACCTCGCAGACCTACGTGCAAGATCACGGGGAAAACCTCTACCGGCGCTCGATCTATACCTACTGGAAACGGACTCTTCCTCCACCAGGAATGGCGGCTTTTGATGCACCTAATAGAGAAACCTGCACTACCGGTCGTGGAGTGACCAACACCCCCCTTCAGGCCTTCATCCTCATGAATGACCCTCAATATGTTGAGGCCTCCAGGGCTCTTGCCCAACACCTCCTTTCCGAAGAAGGGTCAGACCAGGAGCGTCTGCTCCGGGCTTTCGAACAGGTAACCTCCCGGTCACCACGCCAAGATGAGCTAGAGATACTCAAAACCGCCATCGCGCGCGAAAGAGCCCGCTATCGTGACGACCCGTCGGGTGCGCGGAGCCTTCTGGCGGTGGGAGAATCACTTCCTAATCTTGATCTTCCGGCAGCAGAGCATGCCGCCTGGACCAACCTCTGCGGGCTACTCCTCAATCTCTCGGAATCGGTAACCAGACGCTGATATGATGCCCGATCTTCCTACTATCCTGAACCGTCGCGCCTTTCTTGGCACAGCGGGAAACAGTTTCGGGGCGGCAGCACTTACCGCCATGATGGCGAAAGGAGATACCAACTCACTCCCCCACCCTGCCCTCCGACTAGCCCCAAAAGCCAAGCGCGTCATTTACATGTTCCAGTCGGGTGGGCCATCTCATATCGACCTCTTCGACGGCTCGCCCTTCCTCATCAAGAACCACGGTAAGCACCTGCCTCCGGAAGTCAAAGGCGAGCAACGGGTAACTGGTATGACCGCCGGGATGAAGAACTTTCCTGTCGCTAAGCCAGTGGCACCAATCAGACAGTGCGGACCAGCAGGTGCTTGGATCTCTGACCTCCTGCCATGGACTCAGAAGATCGCTGACAAGATCTGTCTTGTCCGGTCCATGAATACGGAGGCGATCAACCATGATCCTGCGATCACTTTCATCAACACGGGCACTATGCAGCTAGGCAAAGCGAGCCTTGGAGCATGGCTCAGCTACGGGCTGGGTAGCGAAACCGAGAATTTCCCCGCCTACATGGTAATGCTGAGTCAGGGAACAGGGAAAAACCCCGGGCAGCCGATTTACTCGCGCCTCTGGGGGAGTGGGTTTCTTCCCTCCGAACATCAGGGGGTGCTCCTGCGGGCCGGTGCAGATCCTGTCCTTTACCTCGATAACCCTCCGGGCGTGAAGCGTCCCCAACGGCGTGGCCAACTCGATGATCTCGCAAGACTCAATAAGGTATTCGCCGAGCAAACCGGCGACCCCGAGACAATCGCAAGGATTCAAGCCTATGAGATGTCATACCGGATGCAGGCAAGTGTCCCTGAACTAACAGATCTCAGCAAGGAACCAGAATCGACCTTCGATCTCTACGGGCCCGAATCCCGTAAACCTGGAACTTATGCGGCAAACTGCCTCATGGCTCGCCGTCTCGTGGAACGCGGCGTACGCTGCGTTCAGCTCTTTCACCGCGGCTGGGACCAGCACATCGCGCTTCAGTCCCAGCTGCCCCGTCAGTGCCAGGACACTGACCAGCCCTCGGCCGCCCTTGTCCTCGACCTCGAAAAGCGGGGCTTGCTCGACGAAACCCTTGTCATCTGGGGTGGAGAATTTGGACGCACGGTCTATCAGCAAGGCCAGCTGGACAGCACGGGAGCGGGAAGAGATCACCATGGAAGAGCCTTCTCTATCTGGATGGCTGGCGGGGGTATCAAGGGAGGAATCACTTACGGAGAAACCGATGACTACTGCTGGAGTGTAGCAAAGGACCCGGTACACATCCGGGACCTGAATGCTACCATCCTTCATCAACTTGGTATTGATCACAATCGCCTCGTCTTCCCCTATCGTGGACTGGACGAGAAAATCACTGGGGTCGAGCCAGCTCATCCTGTAAAAGGAATCCTCACCTGACATCTTCATGACCCAAGCAACCTTTCTGAGCCTCCTCCTGACCTGTATCTGCACGGCAGAAATAACTGTCACATCCAAGGAGCCTGCGAGAATCCCGCATGCCTCGGATATGCCTGTCATCGTCCAGCAGGGCGACAGCAAGGCCCACGCTCGCCCCTACATCCATCCGCTGCGCTCGCCCGACGGGGAACATGTTCTCACCCAATTTTCACCAGGCCACCACAAACACCAGACTGGCCTCTACTGGGGTCAGACCCGGATCAACAAGCGAGACTTCTTCCACAACTATAAGGCAGACTACTGGAAGCATCTTGAAAACCACCAGAGCAGCGATGCCATGGTATTTCATTGCGAGCTCCTTGACGGCAAAGGAAGTCCAATGCTCGGAGACAGGCAGGAGTGGCATTACACAGCCGGCAAGGATCACTACATTCTCGACCTCACATGGACCGGCACTGGCCTGCAGGACGTCACCATCGGCAAGTATGCCTACGGCGGACTCTTCCTTCGCATGCCTTGGAAGCGGGGCACCAAGGCCTCCTGCATTAACAGTGAGGGACACAAGAACCAGCAGGGAGAGGGGAAATCGGCAAAATGGGTTGACCTCGCGATGCAGATCGAGGGCATGAAGGAAATGGCTCATGTGGCTATGATCGACCATCCTGAGAACCCGGGTTACCCCACCCTCTGGAGAATCGACGGTCAGTTTGGAGTCGGCCCCGCCCTCGCGCGGAGAGGCGATATCCAGATCCCCAAGGGCAAAAGCATTACCTACCGCTACCGTCTTGTTGTCTATGAGGGGAATAACTTCAGGACACCACTCATTGAACAGGCCATGAAGAGCTTCGGCCCTTGAGGAGGCAGGGCCTACAGTGGCCCGGCCGAAACCTTACGCACTGACCCAACTTTCACCGGCTGACCCGTGTCAGCCGAGGCGAGAGCCGCGAAGCACAATTCCAGAGACTTAAGATTACTTGTCGCACTGTTATTCGGATCACGACCCTCTTCGATCGCGCATAGAAGCTCGCCCATGGCCCCCTCAAATCCCGCGTCGAACCAGCAACTCTCGAGGGGAACTCTGCAGCAACCTCCTTTCAGGTAGACTTCCATTTCTGACTGCTCGTTAAGACCTGGCCCACGACTTCGCAAGGTCCCCTCAGTGCCAACAACGGTGGTGACATCCTCCTCCCCAAGAGTGGTATGGGCATTAAAGGAAAACCTGACCTGAGCACCAGGGTATTCAATAATAACAGCCGCAAGAGCAGGAGGCTGGTAGACCTGTTCCTCATAGTGCACAACCGAGGCCAGCACCCTGGTCGGCTCCTGGCCAGCCATGATCTGGCTGGCAATATCAAACCAGTGCACCGCGAAGTCGAAAAGGATGAGATGGTGAATACTCTCAAATTCGGACGTTCCCTTGATCCAGGTCTGATCCCATTGCAGATTAAAATCTAGAGAAGTGACCCGGCCAATTACTCCCTCGGCTACCGCATTGCGCAGATAGGAAAAATGCGGAGCCCATCGGCCGTTCTGATTCACCGCGAGCTTAACCCCATTCTCTTCCGCGATTCGGATCAACTCCTCCCCATCCGAAAGATCCAGCACAAAGGGCTTCTGACTGAGCACGTGCTTTCCGGCCTTGAGGGCCTCCTTGACGATCGGAATTCGGTCTGCAGGGTGCGGAGTGATATCCAGAACCTCAATGTCCTTACGTTCCAGAATCGCATGGTAATCGTCATAGACTTCAGCCTCTGGAAAAAACTCATCCCGCTTGGCTTCAGCTTTGCTCCGGGTGCGGCTTGCAAAAGCAGCGACCTCATAACCGCACTTTCGATAAGCCTTAAGATGAAATTCGCTGATCCCACCCGTACCAATCATTGCGATCTTTGGCCGGTAGCTCTTCGGAACCCTGGGCCTGTAGTTAACTTTCGGGGGATTGATCTCCACGACCTCCTTGGCCGCACTCAATCCATAGTCATCATCTTCGGACATATCGATTTGGAAAAACCAGAATACGTTCTAACCAGATCTTACTTTCCTGCCAGAGCACTTAATCTCTCAATCCAACCTGATTCATCAGGCTGTCGGTAGCACTGTAAGCCTCCTCTACCCACTCAACGATCTTTTCAGGATCCGGAGAATACTCCAGCTCGAGAGAAATCGCGCCATCAAACTCAAGATCCTTGATCGCTTGCAGGTAGGGCGCAAATTTAACCACTCCTCGACCGGGAGGAAGGTCTCCATGCACCTTCCCGTCGCAATCACTGATATGCACATGAGTCGCCTTGCCCCTGAGAAGCTCAAGCGCATCAGGAGGAGTGTCTGCCAGGACGAGATGGCTGATATCAATATTGGCCTTCACGTTAGGCATCCCGCAGTCATCAATAAACTGGGCCATTTTGGGGACACTATTGAGGAGGCTCAGCCTGAAGGGCTCAAGTTCGAGAGCGATCTCCATACCCCGCTCGCCAGCGTATTCACCGATCTTCCTGACCCCTTCGACACCCCACTCCCATTGCGCCTCGGGCGGAATAACTTCCCGCTGCCAGATATACTCCCCCAGTACCAAAAGAAGATTATTCGAACCAAGAGTCTGACCAAGGTCCACAAATCGGTTTGACCTTTCCACGTGGTAATCACGAACCGGATCATTGAAGTCGACCAGACCTGCCGAGACTACTACGGTGGAGACAATAGGAAGATTATTGTCTTCACAGGTTCTCCTGATCAGCTCGACTTCCTCGGGTTTGATAGTCATCGCCTCAGTAAAAATATCCACGGAGTCAAAACCGATTCGGGCGATATGTTCTAGTCCTGTTTTCGTATCGACTCCCGCCTGGTCGAAAGCGCTGTTGATAATTCCTAATTTCATGATTCTGGTATATGGGCTTGTGTCTAATATCCGGTGATCTTTCCCCGGCGGAGAGGACTACGTGGAGGAGTCGCGCACGGTCAAAGCTCTCCTTTCGAGAGGCTCTTTGCACTTTGATCCTCAGCTACGAGATTCGCGAAGGCGACGCTTGAGCGCTGCGCATCATTACGCCCCACTTTGATTACCATCTCGTCATCGACCTTGGAAAGCGGGGTGTATCCGGGGTGATGCGATTCCTTAAAGGGGTCGTTGCTTCTGGTGTTGTAACAACAGATCAGCGCCCATCGCGAGTAGTCCGAATTGTTTGCTGCTGAGCAATGGAGGGTATTGGAATGGAAAAACAGAGCATCGCCCGCGGACATCTCACAATGAACCGTCTCCAGTCGCTGGCGTGCCTCATCAACCTGTTCCATATCAGCACCAGCCTGCTCACCAGAAAGGGTATGGTTAATACGGCCCATTCGATGAGAACCACTCAGGACCTGCATGCAGCCATTTTCCCGCGTAGCGGGATCCACTGCGACCATCACACTTACAAGATCAGGAAAGAGGAGTCCGTTCTGATACCAATAGCCATAGTCCTGATGCCAAGCCCAGGCTCCTCCTACCTTAGCATCCTTCAAAATCATCTTGGAATGATAATGATAGACTTCGTCATCAAGAATTTCCTCAACCCCATCCACAATTCTCCTGCACCGGGCTACCATCCCATACACTCCATCGCCTGGATGATTCCAAAGAGACAATCTGACGTTGTTTCCTTTTCCATCATCCATGGTGGAGGAAGCCTGATCCATGGCGTGGTCGTTCCGGGCAGTTTCCCCGAGAAGCCCGATTTCCTCCTCACTAAATAAACCTCGGACAATCAGGTATCCATCCCGGTTGAAAGCAGTAAGTTGATCGCTATTGAAGATTGCCATGGATTATTCCCTTCGCTGAAACCTCCCGATCCTGACGGGTCGAAGGTCCGGTGGAAAGCTTCTTGTTTACTCCAGAAAAACCATCATTTTTGAAGCAAACCCAAGGCTTCCATTTGAAACTAGCCTCCAAGTCCTGCCTCCCCTTTATCTTGATCTTGAGTGCTGCTGCGCCCGGTCTGGCAGAGCCCATAGATTTCAACAGGGACATCCAGCCCCTACTCAACAAGCATTGTGCGGAGTGCCACGGGGGAGTTAAGCAACGAGGTGATCTTAACTTGACCAGTCGCGCCTTGGCGCAGGCCGGGGGAAAGTCAGGAGAGCCCCTTCTTGTCTCCGGGCAGCCAGAGGAAAGCGAACTCTTTCTCCGCCTCACTCATGATGACGTCGACCTGCGTATGCCTCCCAAAACCCCTCTCAAAGAAAGGGAGATTTCACTCATCCAGAACTGGATCAGGCAAGGCGCGTCCTGGCCCGAACACTGGGCCTACCTGCCACTCAGAAAGACGTCACCTCCGAAAGTCCTTAAGCAGGATTGGCCTGCCAACGAAATTGACCACTTCATCCTTCATAGAATTGAAAAAGAAGGTTTAACACCCTCTCCCCCAGCAATGCCCGGGGTATTACTGCGGCGTCTCTCTCTAGACCTCACAGGCCTCCCTCCAACGGTAGAGGAATTGCAATCCTTCCAGAGCGCATGGCAGACTGACCCTGAAATCTCTCTGAAGGCTGTAGTCGATCGACTCCTTGCATCTCCTCATTTCGGAGAGAGGTGGGGCCGCCACTGGCTTGATCAGGCTCGCTACGCAGACAGTGACGGATACGAAAAGGACAATCCGCGCCCTAACGCCTGGCTCTGGCGCGATTGGGTCATTCGCTCCATCAATGACGACATGCCATTTGACCAGTTTACCATCGAGCAGCTGGCTGGTGACCTTCTTCAAGATGCCGACCTATCACAGAACCTTGCAACGGCATTTCATCGCCAGACCCTGCGCAACACGGAGGGCGGAACCGATCCGGAAGAAGACAGGGTCAAACGCGTCATAGACCGGGTAGCCACTACAACGCGAACATGGCTGGGGCTCACCCTCGAATGCGCCCAATGCCACGACCACCCCTATGACCCTCTCACTCAGCGCGACTTCTACCGCCTTTATGCCTTCTTCAATGAAGCTGATGAAGGAGAAGTGCAGATCCCTGTCGATACCGGGAAGATCCTGAAAGCGGCGGTTATGAAGGGCCATGGCAAACGTAAGACCTACCTCTTTCACCGGGGAGACTTTCTTCAACCCGAGAAAGATAAGGGCGTCATCCACCCCGGAGGAATCTCCTCTCTTCATCCCCTGCATTCACCGGCTGGGAATCCCAGCAGAATGGATCTGGCCAAGTGGATTAGCAGTCGGGAAAACCCCCTGATTGCCAGAGTCACAACCAATACCATCTGGCTGCACCTTTTCGGAAACGGCCTTGTTCTCTCTCCAGAAAACTTCGGCTCGCAGGGCCAGAAGCCAACACACCCGGAACTGCTAAGCTGGCTGGCTGATTTCTTCATCGAGAGCGGATGGAGCCGCAAGGAAGTGATCAGAAAAATAGTCACTTCCCAGACCTACCGCCAATCATCCCGACACCGGCTGGAGTATACCAGCCATGATCCAGAAAACCGACTCCTTCACCGTCAGAACCGTAAGCGTGTAGAAGCTGAAATCATAAGGGATCTACACCTTTCAGTTTCAGGCCTCCTGAGCGCAGAGACCGGGGGAGAGAGCCACTTTCCCCCCATTCCCGAGGATGTTGCAGCCCAGAGCTTTGCTAATAATTTTAAGTGGAACGTCAGCAAGGGCGACAATCGCTATCGCCGGGGGATGTATACCTTCTTCAAACGCACTGCCCCGGCCCCAAACCTTATGACTTTTGACTGCCCGGATTCCAACACCTCCGTCACGCAGAGAAATGTATCCAATACTCCTCTCATGGCGCTGGCCACCCTCCAGAACATTGTCTTCCACGAAGCCAGCCAGGCCCTTGCCCGGCGAATCGAGGAGAATCCGGTTCTCACTAATAACCAGCAGCGAGTAGCGCATCTCTTCCAACTGGCGTTGTCCAGACTGCCAGAAAAAAACGAGCTTCATATTGTCCTTGGTCTGCTCAAAGAGAACCATTCACACTACCTTGATCACCCCGATCAAACACGGGAACTTTGCGGAGAGAACAACCCCAGTCTTGCGGCTTGGACAGCGACTGTTCGTATCATCACAAACCTCGACGAATTCATCACCTGCCCCTAGGCAGAATTTCCCTCATGATATCTCCTGAAGAATTCTACCTCCGGACCAGAAGAGACTTCCTCGCCACTTCAGCCAGTGGTCTGGGCGGCGTAGCGCTCGCCCACATGCTTGGCTCAGACGCAAACGCTGCCGAAAACGCCCTCACCCATTTCGCCCCCAGAGCAAAGCGCTGCATCTTTCTTTTCATGGCAGGCGCCCCCTCTCAACTGGACCTCTTCGACTACAAGCCGAAACTCAACGAGCTCGACGGAAAAAAAATGGACCCGTCGATCCTTGAAAAGATGCGCTTCGCCTTTCTCAAGAAGGAAAGCGCAACCCTGATGGGAAGCACACGGACCTTTGGTCAGCACGGGCAGGCCGGCATGTGGTTTTCCGACCTCCTCCCGCATCTGGCCTCCTGCGCGGACGACCTCTGCATGATCAAGAGCATGCATACCACTCAATTTAATCACCATCCCGGACAGCTGATGATGCAGTGCGGGGAGCCGCACTTCGGACTTCCCTCAATCGGCTCGTGGCTGACATACGGACTGGGAAGCGAAAATGAAAACCTTCCCGGGTATGTCGTTCTGCTGGCAGGTCGCGGATCAAGCGGAGGGGCAACCCTCTACCAAAGCGGGTTCCTCCCATCCAGCTTTGCCGGAGTTCGCTTCCGTAACGGAGACGAACCTGTCCTCAATCTTCGTAACCCTAAAGGAATCTCTCCCGGAGTTCAGAGGCGCGGCCTTGATGCCCTGCGCAAGCTGAATGGGATTGCTCATGAGTCCATACGCGACCCCGAAATTGAGAGCAGGATCGCAGCCTACGAGCTAGCTTTCCGGATGCAGACCGCCGCACCTGAGCTCGCAGATCTCTCAGGTGAATCAGAAAAAACTCTCGAGGCTTACGGAGTAGACCGTGTTGACCCAGCCACGGGAGGAAGAGGCAAAGGCAGCTCACGCACGTGGAGCACCTTTTCGCGCAACTGTCTTCTGGCCAGGCGCCTTGCTGAAAGAGGTGTTCGCTTCGTAAATCTCATTCATGCGTCTTGGGATCAGCACTCCAATCTCGACAAGGAGCTTGAATTTAACGCCGGAATGAGTGACCAACCGGTTGCCGCCTTGATCGCAGACCTCAAGGAACGCGGTCTGCTCGACGAGACTCTTGTGGTCTGGGGAGGGGAATTTGGCCGCACTCCTCTGGGCGAGAATCGCCCCGGACGCAAGCCCAACACTGGACGCGATCACCACCCTAACGCTTTCACCATGTTTATGGCTGGTGGCGGGGTGAAACCGGGTTTCCACCACGGGGAAACCGACGATATCGGCTGGGAACCTGCTCGTAACCCTGTTCACGTGAACGACTTTCACGCAACGCTTCTTCACCTTTTCGGCATGGACCATCTCAAGCTGACCCATCGCCACGGAGGCGCCGACAAGCGACTCACCAGCCTNACCAGGGAATCAAAGGTCATNCACGATTTNCTGNCCTGAGGAAGNGAATCTNNCACNGNNCCTTNAAGATGCCGNAGAGANCCCCNGCNCGGCAATNNCCGCCTNCNCTCATTACGANAAAANNCCTCCTATTTTCAATTTCCCGNAAATNCCGANGGTTTTGCGTTGAACTGAACCCNCTCTGGGACGANCNTTCCNCTACCCNTTATGCCNACTGNTAATCGAGAACCTATCAAGGTCGCCGTCATTGAGGACACTCCAGCNCTTGGAAAGCTTGTGCGAAAAATCGTCGANGCCATGGATGGNATTGAAACNTTCGGTGTCTGGGANAATGCCGAAGATGGCTTGAAGGCAATCGAGAACGGCGGCCCTGATGTAATTCTGATGGACATAAGCCTGCCAGGAATNTCTGGAATCGAAGCCACCGTAAAGGTGAAGGAAACCCACCCTGATATCGACGTGATCATGCTCACTGTGCACGATGATGATCAAAAGATTTTTGATGCGCTGCAGGCAGGCGCCTCCGGTTACCTCCTTAAGAATGCCTCACCCGATGATCTTTGTCGTGCGATCTTTGAGGTCAGGGCAGGAGGAGCGCCAATGTCCGCCGAGATTGCTCGACTCGTCGTAGAAGCCTTCCACCGCCCTGCGAGCAGCGAAGCGAGTCAGGCCTTCAACCTTTCCAAGCGTGAAACTGAAATCGTGCAACTTGTCGCTCGAGGTCTTGCGAATAAGGAGATTGCCGCTGAACTTTCAATTAGTGTCGAAACCGTTCGTGTTCACCTGAAGCACATCTACGAGAAACTACACGTCCGATCTCGTACCGAGGCCGCGATGAAATATCGTGACTCTCTCGAACGTGCACCTTGGAATAAGCAGTAAGCCAATAGCGCTTTTTANGGCGCAAAGGCAGCACCTCATGATCCGTCCCGCTAGCAGCTTTCTGTCAGGGTTTACCATTCTCGGCATTGTAGCCCCGCTCGCTGGCAGCTTACTGAGTGCCGAGCCCCCGACCGAGGAAGGCATTCACTATTTCGAAAATCACGNTCGCCCAATTCTTGCCACCCACTGCTACGAATGCCATTCCANCGAGTCTTCCAAACTGAAGGGAGCACTCTATCTGGACAGTAAGGCGGGAATNCTCAGTGGTGGAGACAGCGGAGCCCTGCTCATTCCCGGAAAACCCGACGAGAGTCTACTTATCAAGGTGGTCCGCTATCAGGTTGAGGATCTTGAGATGCCTCCGAAAAAGAAGCTCCCCGCCACCGCAGTGACCCATCTCGCTACGTGGATCGCCATGGGGTCTCCTATCCCCGAGGACGGAAGTAAGGTCGCAGCAAAGGGTAGCTCGTTCGATTTTGAAAAGTTCCGCAAAGAACACTGGGCCTTCCGACCTCTGCAAAAGCCAGAGCCTCCGGTTCCATCCTCCAAGAAAGAGCTCCGCAGCCCGATTGATGCTTTTGTCCGGGCACGGATAGAGGGTAGCGGCGTGAGCGCTGTCGCCCGGGCAGACAGGCGCACTCTTATTCGCAGGGCTTATTTCACGCTCACGGGGCTCCCCCCCAGCCCCGAGGAGGTCGAGGCATTCCTTGAAGATGCAACTCCCGACGCCTTTGCCCGGGTAATTGACCGACTTCTCGAATCTCCGCATTACGGGGAACGCTGGGGTAGACACTGGCTCGACGTGGCNCGCTACAGTGACGGNATGGGGGCATCCCAGGATAGCAAGCCCCTGCCNAACGCATGGCGNTACCGCGACTGGGTGGTGAACGCCTTCAATTCTGACCTNCCCTACGATCAATTCGTAAAGCACCAGATTGCCGGCGATCTACTCGGAGAAGGANACGCCTTGGCCACNGGGTTTTTCGCAGTAGGCCCGACCTATACCTCGGATGGTGGNGATCCTGAATCCAAAGCCCAGGCCGAGGCAGAAACCCTCGCGGACAGGGTCGATACATTTTCACGAGCTTTCCTCGCTCTCACTGCAGCCTGTGCACGCTGTCACGACCACAAGTTTGACCCCATCACTGCCGCTGATTATTACGCCATCGCGGGAATTTTCCGGAACTCGAAAGCCCGGGACATCCCGGTTGCAAGCGAGGCGCAACGTAACGTTTTCACTACGATCCAGTCCGGGATAAAGGCCCAGGAGAAAGTCATCCAGGAATTTCTCGAGCAGAAATCCCAGGAACTGAAGGTATCGCGTAAGGAAGTGGAGTCCAAGATCTCCGGATCTTCGTTGCTAGAGCTCAAGGACCTGCGCACCCAACTCGATAAAATCAGAGCCGCGCTTCCACCCAAGCCAGCGAGCGCACATGGACTCGGCGAATCAGGCAGTGGGGACATGCATATTGCGATTCGGGGAGATCTTCGAAAAAAAGGACCGGTTGCTCCACGTAAATTTCTTGAAATCGTGGCAGGGCCTGAGCGCGCTCACTTTACCGACGGGTCAGGCCGCAGGCAATTAGCAGAGGCTGTTGCCGATCCTCGCAATCCCCTCACAGCCCGGGTAATGGTCAATCGGATATGGCTTCAGCACTTTGGCCGTGCGCTCGTGCGCTCTCCCAGCAACTTCGGTGTGATCGGACAGAAACCAACCCACCCGGCGTTGCTGGACTGGCTAGCTGCCACCTTCATTGAGAATGGTTGGTCCATGAAAAAATTGCACCGGGAGATCATGCTATCGAACACCTGGCAGCAGAGCACTACCTATGCCGCCGAATCCTTTGCTCAGGACGGAGACAACCGCCTTGTCTGGCGGATGAATCCTCGACGACTTGATATCGAGGCCTGGCGGGACAGCCTTCTTCTCGTCAGCGGAGACCTTGATCCAAAGGCGGGCGGAGTTCCGGACGACCATGTCCTGGAAAGCAAACGCCGAACAATGTATGGGAAAATCAGCCGGAATTTTGATCGATCGATTTCGGAGGAATTTCTTCGTATTTTCGACTTCCCTGCTCCCCGCTCCTCCAGCGCGGCGCGTATTGAGAGCACAGTCCCTCAGCAGTACCTTTTCATCCTGAACAGCCCTTTCATGATCGCCCGTTCTGAAAGTTTTGCCCAACGCCTGAAGCAGTCAGCACCTGACGATGCCACCCGNCTTGATCTCGCCTATTCGATCCTTTTCCAACGGCGACCAGAATCGACCGAAAGGGAAGCGGGGCTCAACTACCTTTCCCAGGCAGAAGACAAGGAGAAAGCCTGGGCCCAATACGCACAGGTTCTCCTTGGAACCCATGAGTTCATGCAGGTCGAATGACTGCGTTTGAAAGTAAGCCCTCTTCCCGTTGAGGATCAGAACCGCCACTGCGCTACCCTCGGTCCTGCAATAGGCGCGGCCGNAGTTAAACATCCGTTGAAAGGCTCTCGCGCACTATCCGGCTTCGCGATTGTGACAACTTGGCCCTCCCTTGCCGAACTTTGTCCAGCAAAGTCGCCGCGAGGCGATCAACCAGAATAAAAGGCCATCTGGAGGGCGGGCTGGGACAGGAGCCAAAGACACCAAAAGCGCAGAAATCCAGAGAATCACAACCGAAGCTACGCGTATCGGGTGACATTCTCTTTCTTGTCCCCCGCCCCACCCGACCATAGAGTTTGATCATGCAAAGAAACTGGATTTTTTCATCATATGAAAGATGCTGGACCAGTATCAGAATGGCCTACTGACTAATGAAGTTTCAAGAACACGAAGCCGCTTACCGCAAGGCTCTCGCCACTCTGCACAACGGCCAGCTTTCCCGCCGCGAGGCTCTCCGAAAGATGGGGGCAGGGTTTGGCACCCTTGGTCTCGCGGGGGTTCTTCAGCAGGTCGGACTAGGCACAGCCGAAGCCGCAGCCAAACAGGTAGCGGAGCCAAGTCCCCTTGCCCCGAAAATTCCGCACTTTGCCCCTCGGGCTAAGCATGTCATTCAGCTCTTCATGCCCGGCGGCCCGTCTCAGGTAGACACCTTCGACTATAAACCGGACCTCGTAAAATATGCNGGCCAAAGGCCGGAACTCGTAGATCGCAAGTCTCTGCGGAACACCAAGGGTGGCCTCGCCCCCTCCTACTTTGGCTTTAAGCAATATGGCGAGTGCGGAAAATGGGTCAGCGATATCTTCCCCAAGGTCGGCGAAGTTGTCGATGATCTTTGCTTCGTCCATTCGATGCATACCGATATCCCAGAACATGCCGGAGCAATCCTGATGTCCAATGTCGGCTCACTTCAGCCTAACCGACCAAGCATGGGATCATGGCTCGTCTACGGACTTGGAAGTGAAAATGAAGACCTCCCCGGCTTTGTGGCAATGTCCCCCCGTGCGCANCCACGTGGCAAACTTGCCAACTGGGGAAATTCGTTCCTGCCCGGGGCCTATGCGGGCGCCTACGTGAACATTGAGCAGATGACTCCGGATGCCGCGATGCGCAACCTGAAGAACAGCAATCTTTCCCGGACAGAGCAACGGAAGCAGGCCGATCTCCTTACCGAGTTGAACAGGATGCATCTTGAGCGCCGGGAGCGCGACAAGGGACTCGAAGCTGGAATTGAAGCCATGGAGATGGCTTTCCGCATGCAATTTTCAGTCCCGGATGTGTTTGATATCGAAAAGGAGTCGGAAGCGACTCGCAACCTTTATGGAAACACCGAATACGCAAAGGGGTGCCTGATCGCACGCCGTCTGGTGGAACGGGGAGTGCGCTGCGTCCAACTTTCTCACTCCATCAGCGGATATGATATCGCGTGGGATACCGGACATGGGGATATCCCCGGTGGACACAAAGCTCTTGCAGATGCCTGCGACCAGGGCATCGCGGCCCTTATCAAGGATCTGAAGTCCCGGGGATTACTGGATGAAACCCTTGTAATCTGGGGAGGCGAGTTCGGAAGAGCTCCTACCTCTGAAGGTAAAAAAGGTCGAGACCACGATCACTACGGATACACAGTGTGGATGGCTGGTGGTGGGGTGAAAGGAGGGATGAGTTATGGCTCAACTGATGAATTCGGTCTCACCGCTGTCGATAAGCGAGTTCACGTCCATGACCTCCAGGCAACCATCCTCCATCTCATGGGACTGGATCACGAGAAACTCACCTACCGCTATTCCGGGCGGGACTATCGGCTGACTGACGTCCATGGACACGTGATNCANGATATCATGACCTAGCACACACCGCGCTACCACAGGCACCATCACAACCCATCCTCATGCCCAAGCACGCTTCGCTCCTTATTCTCATCTGCTTCAGCCCACTCCTGCCGGCTGAGGATGCGATCGATTTCAACCGTGACATCCGCCCGATTCTATCGAGCAATTGCTTCCTTTGCCATGGCCCGGATGCCGCAGACCGCAAGGCTAATCTAAGGCTGGATACCCGAGAGGGGGCTGTCAGGCCCAACGACGGCGTGAGAGCAATTGATCCTGAAAAGCTCACTGACAGTGAGATTCTATACCGGATCATCTCGGAGGATGAGGATGAGGTGATGCCCCCACCGGATTCCCACATGGTCTTAAGTGCGGAGCAGAAGTCACTGCTCAAGCGTTGGGTTCTATCCGGAGGAGAATACAAGGAGCACTGGGCGTTTTTGGCCCCGGTGAAAGCCAAGACTCCTCCCAGCGGGAACAATAGTCAGCGGATTAGCAACCCAGTGGATTCATTCATCTTAGGCGAACTGGCAAAGGCAGGGCTCAAGCCGTCGGGAGAGGCGGATCGCCGCACCTTGATCCGGAGGATCACCTACGACCTGACAGGGTTGCCTCCGGCGCCTTCAGATGTGGAAGAATTTGTTAACGATACGTCGCCCCAAGCCTATGANAAAGTCGTTGATCGCCTCCTCGGCATGGAGCGATATGGTGAGCGAATGGCCCTGGCATGGATGGATGCTGCCCGCTATGGCGACTCCTCGGTCATGCACGCGGACGGCCCTCGTGATATGTGGGCTTGGCGTGATTGGGTGATCGACGCCTACAACTCTAATATGCCGTTTGATCGGTTCACAACCGAGCAACTTGCCGGCGATCTGCTGCCTGATGCAACGGTAGCCCAGCGTGTCGCCTCCGGATTTAACCGTAACCATGCCACCTCGGATGAAGGCGGCGCATTCGCGGAGGAACTGCGGGTCGAGTACGTTGTCGACCGGGTCAAAACAACTGCCAATGTCTGGATGGGAATGACCATGGAATGCGCCCAGTGTCATGACCACAAGTATGACCCCATCACTCAGCGTGAATATTACCAGATGTTCGCCTATTTTAATAATACTACGGACCCGGGCATGCAGACACGTGGCGGCAACCAGTCGCCGGTAGTCAACGTGCCTCCCCGGGAGCAGGCGCGCAAACTGGCTGATTTGCGTAAAGCGATTGAAGCCAGTGACCAAAATCTGNAGGAATACAGACNGAACGCTGCAACGAAGCATCTTGAGTGGTTGCGCGTTGCAGAGAAGTCTGCGGGCGATGCTTTACCGGAGCCTGCCGGCCTGGCTCATTTCTTTCCCCTCAATGAGAGGGGCGGCAAGCAGATCAAGGCTAGCGTGGGTGGAGGTGTNGGCCAGATCGGGGGTAGAGTATACCCAGCTAAACGAGGGAATGGTGGAGGACTGCGCTTCGATGGCAAAACTGCGATCACCTTTGAATCCTGGCCATCCCGTGAACGTAATCAGGCCTTTACCNTTGCCGCATGGCTCAAGGTTCCCGACAACGGCAATGGTGCNGTGGTTGCCCGTATAGATGTGGGGCAAAACTACCGAGGTTATGATCTCTGGCTCCAAAACCGCTCCATTGGCACTCATATTGTCAGCAGTTGGCCCCANAACGCACTCAAGGTCGTTTCTGCACAGCCCCTCGCCGCCGACAAATGGCAACATGTGGCAGTGGTGTATGATGGTTCATCCAAGGCTTCCGGGATCAAGATCTTTGTTGATGGAAAACTCGTGGCCAACAAGGTGGAGCAGGATTCGCTCAAGGATTCCATTGTGACCCAGACGCCCTTTAAAATCGGCAGTCGCTCAAAGGACGGGAACTACAATGGTGAGGTTGATGAACTGCGTATCTACAACAGGGCACTTTCCGAGGCAGAGCTCCAGCAACTTGGAGGCGATCCGATAAAGGCAATCCTTGCAATCTCCCCTATCAGCCGCACACCGGANCAGAAGACCGCCTTGCTGGATTACTTTCTTTCCTCGAAGGACGAGCAATACCAACAGCTGACTGCCGCGCACGATGCGCTTGTGGCTGAAGAAAGCGGGATTAAGGGACAGAAAGGCACCAGCGTTATGGTAATGCAGGACAACGCCGCCAACAAAGCCCGAAAGACCTATATCCTCGATCGTGGGGCCTATGACCAACCCATCAAGGAGGGCCCCAATGCAGTGGTCAATCCCGGTGTTCCTGCTATTCTGCCAAAAATTCCAGAGGGGGCCTCCTCCAACCGTCTGGGACTGGCAAAGTGGCTCACGACGGGAGCGAATCCGCTCACGGCCCGGGTAGCGGTCAATCGTTACTGGGCACTGCTTTTCGGGCGCGGCCTGGTAAAGTCTGTTGATGATTTTGGCAACCAGGGTAGTCCGCCCAGTCATCCGGAGTTACTTGACTGGCTAGCGGTGGATTTTGTCGAGAGTGGATGGAATGTTAAACGGATGCTGAAGCAGATTGCGCTTTCAGCTACCTATCGGCAGGCCTCCCGGTTAACACCGCAGCTGGCCAAGGGGGATCCCGAGAATATTCTGCTCGCNCGTTCCCCGCGTTTTCGTCTNCAGGGAGAATTTATTCGGGACACGGCACTGGACCTCTCAGGTCTCCTTGTCGAAAAAGTTGGGGGGCCAAGTGTCAAGCCTTACCAGCCCTCCAACATCTGGAACGAAGTATCTCTCAACGGGGGATTGCGCTATAAGCGCGACAACGGTGAGAAGCTTTACCGCCGTTCCATGTATACCTACTGGAAGCGATCAGCTCCCATGCCAAACATGCTGATCTTTGATGCGCCCACCCGCGAAAAATGTATGATTCAGCGCCCAATCACCAACACTCCGCTACAGGCCCTGGTAACCCTGAATGATCCGCAATTTGTGGAGGCAGCCCGCGCTCTTGGCCAGAGGTTGATCAAGGAAGGCGGTAAAGACACCACGTCCAGGATCGACTATGGGTTCAAACTGGCCTTGTCTCGTCCCGCGACAGACAAGGAGGCTGAAGTAATCGAGCGGGTTCTTGATGATCAGCTAACCAGATTCCGGAGTGATCCAAACAAGGCAAAAGAGTTTCTCGCTGTCGGTGAGGTGACCCGTGATGAAACGATTGACGTGGTCGACCATGCCGCCTGGATGGTTGTTGGGCAGCTCCTTCTGAATATGGACGAAACCCTGACACGCGGGTAATTTTTGCAGCANTAAACACCAGTAAGAAATGTATCACGATCCAACACGGCGTCGATTTTTGTTAAATACCGGGCACGGAATGGGTGCCGCTGCTCTTAGCAGCCTCTGGAATCCGGGGCTTATTGGCTCCGTGCAGGCAGCAGATGGCATGCCGGGATTCCCGAATTTTGCGCCGAAGGCAAAGCGCGCTATTTACCTCTTTTTCCCGGGCGGGCCTTCCCACATCGATACCTTTGATTACAAGCCGGCAATGCGGAAAATTCACGGCACGGAGTTGCCTGATTCTATTCGCCAGGGGCAGCGTATTACGGGAATGACCAGCGGACAAAAGTCCTTTCCCTGTGTAGCGCCAATGTTTGAGTTTGAGCGCTTCGGCAACAATGGGACCTGGGTCAACAAGGACCTTCTTCCGCATACGGCTGGCATCGTTGATGACATTACCATCATTAAGACCATGAATACTGAGGCGGTGAATCATGATCCCGCCATCACCTTTATCAACACCGGGGTTCAGCAGCAGGGTAAGCCCAGCATGGGATCATGGTTGAGCTATGGACTTGGAAGCGTCAATGAGAACATGCCCGCCTATATTGTCATGATCTCTCGCGGACGCGGGCAATTGCAGGCGCTCTATGACAGGTTGTGGGGAAGTGGCTTTCTTCCTTCCAGTCATCAAGGGGTCAAATTACGTAGCAACGGTGAGCCCGTCCTTTACCTGAACAACCCTCCGGGTATAGATCGAGAGGCTCGCCGTGGGATGCTTGATGGCCTTAAGGATCTTAACAGCGAAACGTTTAAGAAATTTTCCGATCCTGAAACCCAATCACGAATTGAGCAGTATGAGATGGCTTTTCGGATGCAGGCCGAGGTTCCTGAGTTAATGGATATTTCCAAGGAGCCCAAGCACGTCAAAGACCTCTATGGCCCTGACGTGGAGAAGCCCGGAAGCTTTGCGCGCAATTGCCTGCTTGCAAGGCGTATGGCTGAGAAAGGAGTGCGTTTCCAACAACTCTTCCATCGGGGTTGGGATCAACATGGCAGCCTGCCGTCAAAGCTTCGCCAGCAGTGCGAAGATATCGATCAGCCCAGCGCAGGCCTGATCAAGGACTTGAAAGAACGTGGTATGCTTGACGACACTCTCGTGATCTGTGGTGGAGAATTCGGACGAACAATATACTCGCAGGGTAAGCTGACAAAAGACAACTACGGCCGTGACCACCATGGCCGATGTTTCACTACATGGATGGCCGGAGCAGGAATCAAGCGGGGCTATGAACATGGAAAAACCGATGATTACTCCTACAATATTCTGGAGGATCCCGTTCATATCCGTGACCTGAACGCGACGATCCTGAACCAGCTTGGTATTCATCACGAAAAGCTGACCTTCCGCTATCAGGGCCTCGACCAGCGACTTACCGGCGTGGAGGAAGCCCGGGTGATAAAGGAAATACTGACCTGAACGCTACCCTGAGTCTTCGATAGATTGGCGAGAGCATGATCAGGATGCTCTCGGGGTCACAAACTTCTCTGGCGGTGGATCGTGGATAGATAAATCCTCTGATTTCGCTGAAAACCATCCTCGCATAGCAGCCCACCAGCGTAACTTCGACTGCATGAACTTCCGCATCCTCGGCTCCATCGCCCTGCGATATTTCTGGCTCTACACTCGACACCCGGTGCGGATTGTCGAACTCGTTTTCTGGCCTTTTGTACAGCTACTGGTCTGGGGATTCTTGACCAAATATCTTCAATCCGAGGGATCTGGAAGCTTTCCAGAGACGATCACCTACCTCATCGGGGCAATTATCCTCTGGGATGCNCTGTTCCGATCGCAACAGGGAGTATCAATCTCCTTCCTTGAGGATGTCTGGACCCGCAACCTTTTNAACATCTTTGCGGCACCTGTCAGAATTACAGAATATGTCGGCGCAATGTTTCTGGTTGGGTTNTGCCGGGTTGTTTTCACTGGTGTGATTCTAGCTCTCATTGCAATCGCCGCTTACCNGTTCAACCTCTTCCAACTCGAGCTCGCTCTGATTCCCTTTTATCTTAATCTCCTCCTCTTCGGATGGGCTCTTGGTCTCGTTTCTGTNAGTCTTATTCTCAGATTCGGCCATGGNGCCGAGTCGCTGGCNTGGGCAGTTCCCTTCATGGTCCAGCCCTTCTCTGCAGTCTTCTATCCTGTTTCTGCACTACCCGGATGGCTGCAACCCGTTGCACACGCTCTCCCCTCCACACACGTGTTTGAGGGAATGAGACAAGTCATCGAGTTTGGAACCTTTCCCATGACCCAGATGGNCTCTGCCCTTTTGGCAAACATACTTTTCCTAGGTGCAGCCCTCCTGCTCCTCCATGGGATGCTTACCTCCGCGCGNCGCAGGGGCTTCCTTGTAAAGGTCACGTCAAGCTGAATGACNCTCCATGGAGGATACTCTCAACGCTGCGGACCTTGCGATCGCTTGAGTATTAGATCACCCCGGATCGCACCAACTATCATGCCAAGGCCCCCGATGATAAAAATTGANGGGAACCACAGGGAATAGCCTGGAGCCTTGGAATCACGCTTTAGNACTGAAGAGGCTGGGTCGGCAGGATCAACGAAACAGGCGACCAATGAACCAACCGGAAACTTGTCTACCCGGCGCTGCGATCTTTCCCTCGAAGAACTCCATGGAGAACCCCTCAGACTGTATCGCTCNGANGTAAANGGGANCGCATCATACGAATAGCCATAGACCACGGAAAACCCATATTCCACCTCTACTTCTGATCCAATCTGACGCTGAGCGACTCTGGACTCTAGAATTGTGGCCTGCACCTNCATCCAGGACCTCTGGTCAGACGCCCGATCGAAGCTTCGCCACATGAGCGCAACAAATACCACTCCAGCTACACATAGAGATAATCCGATTAAGGCGAGGTAGAGACTTCCTGCACGCACAGAATGAAGAAGACTCCTCTTTTCCCAGCTTTCAAGTTTCAAGTTTCCTTATAAGTATTCCGATTGGGGACATGGCTTCCTGCTAAACTTGAACCTTGCAACATACTGCTTGAAAATTCTACTTCCCCCCCATGGCTGACACTGCAAACCGACTCACAGAAGACCTGAAAAATGCCATGCGAGCCAAGGACAGCATGGCGCTCAATACCCTCCGCGCAGTTAAGAGTGCGATCAAGAATGCTGCTATTGAGAAAGGAGGCGCTGATGCGATACTCGATGAGGGAGAAATTGTGGGTATTATTCGGAAACAGATCAAACAACGCAGGGAATCCATGGACCAGTTTAATAAGGCAGGCCGTTTGGAACTGGCGCAGAAGGAGGAATCCGAAATTGGTCTTCTTGAGCACTATCTTCCCTCCCCTCTTTCGCTCGAGGAAATTGATGAACTCGTCAACTCCGCAATCGCGGAGTGCAACGCCTCTGCAAGGTCAGACATGGGAAAGGTAATGAAGATCCTGCAGGAAAAGACAGCTGGACGTGCAGACGGCAAGACCCTTTCCCAAGCAGTAATGAAACAGCTGGCTTAGGATACGTCCTGCCTCATACTCAATACTCCTTCCTTGACCCCAATCCATGCGCTGTCCTAAAAAATGAGCTGCGCCGCAATTATAGTCGCGGCTGGCAGAAGCCAGCGGATGGGCTTTGACAAAATGCTGTCGCCCCTGAATGGGCGGCCGGTGCTTCAATGGAGCCTCGATGCCTTTCTGGACGCTGAAGAGATCGAAACCATCGTAGTGGTCACGGGTAATGAGCGATTCACGCAACTTGATCTGGGATCTGGAAAACCCGTCCTCAGAACCGACGGAGGACAGGAGCGCTACCTCTCCGTCATCCGTGGCATGGAAGCTCTTCCCTCTAAACACGATTATATTGCCGTTCATGACGGCGCACGCCCTCTGGTATTATCCAGCCAAATTGATGACGTCGTACGAACAGCCCGTGTTAGGGGAGCAGCTGCGCTGGCTCGCCGTATGACTGAAACGTTGAAAAGAACTGATGAACAGCGGGTCACCAGCGAGTCTCTATCCCGAGACAACCTATGGATCATGGAGACCCCTCAGGCCTTCTCTTTCGAGATCCTCTCCGAAGCTTACACCCTGATACAGGAGCGCGAGATCCAGGTGACGGACGAGGTNTCGGCTGTGGAAACTNTCGGAAACGCCACGAANCTTGTGGAAAATCAGCGACCCAACCCAAAAGTCACTGTTCCGGGAGACATTCCTCTCGCAGAGGCCATTCTGCGCAGCCTTGAGCCCTGGGACTCGCCGGATCGAGGCGGCACAAGTTTCAGTCGTATTTAGGATCCGTGAGAGCCTCCGCTGCTCTGCCCGTCTTGCGCTCACCCTTGTGGACCATGACAAACTTTCCGCCCGTGTCCTTGGCGATTTCCATGAGACGCCCNGCAGGCGATCCTGGCACTTCAAAGGCGATGGTGTCGATTGGCGTTCCACCCGGATTAAGCTGTTTCATATTAAAGGAAATATCATCTCCATCACGAGGCTCTCCATCCGACAGAAGATATACGATGCTTGGCGTTGGCGTCATAGTCATGGCCATCTTGAGGCCAGGATACCACATCGTTCCTCCTGCCACTGGCATTCTGTTGATCTTGGTGATCACTTCCTTTTTCACTCCCTCATTGGCTGGATACCATCCGGTATGCGGAGGCTCTCCCAGACCGTGCCACCCGTTACCTACATAATCATCACCTTCTGTCTTTAGATTCCACGCGCGGGAGGAAAAGAAGATCACGGTGAAGTACATCCCGGAGGAAAGATTACTGATTGAGGTCGTTAACTCCTTCTTCAGCGCCTGGGCAAAGGTGCCTCCGCCTTCTNCGGTTGATCCCATTGAGCCAGAGAAGTCGACAACGTAGGCTACCCGCTTACCCTTTCTGTAACTACCGAAGAAGGATGCTCCTCCTCCCCCCGTACCGTCTCCTTCGTTGTCTCCCCAGCCTTCCCCGATTTCATCTGACATGCCAAAAGGCCCTTCGGGCACGGGGTTATCTGGAATCGGAACAGATATGGGCGAGACTGCCTGAGAGGCAATCACCTTTGCCCGGGATGATTTCTGACCTGGAGGATTCGGCCTTGCCCTCTGGTTGACCTCGGGGCGCTCGACCCGCTCCTGCTCGGGCATTGGAGCTTGATATGTGACGATTGTTGGAGATTCCGTACGAAGCGAAAGAATCGTTATGAGCGCCAGCAGCACTACGAGTAAACCGATAAGAATAATCGAGCTGACCAGCGACTGAACCGTNTCGCGTTGTCGCTGTCGCGACAACTGTAGCTCGACGTTCTGAGACTGTGCCACACCGAGCTCTTGCTCGTCCTCNTGGGGCACAATCATTCTAGCCATGAGGACAGTCTACTCTTTCATCCACACCCTTTACCAGCGGAAATCAGCTCAGCCAATCCGCTCAATACCAGTCCCATTTGGGAAAGGTAGGCAGTCGTCCTGCTGGGACTCGACAGCCAGCTCCTAGTTGCCTGTCTCGAAATGAACAGAGGTCCGCAGGGCGCCATTCTCGTTCCTGGTATGGCTGCTGATCCCCTTGAGCTCACCGAGAGCTGATAGGACCTGCTTGGCGATTGGGAGCATCTGCATCATGTCTTCCGCGTCTGGAGATCCCTCTCCGAAGATCGCTCCCTGCTCCTCTTCGAGCAACTTGATCCAATCGCCAAGATAGTCGTTGAGGACAGTCAGGTCCAAATGGAAGTAGGCCCCCTTCTTCCCTGGCTTAGCCTCCGCTCCCTCCAAAGTTGCGGCAAGACTTTGCACGTAAGACTTTGAAGTTGACGCATAGACATTGTTCTCGTCGGTGGAGACATTGAGAACGAAATCATCCGTTTGGAATGGAAACGGGAAAAACCACGTCTTTAACTCATTCTTCTCACTGCTCATCGGCCTTTGCATGGGAATATTTTCCCCAGTCATTTCCCCGACGATCTTGATAATTCCGTTAATCGCCTTTTCGGTATTCTTCCAGGAGCTCTGNAGGCGCTCNTTATCCCGCGCTGGGGCGAGCACTGCTATCCGCGGAGCCTTTCCCTCGTCGGCGAGAAGCTGNGGAAGTCCGGGCACGGTGGGAAGCGCCCCTTGCAGATCAACAACCACAGCACGCTCNTCACCGAGACCTGCAACCAGATCATCCCGGACACCAGTCCACAACTCGAGGAAGTGAGGAAGGATCTGCTCATCGAACATACCTAGAATTCCCGCGGCTTCCCTCATGTCGAAAGGAGCAACTCCCTCCGGCAACTCCATCGACGACGCCTGCCTGGCCACTAGATAGACCGTCTCTCCAAGGGTTTCGAGGTATTCAAGGGCCTTGTCCTTGTAGACCGAATCATTAACCCAGTTGGCGAAGAGAAGCACCTCATCCTGCTCGCTAAGTCCAGAGTAGCGGCGAGCAGCGTCCAGTTTAAGGTGCGGGATGGCCGCCCCACCAAAGATCTCAATCTTGAGCCCTTCTTCCAGAAAGGTCACGCTCCCCCCTGGGGTGTGTCTGTGAAGGTCCAATATGGCTCGTTCCTGCTCGGTGATTAGACCNAGAAGGACTTCGAGGTCCTGAGAATCCCCAAAAGTATCGGTCTCAGCCAGTCCCTCTTTCAAGCCTGCAGCGAGGCCTCCGAACATCGAAGCACCCTTCGAACTTTCCTGCAGCTCNTCTGACATCGTCACGAAACTAACGAGCCTCTTACCGGTGAATGATTTAATGAACGCTGCCTCTGGACGCGAAAGCAACGACTCCGCAGGGCTTGCCGCAANCTGGAGGTCATCTGCACTCGAGCCCATGAAGCCTACGAGGTAGCCTTCGTGAAGACCCACCGCGACAACGAGATCCTTGGACTCCAGCATTTTCATCAGCCTCGTCACGGTTGCTGCATCCATGAACTGGGCCATTCCCTCCTTCATGTCCGGTGGCATTGAGGCCACCAGCTCTTCTCCCTTAATCCTGATACCCGTAAACTTTGAGCCCTCACGCTCAACATTTACCTCTTCCGCAAACCCCTCTCCATCTGGTCCAATGCCCTCAAGTAGTGCGCCGATACCCTGAGACATCATCGCATACAATTGTTCGCGCAGATCCTCATCACTAACCTTGAATCCAAAGGTCACTGGCGGCATCTGGGCTTTCTCAATAACCCCGATNCCCCCCTTGGGATCACCCAGTAAGCCACTNAGAAGTGGGACNAGGTCATTGACTCCTCCAAATGCTTCCTCACCGCTGAGAGCAGCTTCCAAAGTCTTCATTGCCATCTTGACCGACTGGCGGCTGTAGGACTCGTTGAANGCNACCATNTTTGCNACCTGNCCCGGNGCNCCNTTNCCNACNCCNACAAAAATCTCCTCNNCNANTANCGCNGCTNCCATCTGNAGNTGNGGNTTNTCCTCNANATTCAGNTCAAAATTCGGGTTCTCCGGGATAAGCCCTCCCCCAAGCTGATCCTCTGCCATCCTGAGCAATGCCGATTTCCGTATTTCATCCACAAAACCCTTCCCATCATAAATTCCCATGTAGGCATGGGTCGTTGCAGGCATGTATCTGGCAAATCCTGTCGCCCTTGCAACGGCCTCAAAATTAACCACTGAGGAAGGAGCGCTACTGCCCGGCACAACCTTGATGGCAACCTTCTTTGCGCCTCCAGCAACAGCCGAAATATTATTCACACTATCACCANNCCCANNGAGTCCNAAGGGTCCCAAGGGTCCCAAGGATAGCGGTGATTCTCTGNACTGTCTGCNTTTTCATGGTTAAATCGTTAGCTGTATTTGCCCTTCGGGCAATTCTAATTGGTGGAAAGATGAACCCGGGGAGAGGCCTTTACCTGCGCGTGGATCCGCCACAACGCCGGATTGATTACAGTGCCCCTGTCCTCCCGGCAAGCGAAGCGGTCCGGAAATTTTGTTCAGCCTAATTGAAAAACGGAGAGAACCGTCCCTCACTCTCCGGCCGCAGCGTCGTAATTCCCTAATTCCCTGACCCAGATATTACGGTATTGAATTGGGTCTCCATGGTCCTGAAGACTGATCGGTGCTTTCTCGGGATGCTTGGCTGGATAGGAGGCCAGAGCCTTGTGCCGGGTAGGTCCGAGGAGAGCCTTGCGATGGTGCACAAGAACACCATTGTGTATCAGAGTGATAACGGCGGGCGAAACGACTTTCCCNTCNTCGTATTCAGGAGCCTCGAAAATAAGATCAAAGCTTTGCCATTCGCCCTGCGGCGCAGAGGAATTCACCATCGGGGGTGCCTGTCCGTAAATAGCTCCTGTCTGCCCATCCGGGTAGGTCTGGTTTGTATGGCTTTCCCCGACTTGAATTTCGTAGAGNCCCATTAAAAAGACCCCACTGTTTCCACCAGCCTGTCCGCTGACCTTCCTTCCGGCAGGAACTCGATATTCGAGGTGGAGCTGACAATCTCCAAAAGCGGCCTTGGAACGAACCCCGCCGCCCTTGGCCACGGTCATTACCCCGTTGGCGATGGGCCAAGTGTTTCCCTCCCAAGTCTCAGTGCTTTTCTTCCCTATCAGCACCATNGCATCCGAGGGGGGCTTTACTGAAACGACCCCACCACTCTTAACCTTTACNGGCTGGGGACGGGTTCCATCATGGACAACATAGGGCACTCCNGGGAGCTTNGGGGTCTTGGGCTTTTCACCAACTTCGACTCCTGAGGATACACTCNCCACAACGGGAAACAGGAAAATGGGGGCCAATCGGAANAAAATCATAGTATTTGGGATCCAACGCCAGAGCCCCCAGACACACAATCCCAAACATCTTTCAGTTTTTATCGAAAGTCTCGGAAATTCCTTGCTCCCATTTATTCCTGTGGGAATGTGTAACCAGCACACGACCATGGCAAATCAGTCCAAGCTCAATCCGGGTAATGCGAAAGCCGCCCCTTTCGAGTTAATCGAGGAGGAACTCGACACCGTTGAAGAGTCCCTGAGGGGTCAGGTTAGAAAGTTTGACCCCGGGGTAGAACCCTACGTGTCCTATGTCTGCGACACCGCGGGAAAACGAATCCGGCCTGCTCTAAGCATTCTCGTCGGGGGGGCTACCGGTGAAGTAACCAAGAACCACCTCAAGCTCGGCACGATCCTCGAGCTGATCCACATGGCGACTCTGGTCCACGATGATATTATCGACGGTGCCACCACCAGACGCAAAGTGCCTACTGCNAACTGCAAATGGGGCGACGGAATTGCGGTCCTGCTCGGCGATGCACTATTCTCCCATGCGCTCATGCTTTCGACTGAGTTTGATGACTTGGTTCTCTCCCGGGCCATTGCCAGCGCATCACGAGATGTCTGCCAGGGCGAAATCCTCCAGACTCAGCGGCGCTTCGACCTGACGCTCACAAAGAAGGACTACTTCAACATCATCGAGATGAAGACGGGGGCACTCTTCGCCGCCGCCACAGACCTGTCTGCCTACATCTCAGGAGTCACGCCCGAAGTCAGGTCTGCGATGAAGGACTTCGGCATGAAGCTNGGCACCGCCTANCAGATCTACGACGACTGTCTTGACCTGGTCGGAACTGAAGAGCAGTTCGGAAAGACTCTCCGGACAGACCTCGAGAAAGGAAAGTTGACGCTCCCCATGCTTTATCTTCTCGAAGAGGCAGGAGACACCCAGCGAGAGATCCTTCAGAAAAGAATCATTCAACAGGAAGAACTCGATCTGACCGTCCTCGCCGGCATCGCAGAGTATCAGGGTGCTATCGGGAAGTCTCTGGCCTACGCCACCGACCTGCTCAAGGAAGCNCGGGATAGTCTCTCCTTGGTTCAAAGGTCCGCCTATCGCGATGCACTGGCACAAATGCTGGACTTTCTCCTGAAGCTTCTTGAAGCGCTCCAAAAAGGCTGAGTTCCTTCCCCGCAGATAGACAACTCAGACCTGAGCGCGCTAGGTTGGAAACTCGCCACGAAAGAGGCAGCCGGCATTGGGATGCTGAGCCTTTTGGTCCTCGGGCATATGCTCCACGGCAGTTGTGAGGAACAGAGCGCTTTCACCCTCAATTGGCATAAGTAGTGGACAGGTTACCCGGGGTGANCCCGGAGTCTTCCACACTGCCTCAAGCCGGCCATCCACCAGGCTATGCTGACGGGCCTCTCCTTCCTCCACATTTTCAGGGTTATACATTGCTATGATCACGCTTCGTCCGTCAGGAGTCATCACCATCCCGTCAGGATAGGAGGCAACCTCCCGCAAATCTAGAACCGTCTTGGGTTCTCCAAGTTGCTGTCCGTCACCATCAAGTGGGTATTCCACTACCAGCTTTGTCGGCGTATCAATATCGAGAAGGAATTCCTTGCCCTCCCGTGTCAGGATTATTTTTCCGTTCGAGCACGTCTGTCCTCCCCGCAGCTTTACCGGCTCCCGCATTTCAGGAAACCAAAGATATAATGCAGCCTTGGGATCTGTAAAAGCCAAGTCCTTGGTTCCAAAGATCACGCCGTCTCGATATGCCACGCCGTCGTTAATGATCGTTCCATCCTCCTCTCCACTTACTTCTCCGGGTGGTTCGACCCATTGACCTGAAGAGATATTGTAGAACCCTACCTTTCTCTCAATTCCAGCGAGGAATACGCTCTGATCCTCTGTCGGAAAGGCAAACCCCGGNCGCCCCGGAAGGATATGTTGCTGGTTGCTACCCGAGCCAAGATCAAGAACGTTAATGGAACCTTCACAAGATTCTCCCCCATGCTGGATAGCCACCCAGGACAACTTGCCCTCTCCATACTGACAGGGCCCCTCCGGGAGATAGGCAAGGGCATCATTGCCTGGGCGAAATGCAACTTTTGCGGTGTGTTCAGTCATGACTACGAGGATTAAGGCCGTCAGGTAATACTGATCTCTGGACCCGATTCTGAAGAGGGAGATAGAGGCCACCCACGTGACTACCACATGGGTGGCTAAGCTAACCCTGCCTCCAGAGAAGAGGANGCCTATTTGATTTCCCTGATCTTTACGTTTCGGAAGGAAACCTGGGCTCCATGATCCTGCAACCCAAGATGCCCTTTCTTCGTCTCGGCAAATCCTTTCCAAGTAGCGAACTTACTTGCCGCCACCTTCTTGTTCCAATCCTCGCTCCCAATATGGTACTCGGTAACTTTCTGCCCGTTGAACCAGTGAGTCCCCTTACCGTCAACCATTCGGATTCGAACAGTATTCCACCCTTCGGGATTGATTTTTTTCTCACCGTCAACAGCAATAGGATACAAGGCATAAAGACCTCCCGCATCCGTACTCTTCTTCCCTTTCGAGCGCTCAATCTGCATCTCGGGGGCAACCTTGTAAATTGGTCCACCCGCCTCCGGGTTAACCCTGATCAGGATCCCACTGTTNCCCTTTGTCTTCCATTCGAGACTGAGCTCATAATTCTCGTAGGCGTCCGAGGTATAAATGTCACCCGCCCCCTTCTTCATCAAAGTGAGAGATCCCTCTTCCACTCCCCACGCCCCTGCCTCCAGAGGCTTCTTGGTTTTCCAGCTGTGCCACCCTGAGGTAGATTTCCCATCGAAAAGAAGTTTCCAGCCTTCCTTCTTTTCAGCCCCTGTCAGAACGTTGTGCTCTCCGTGAGCCAGAGAGCTAAGGGCGATCACAATTGCGAGTGAGATAGTCTTTTTCATGGTCGATGTGAGACTCATTTACTGGTTCGGAGGAGATGGAACAAGCCTCGTCCTCACCAGGGGCCCAACTGATTCGGGATTACAGAATATGTTACTCCCTGTCCCGCAAGGCTTTCTTCAGCACTGTCAGTAAATCTGAGCTCGTTTTTTACACTCTTGGCCGTCTCAGGCTAAATTTATCCCCAATTTTTCTAATTTACCGACTCCCGGTAACAATTACCGCCTGTCACGAAATAGAGTGTCTTTTTTTCTTTGCCACTACCACATCTTGGGTAGCCTTACTCCCCACTGAGCAATCAATGAGGTGTATTCAGTGCGGTTCCCACAAAGACAAAGTTGTCGATTCCCGGATGTCCAAGGACGGGACGACGATTCGACGACGACGCGAATGCCTCGATTGCACATATCGCTATACGACCTACGAGCAAATCGAGCGAACGGAGCTCCGGGTAGTGAAGAAGGACGGAAGCCGGGAGGCTATCAACCGGGAGAAGCTATTCCGAGGCCTCGTCAAAGCCTGCGAAAAGCGCCCAGTGTCAATGGACCGCTTGGATCGGGCAGTGGAAGAAATTTTAGCCGATCTTCACAAGGACCACATTTCCGAGGTCCCCTCCAACCTCATCGGGGCGGAGGTCATGGACAAGCTCCACCAGATCGATCCGGTNGCCTACGTCCGCTACGTCTCTGTGTATCGCCAGTTCGACAACGTCGGCGAGTTCATCAGCGAAATTCAATCCCTCGAGAATCGGGCCATGCGGGATCATATGCAGAGGAGGCTGTTCAAGGAATGATTCCATCATGATCTGTCTCGTTGGAAAATTACCCGTTCTCCAGGTTGGCCACCATCAGGTAGCGAGCTACGATACTGCTTGGATTGATGTTGCCCTGCAACGTGCAGCGCACTCATGCGACCGTTCTGACTTCCCCTTTATTAACGATATTCGGGACGGTATTCTGCACTACCTTGAGCACAAGTGTCCGTGGCGTGTACTTCCGCTGGAAGACCTATTCGAGAGGATGAAACGGATGCTCCGGCGGATTGGTTGCGATGCCATCGCTGACAACCTGAAGCCACTAGCCCCTCCCGTCACCCTGTCCATCGCCCGGGCCGCAAAGGAAGCTGGGAATGGATTTGAGCTCGTTTTTTATCAGAAACTACAGGAGAAAATTGATGATCTACATGCCAGAGGCGCTGAGGAATTCCACTTCACAGAGCTTCGTGAAAGCGCCCAAATTCTCCTTGGGACTGCCGAGTGGACGCCGCACTGCAATCGTATCCACCAGGAAATTCTCGCCTTTCTACAGGACATCGCGCAGCAGCCTGTCCCTGAGAACCGCAAGATCCAACTCACTATTGACCTCTAAGAGCAGCAGCCCTTTCAAGGGGAGGANGTGAGGCATGGCATCCGGATCGTTCTTCCGCCCCTCTTCTACATCGTTAAAGTTAAAACCCCGCGTAGTGGCTGAAAAAACCATCTTTCAGAAGATTGTAGACCGGGAGATCCCGGCCGACATCATCTACGAGGACGACCAGTGCTTGTGTTTCCGTGATATCGCGCCCCAAGCTCCGGTGCACCTGCTCCTTNTTCCNAAAAANCTNATNGTCCGGATCGGCNAGGCCGACCCTGCCNACCAGGATCTCCTCGGCCACCTCCTCACCCGCATACGTATTATCGCCGAGCAGGAGGGANTGAGTGAAGACGGCTTCCGGGTCGTGATCAACAATGGNAGGGACGGCGGAGAAGCCGTTCCCCACCTCCACCTGCACCTNTTGGCAGGCCGTCAACTCGGTTGGCCCCCAGGCTAGAGTAGAGGNCAATTNCGATCTCCCNCCCGACTACCCAACAGCNTCCTGCTCCTTGGGAAACTGNTCAGAGCCCTTGGTGGACNCTNTCCNNGATTTTTTCCGGCGNGATTTTTTTTCCCAGATCGCAAGNCCGATGCCTCCTAGAGCCACCAAGAACTCAAAGCAGTAGAACATCTTNACNGCACCTCCAATCCCCTCAGTAAATCCATAGGAATGCAACCCGGTTCCAAGGAGGTTGACCCCCCACCACGAGAACGCCACGACGATCGCTCCGAGGATGGAAGCAATATGGATGCCCCACTCCTTGAGATAGCCGCCCATCCGGGCATGCAGGATGATCAGGCACCACAGAACGATGAGCATCGCTCCATTCTCCTTGGGGTCCCAACCCCAGAAACGACCCCATGAGTCATTAGCCCAGATCCCTCCCAGCACCGTCCCTACGAGGGAGAAGAATAGCGTGAAGCATACCAGCCCATACACCGAGCGGGTCAGGAACCGGGAGAGGGACCTGTCAGTCCGGTCGAGCCCAAAGGCCTTGGCATAAATGAAGACATGCGACATCGCTGCCGCGATCAGCCCCCCGGAGTAGCCCAGGGTAATGATAATTACGTGGGTGGAGAGCCAGAAATTGGAGCGCAGCACCGCCCGCAGGGGATCCATATGATCTTGGGCGTCTACTCCTTCAAAAGCCCTCGCCAGGAAGAGTCCGAGGAGTCCCACCGCAATGGCCGCGCCGAGAGCGATCCGACGCCGGGTCACCGCTTCAAGGAGGAACAGAACGAGGACGCCCCCACCCGCAATAAAGGGAATGGTATCGTAAAGGTTCCCAACCGGTGGACGCTCCATGAGAATACAGCGGTGTACGATTCCCCAGATAAGATACACCGCACCCAGCACACCCAGGATCCAGGTCAAGCGATAGGTCCACTTCCCCCATCCGGAGGCCGGCGCTAGCCAACTGACAGCTGCCACTACGAAGGCGAGGACGAACCAGACCAGACCTCTCACGAAATAGTTCTTCTCATAATACGCGACCTCCGATTCCAGCTTACCCTCTTTTTCACCGAGCGCAGAGGAACGGCTCACAAGTTCCCCTCGCCATTTGTCCAGCTTCTCCGCGAACTCACTCTCTTTCCCTGTAACAGAGGCACAGAGTTCCTCGAGAATTTTCAAGTCGGCTGAGAGTTCTTCCCAATGGGTGATGTCGAGGCCTTTTGACACCTCTCCGAGTCGATTCCCTGCTGACATCCACTCACGCCCCTGAATTCGCAGGGTAGCACTCCCCTCTCCCGTGT
>PBTP01000062.1 GCA_002729275.1 Roseibacillus sp. | reverse complement strand
TTACTCCGAGCGCTGTAGAGAGCATTTCCGTTGTCGGCACGATCGGAATTGAAGAGGAGGTGGAACCCGGCATTGCGAACGGCAGGGTTTGTTTCATTACCACTCCCGTTGACTTCAGGCCCAAGATTACTGGGCTGGCCATACTTGTTGGCCTCTGTCTGCCCAAGGCGGGATCGCCAGAGATCTGATTCTCCCTCTCCGCCGCCTCGTTCCGAGGAGAAGTAGAGAAAGTCCCCATGGTCGGTCAGGACAGGACCCGTATCGTTGGCCGGAGAACTGACATCCTCGAGGAACCTCGCATGACGGAACAGAGGGGTATCGGCAAGTTCAGCGAGGTCTCTGCTGGTGCCGGTGGGGCCATCGGCATCGGGTTCCCAACCCAGGCCGTAGAGCGGGCTATAGCGATAATGTGCTTCCAGGCACAAGGTGACCAAGGCAGTAACGATGACCTTTCCCATCTGTCCTCCGTGTCCACCGCCCGTATTCCAGGAGCCATCGGTATTCTGGGAGTTCACAAAGCCCGGGTGCATTTTCTCCATCCACTTCCGCCACGCCGGGCCCTGATGCTGGTAGGAGGCGACGCTGCCGTAGTAGGCGTGATAAATATCTTCCAGTTTGAAACCTTGTCGGTCTACGATGGCAGAAGATTCGTAGGCTTTAGCAGTGTTGGAGGAGCGCCCAAGGAGCTGGGAGCAGAAGAAGCCTGCAGCATTCAGTGCCGCAGTTCCTCCGCTTGCCCCGGTATAGCCGTAAGCGCCCTTGTTTTTGCCGTGACTGACACTGTCGAGGAACTTCGTTGCGCCCTCCATGGTCTTGTCCGGGACAATGAGGCCGGACATCTCTGCACTGGCCAGAGCCATGATGAACCAGCCGGTGACCGAAAGGTCCCCGGCCTGATCGGGCCCATATCGCCATCCACCACCCTCGTGCTGAGTCTCGCTGATAAAGTCGATAGCGGCCTGAGCCTTGGGGCGCAGGGCCGTATCCTTGGTCACGCCATAGGCTTCGATTACGGCGAGAGATGCGATCCCGTGGTCATACATGGCATTGTTCCGTGGTTTGGCGCCCCGGAGGTCCCCGGTTGCCCCGTTCTGCTGCCCGACCAGCCACTCGATTCCCCGTTTCACGGTGTCCTGATATTTACATTTCTCATCGTGGACTTCTCCCCGACCGTAAAAGGCGAGCAGAGCGAAGGCAGTGGCCGCTTGGTCGTGACCGCCTTGGCCTCCAGACTTGCTGATATCCCAGCGACCGTCCTCTTCCTGAGTGCTCGCGAGATAGGAGAGCCCTTTGTCCACGGCGCTCTCGGTCTGTATGCTTCCGCCGAGTTTTGACATGATCTCGGGATCCGCGAGCGCACTTTCTCGTAGCGAGTAGAGCATGCTCAACTGACGCTCTACGATAAGGTCAAAGGTAGTCTCTCCAGCTTTGTCTGCGGAATAGAGGTCAAAGTTGCCCTTACGATCCTCGACGTTTTCAAGCATTGCAGCCACTTTTTCTGAGGTGTCGGTCGCGCGGCGAGGTTGATTGGAAGCAAAATAAAGAACGAGGTTGTCAGGTGCGATGTCAGGATCGATTTCATCGAACGGGGTATTCACCCGCGGTGTCAGGGGGAGCGGCCATGCATATTCGGAGCCATCCCACTTTGAGACCCAGATATCAAATCCCCCCTGTCCGCCAGGCCGATCGCTACTGAAATAGAGGAGTTCCCCATCACCACTCAAGGAGGGCGATATTTCATGGAAGGCGCTGTTGAGAGCCCGCATGGGCCGGGGTTTCTTCCAGTCGTTGCCGTCCCATTCCCGCAAAAAGAGATTGGCGTTTCCATCCTCTTTCCCGGAGCTGTAGATCATGCGAGCCCCATTCGAGGAGATGACGGGAGTGCTGATGTCTTCTTCCGGGCCGAATCCGCTTCCGGCAGGTTCTGCCTGCTCCCAGAGGACATATCCAGGAGTGACGTCGCGGGCGACCTGATTAAAAGCAATCTGATCGGTGTAGGTGTGCCAACGGTCGGGTCTGAGATAGAAGAGGGACCACAGGAGAAATGCGGAGACCAGGACCACTGCCAGCCAGAAATAGAGACGGAAGCGCTGCTTACGGGTGACCCCGAGAATCATTCGATCCGGGTTTGGATCGTCTCCGGTATCCCCGGGCAGGTAAGTCGCCTGGCGTCTGCCCGATGATTGAGGGGTGGTCTGCTGCTCGCTCATGATCCGGACAGGTTACTTCTCCGTGCGAACCGCTATGTTAGCCTCTGGAACTCCGACAAAACGACAGATAGACATCACGTTGGCGAGGTAGAGGTGCTTGGATTCCTTGTCGCAACGGACGAGGACCTTGATCTCAGGCTTTTTTTCACGCTCCTCCTGCATCCACTCGGTCAGTTTTTCCTCCGTGACCGCTTGGCCCATCACGACATAGGCTCCATTATCTCGGATATTCACCTTGATAAGGTTTCCTGCAGTCTGCGTGAGGGACTGGTTGCGGGACTCCACGGGAAGCTTGACGAGGTGATCAACCTCTTCCTCCTTGAAGGTGGTGGTAACCAGAAAGAATATGATGAGGATGAACATGACGTCGATCATGCTCGAGATATTGATGATCTCGCCCTGTTCGCTGTCTCTGCTTCGAATTCTCATGGATTCAGTTAGTTAGTCTCCGAGCCCTAGGCGGTTGCGGAACCGGTAGAAGCGCTGTTCTTTCTCGCGTGATTGACAATGAAGGCGGTTCCAACTTCGTCGATGTGGTCAATAATCTTGTCCACCCGGGATTGCAGGAACTGGTAGAGCAGCAGAGTCGGGATCGCGATGGTAAGGCCAGCGGCCGTCGTCACAAGGGCTTCATAGATTCCAGTGGCAAGGTCCGCTGTTTTTGCCGCTCCGCCGCTCTGAGAAGTGCGCTGAAAGGCGTCGATCATTCCATAGACCGTGCCGAGAAGGCCAAGGAGAGGAGAAACAGCGGCAATGATTGACAGCCCGCGGAGGCTCCTCTTGAGCTTGTCAGCCTCTCGGATTCCTGCGTCTTCGACGGCCTTGGCGACTGCTTCATGGCCTGAATCTCGCCACTGGAGACCGGCCTTGAAAACGTGCCCTGCGCTTCCCGTGCTCTGCTCGCAATACTGTTCTGCGGACTGCCCTGAGGGATCCGAGTCCCAAGAATCCCCAAGGCCCTTGAGGAAACCGTCGGGAAGAACCCTGTCGCGGCGCAGGGAAATGAAGCGTTCGAGGGCCAGAGCCAGCGCAATGATGGAGGCAATCCCGAGTGGGATCATGATTGGCCCCCCTTTTTTGATCAGGGAGAACATGGTTTCTTTTTCCACGCCGGAATCCGCCCCTGCCTCTGCGGCGAGAAGTGAGGTGGTGAGGGCCATGAGGAAGAGGGCGGCGATACCTGCAGACTTTTTCCAAGGTTGGTTTGTAGTGTAGTTGGTCATGGGAAATCAGAGTGATTGAGGGGTTTTGGGTTATCCGCTGGTGCGGAGTTGATCAAGATACTGGCGTGCAACAATTGCCGCTTTTTCGTTCGGGTAGCGAGTGATGACATCCTTGAAGCGCTCTTTGGCATCCCCGAGCTTATTCTGAGCGAGGAGCACGCGGCCAATTTCAAGGATACTCTTGGCCTGCCACCCAGGATACTTTTTATACTGGATTTCAACGTTGAGGAACTCCTTCACTGCTTCCTCATACTTCTGCATGTTGAAATAGCACTCTCCGGTCTGGAAACGGGCTCTGACTGTCCAGAGGTCGACGGCCTTATCGGACTCCAGGAGAGGCGCATAATTGCGGATGGCTTCACTCGGTTTGTCGGAATTCTCAAGGGACCACGCCAGCCCGAACTGGGCGTTACGCTTCCACTTGCTTTCAGGAAAGCGGCCAATGAAGTCGCGGTAGGACTTGTAAGCGCTGGGGTGATCTGCAGTGGTGCTCTGCATTTCCGCGAGTCGCATCAGCATGGACTCGGCAAGGACTGGTTTCAGGTTGCCCTGCTTCATCCCCTCGGCAAAATGTGTCAGAGCGGCCACGGTCTCCTTCAGCTTGTAACGGGACTCGCCGGCCTGAAAGCACATCGATGCTCTGAGCTTTGAATCGGGATACTTGACGAGCAGCTCGTCAAACATCACTGCAGAATTTTCATAGTCGCCCTTACTGAAGTGAGCAGTAGCCAGCTGGTAGAGGAGGTCTTCCTGAAGGGCTTCCTCTTTGACGGAGGCAAGAGCCTTCGTGAGGCGCTCAATCACCATATCCTGTTCTCCGCTTTTCAAGTTTAGTTCAGCGAGTTCACTTTGTACTTTTACGACCAGAGTGCTTTCCCGGTATTTGCCGAGAAATCTCTCGTAGAGTTTGGCCGCATCATCTTCCCTCTTCTGCTTGCGCTCGCACCAGGCCCATTCGTAGAGGGCCTGGTCGGCGAATTCAGAGTCGGGCCACGTGTCTGCGACCTTTCTTAGATGGACTGCCGCAGGCCCCCATTTTTCGAGTCGCGCTAGAGAGAGGCCGGCATAGTAAGTCACCCGCTGCAGTTTCTCATGCTTGGGATAGCGTTGAAGAATCTGAGGGAAGAGGCTGCCGGCCTTGTCGAATTGTTCCAGCTGGATATAAGCAAGACCCTGTTGCAGGGCTGCATCAGCAGCCAGTTCGTGTTGATGTTGGTTGGCAACTTTGCCGAAGTTTAGGGCCGCTGGTTCGTGTTTTTTCTCGGTGGCATTGACCCATCCGAGGAAATAATTCACCCGGGTTCTTTGAGCTGGTGCCCCGCTTTTGAAGGGGTCCTTGTTCTGTTTGTCCTCGTTGAGGAAGCGCTCCAGGGACTGCCGGGACAGGGAGAGGTCCTCCTCCTCGTAGGCAAGGCGACCCTGCTCAGCGAGAGCGAGAGGGAGGTGGGGCGTGGGGCCGGGGTAAAAGCGAGTGAGGGTCTCCAAGTGCCCAAGAGCCTTAGCGGAGTCCTCCCCACGGTCGTATGCAACAGCAAGTTGAATCAGCGCTGTGTCGACGTTGGATTCGGTAGAGACCTTCTGGCTGTTCTTTCCCTTTTTCTCTACTCTGGTGCCAATGAAGGCTTCCAAGGGTTCCAAGCTCTCTTCCCACTGCTCCTTCTGGAAGTGTGAGTTGCCTACCAGAAACGCCAGCTGTGCGAACAGGGGCCCTTCCGGCTTGCTGGCAAGAAGGGGCTTAGCCGAGGCGAGGGATTGATCCCAGCGGCCCTGATTGTGATGAATCTGGGCAACCCGGAATGCCGCAGCGAGGGCATTGGNNTGGTCNTTATGGGCTGNGAGGAACTCCTGATAGGCCTTGATCGCATTGTCAGCTTGGCTGAGCAGGAACATGTTTTCGGCTCGGAGGAACAGGGTGTCGCCAGACATGTCATGATCCTTGAACTTGGTGATGTGNTCATTGGCGAGGTTGAGGCTCGTATTGTAGTCGCCNAGTTTGTGGTAGCAGGTAGCNCTCTGTGCCAGGACCTCGGCGAACTGGCCAAAAACTCCACCGTTGATTCTCCCCAGTGTATCGGCTGCGGTCTTCCAGTCGGGCTTGTTGCGACTCATCAACGCATTNGCGTAATCAAAGCGTANATCGTCATTCGCCGGTGTGATGTTGTGGTATTTCTTGACCGCGGGCTCAAGGGAGGCGGCGGCTTGATCGTAATTGGGCTTTTCCGGGCGGGAAAACACGCGTGCAAACCAGAGGTTCGCTCTGGCTCCCAGAGAACCGTCGAGACTGGTGAGTNTCGACAATCTGTTCCGGGCTTCATTGAATTCTCCCTGCTCGAGAAGGCACCTGCCAATGTAGAGTTGAGACTCCTTGATGTTNGGGTTCTCTTTNTTCTGGTCCTCAGGGCGGGTAGTNGGNTCCGATTTCAGGAAGGCCTCGAACTGCTCCNCGGCCCCGGCCCAGTTTTTTAGGATGAATCTTGTAACCCCAAGGCGGTAGTGACATTCGGTTTTGTCAGAACCCTGAAGTCCGGACAGAGCCGCTACGAATGCAGGTTCGGCATTCTCATGGTTTTTGACGACGGTGTAACACTCGCCCAACAGGTATGAGGACCGTGTTTTCCAGATTACATCGGCTTCCAGAGGGCGGACTTTTTCCAGTATTCCGGCCGCGGCNTCATGCTTCTTAAGTTGGTAATTAGCAAATCCCTGCTGATAGAGACCCCGAGCGGCCTGATTTGGCGAGAGCTGGGCCTTAGCCAGTTGATTGGCCCATGCGTTCACCTGATCCCACTCTTGTTTCCCGAAGTAGATATCGCAGATCGCGGCCAGCGCGGAAGCCTTGTAGGCAGGGTTCTTAAGGCGGGCCTGTTCCTTNATGAAATGGTCGCGCGCCTGATCCTTCTGTCCACTTCGCAGGAGGCACTGTCCCTGCATCAGGATAATGCGGTCCCGGCTAACCTCTTTTGGCAAATTGGGTTTTGAGAGAAGAGCGGTTAGCAGGGGGATGGCCTCAGCATATTGTTTCTGTGCGTAGAAACTAAGAGCGAGGCCCTGCCGGGCCTGGTCTGCCTTGGCATGATTGCCGTGCTTCTGGAGGAACTCCCGGAATCCCCCTATTGCCGCAGGGTAGAGCTTGCGGTTGTAGGCTCCTGTCGCGAGGTAATAAAGATCGAGAGCGGGATCTTTCTGCTGTGCGCGCAGTTGTCCGGGAAGAGACACCAACAGGGCGAGNAGCACTGTGNAAATCGTTGCGGANGTCTTGGATGTGACNATTGCCATCTCTACTATTCTGACCAAGAGAAGAGGANCTGTCATGCTCATTCTTGGGCTTGAGGAATAAAGATCTGCCGAAGGATTTCCCCCTATCGTATGATGATGGTGTTCCCCTNGAGGTATCGAGAAGCAGAGGATGTTGATCCGGATCTGATTCAGAGAACGTGGTGGTTGAAAAATAAGAGTTACTTAGAAGCGTTGATAAATTATAATTTCATCCCTGTCGTAGAGGATGGGGCAGCTGCAGCCACAATGGATTTCGTCCTCATAGCGATTCTCGTAAGTGCTTTTCTCGCTCCCGGATTTGTAGTCCTCGACCGGAGGAATGCCCGCGCTCTNCTGGTTCTCCTAGCCGTTACTCTGCTCCTCACCTATCTGGTAGTGGGCCGCGGAATGGATATTATTTATCAGGAGAACAACTGGCTTGAGAACCTGCAGGTGGNGGTCCTGCTGATCAGTTGTCTGGTCTTCGCCCTTGCCGGATNNACCCTCAGATCCCGGGACAGGGCCCTGGCGCTGTTCCTTGCTATCCTGTGCTTCATTTTTTCTTTCCGGGAGGTTGATGTTGATGAGCTGCGGGTCCCTGGATGGTTGATTTTCCTTCTCGCGGAGGAAGGCAGAGCTGTTTTTTTTGTGGTGGCCCTCATTCCGCTCTNACGATTGCTGAGAAGCCTCCGCCACTACCGAGACCACTGGGCCCACTACATGCGAGCATCTCTGGGCGTCTACCTCCTGAAAGCCGCATTTTTGCTGATCGTTCTTAGCAGNGCTTTCGAAAAAAATATTTTCGGGGNCAGTTACCATGTCTTTGCCGAGGAGTTGGCAGAGTTTGTGGCCTATTGCCTGATGCTTCTGGCATCCCTTGATCTTGTGCGCGCCCTTGGTGGGGTCGCTCACAAGGTTTCTGTGAGGGCCTGAGACCCTTTCCAGACTTGGATCCGCCTCAGCGCTTATCTGGAGTGATCTGCAAGGTGACGCTCTCTTCTGCCCGTTCGACCTCAACCGGATAGGTCTTGCCGGGCTCCAGCTGCAGGAGAACCGAAACCAAGGCCTCCCGATCGCCGATATTCTNNTCATCCAGTTTCCTGAGAATGTCACCGTCCCTGAGCCCTGANCGGGACGCTGCCGAGTCCTGCTGGACGTTGGTCACCCTGAGGCCCCTTTGCTCATCTTCGAAACGGATCCCNAGGAGGACTCGCGGAGTNGGNCGCCGGGCATTACGTTCAACCTTGATATATCCGGGAGGCTTCGGGAGTTTGGTCAGTTCNAGGGCCATGTCTCTCACGTAGCCGGTAACCTTTAGCAGGCCAGGGAAATTCAAGGTCTCAATGGTGTCTCTCGGAGTNTGATAGTCATCGTGGAGTCCGGTAAAGATGGAAAGGATTGGCACTCCCGCATTATATAGTGGAGCAGTGTCTGTAGGCAGGAAAGGGCTGGGAGATCTGAGTATTTTCATGGCATCGGGTTTTTCGATCTTATCAAGAAGACCGCCCCAGTCTCCGCTTGATCCCGTTCCTTGAACATTGAGGCCCTGCGCACTGAGTCGACCAACCATGTCGAGGTTGAGGTAGGCTGCGATCGCGGGATAGAGGTTGCCTTCCCTGTTGCCTTCTTCGACATAGGCAGTNGAACCGAAGAGCCCCATTTCTTCTCCCGACCAGCCTGCGAATATCAGGTCGCGCTTNAANTTGAGAGCGCCCTTGGCCTTCTGGGAGGTAAAGTACTGGGCTAACTCCATCATCGCAGCGACCCCTGANGCATTGTCNTCTGCTCCGTAATGCAGCGCTTTAGCTTCTTCGCCCTGAGCCCGGGTCCCGCCCCGGTTNCCATAGCCTAGATGATCTATATGAGCCCCGATCATGATGGCCTCCTCAGCTGGTTCGCTGCCTGATACAAGCCGTGCAATCACGTTCCGTCCCTCTTCCCTGTTCTTGACGATTCCAATTCGAGTCGAGATCTGTCCCTCNAGAGCAAATCCGTTCACCTTTTGCCCATTAGAATACGAAAGGAAGAGCTCCTTCAGGGCAGCTTGATTATTTTTGCCCGTAAGAAGGGGTGTCGCAAGGCGATCGGTGATGCACAGCGCTGGGAGTATGGGAGCACCNCCAATCTCCTGACTCAAAGGGAAGAGCTCTGTGGCGATTTCCTCGTTGGTTCCTTTCACAAAAATAATGCCNGCAGCGCCCTTTTCCTTGGCGAGGTTAGCTTTCACAAGTAGCGGGGCAGANCCGCGCAGTTCAGGACGGGATTCCGGCACGCCTCGAAGCACGACTATCCAGCGGCCCCCCGGCTCGATNCCAGCGAAGCTGTCATAGTCTCCGGCGGATATCCCAAAACCAGCGAAGACTGCCTCGGCCTTTGTTTCTCCGGAGGTTGAGATCGAAAGAGGTTGATAGTCTTCCCCGGGGGTGATGGTGCTTTTGAAGCCCTCCGGGACTTTACCTGCAAAGGAAAGGGTGTTCGCCCCCTCCATTCGCATCCCAGCCGNAAAGTCGAAAGTATGGAAAAAAGATTCGGCGCCTCCTTCCGGTGACAATCCTAGCCCGCGAAAGAAAGTGGCGAGGTAGGAGGTTGCCATCCGCTCGCCCTTGTCGCCGGTGCCACGCCCCTCATATTGTGCGGAAGCGAGGCGAGTAGCATATTTGCGGAGGTCCTTCTCGGATAGTCCGGCTCCGGACTGCTTCAGTGCTCTGTTGCCCTGCTTCCTGGCGATTCGTTCGGCTTTTTCGAAGGTCTCTGCAGTTGCGGGTAAGGCAATCAGGCAGGCGAAGGCGAAAGGCATCAATCTCATGAAAGACGCCGATACACCAAACGAGGGGTGAGGAAAAGAGCTAGGTCACTCCGCGGAAGTTCTCTTCGGAGCCAAGTTCGGGAGAATGAGCAGGGAGGCTACTTGGTTTCCTTTGAGACCATCTTACCGTCAATGATAACCCCAGTGCAGTGAGTCACAGTTTCAAGAGGGTCGCCATCGAACAGGGCGATATCCGCTTCGAGGCCTTTCTGAAGAGAGCCTATGCGGTTCCCTATGCCGAGAATTTCTGCCGCNGCCGACGTGCATCCTGCCAATGCAACTTCATGGGGAAGTCCATAAGCGACGGAGAGAGCTGCTTCGAAATGNACTACTCGCGTTTTTGGTACATAAGCCTCGTAGCCTGATTGAAAGGCAAAGGGAATCCCCGCAGCATGTAACTTTGCGGCAAGAGTAAAGGTGATGTTCTCATTCTCTCCATATGGTCGGGCCATGGTGGGGTGAATGATGACGGGGACCTTGGCGGCCTTAATTTCCTCTAGCAGGAGGTAGGCCTCCGAGGCTCCATCGAGGATCAGCGGGAAATTGAACTCTCTCTGAAGGCGCAGGGCGGCGGCAATATCCTGATGACGCTTGGCGGTCACGAGCAGCGGAGTCTGTCCTTCAAGAACTGCCGCCATCGCATCCAGTCTCAGGTTGGGCTCGGGTTTCTCATCCTCCTTGGCCTCGGTTTTTTTCTTGAGGTGGCGTTGGGCCTTGAGGAGATGCTCCCGCAGCATGGCAAGAGACTTGGCACGGGTCCCCGGGGATTTTCCGCCCCGTCCAAAGCCGCCTGAGCCAAGAGTGCTTGCTACCATCGCGAAAGGGCGAAGGGTGTTCTTCCCCGGATCGGTGATGGCAGGAACGTTTGTCTTCAGGATCATGGTCTGACCCGCCACCAGTGCACCGGGGGCGTGTCCAGTGTGGATAGTAGTGATTCCCAGTTCCCGGATCCATTGCACGAGAGGGTCTCTTCCATTGTATGCATCGACNGCTCTGAGTTCGGGCTGGATCGGAGCGGAGGTCTCCAGCTGTTCCTGATCGTGGCGATCAAGATTCAGGATTCCAGACAGCCCTACGGTTGTATGAGCATCAATAAAACCAGGGGTTGCTACCGCTGCCTTCAGAAGGCGGTATCCTTCAGGGATATTCACTTCACCGAGTTGGCCAACCCTCTCGATCTTCCCATCTTTGGAGCAGAGAACCACGCCGTTACGGAGCGGCTTCAAGTCGCCGGTCATCGTGTAAAGGGTGTCCGCCTGAACCGCTATCTGAGCACTCGCAGTAGTGACGGAATGGAACAGTAAGCTGGCAACAAGGGGGTAAATTTTCATAGATGCGTCCGTTCATTTGTAGAAGCAGCAGCCACTCGCCAGCCTGCGGTGTCCCGCGCCAAAGCCTCCCTCTGCCCAGAGCCGGTCCCCGGGGTCGTCGAGATCAAAGACCTTGGTCCCTTCCACGTGAGTCTCCAGAACCCGCGTATAGACCGAGAGGGGGTCTCCGTTCAGGATTACAAAATCAGCTTTTTTCCCAACAGTAAGGGATCCGGTATGCTCTGCCTGATCCATCATTTTTGCTCCTGCAATGGTCACTGCCTCGAGGGCCTTCTGCCGGGACATCCCCGATCGAACTGCGAGGCCAGCACTACGAAGAAACCACCGGGAATCGTTGATCGGGTCATCAGTGTGGAAGGCTGTCAGGACTCCCCGTTTTTCCAGCTCAGCTCCATTTTTCCATTCTAGATCCCTGGCCTCCAGCTTCCCTCCGGGAGAATCGAGATAGATGATGGAACAAGCCACTCCGGATTCTGCAATCTCGTCGGCTACTTTCCACGCCTCGGAGACATGATGCAGGACGACCTTGAATCCAAATTCCTTTTTCAGGCGTAACACTGTGATGATGTCATCGTGTCGATGAGTATGGTGGTGCACGACCTTNNTCCCCTCAAGGACGTCGACGAGAGCCTCCATGGCGAGATCGCGGTCTGGGGGATCATCNCCACCTGCGGCAATCTTNTCCCGATATTGCTGAGCCTTGATAAATTGCTCGCGGACNAATGCCGCGGATTTGCCACGGGTGCCGGGCGATCCGCCAGATCCCTTGATGGAATTTGTTCCATTAGCCATCTTGATNCCTCCGGCCATGGAGCCATCTTCGTTAAGGAGTGCCAGATCCTCGACNGTGACCCCATCCCGCAGTTTGAGGTATACAGTCTGGCCCGAGAGAAGATGTCCGGATCCTGACATGAGATTCGCCATCGTGATGCCGCCGGCGCGAGCTTTTTCAAGGGTGCTATCCAGAACATCAATAGAGTCGAGAACCCTGACGCCTGGCTGGATAGGAGAAGATCCGTCGCCTCCCTGAACCTTTCCAACATGCGAATGTGTGCAAACCAGGCCNGGGAAGAGAAACTTGCCCTTCAAGTCGATGATCTCAGCGCCCTTGGGGATTACCACCTCACCTCTTTTTCCAACAGCGGCAATAGTTTCTCCCTCGACGAGGAGGACCCCATCTGGAATTTCCGGAGCCGTAACGGGGATGATATGAGCCCCTACGTATGCCCTGATNGGGGATGAATCCTCGCCCCCGCCCAGCGATGCTACCGCGATGACCGCAAGTATCGCGAGGGGAGTCAGGTACGGCAGAGAGGCAAACATNNAGCCCTCTTACAGCAGCGGAAAGCACTTCGCCACTTGGAAAAAGCTGGGAGAGGTATTTGAGCCTTTCCGGGGGATGAGATGGATCAGGGAATGATCTTCAGCTGGGAGTGCCGGGTCAGGGAGAGGAAATCGTTATGAAACTCTTCAAGCAGGGCCTTNGAAGATCGGCCAAAACTATCGAGGAAGGCTCCTTCGAAACCCCTTGTCTCAAGAGCTTTGAAAAAGTTGACCCGGTAGGCTTCCTCACTCGATTTACTGATAAGGAAGGCAATGAACCATGCGCCAAGATCGTAAGCAATCCGTGCTCTTCGTCCGTATGGAATATCTCTTATGGTTTCTCCCTCCTGCAGGCTGCCCGATGAGTGCAGCTTGCGCTGCATGACCTCTTTCAGGTAATTGGCCCGCACGCCCTTCTGCCTCGAGTAGAGTAACTGAGCCATGTATTCAGCGCCTCCTTCACCCCACCACGGGTTCGGCTGATTGAGGCTCTCACGTGTCTGCTCCTTTCTGCTGTGGATATGCGCTTGCTGGTAGACGTGAAAGTACTCGTGCAGCACGACTGGCTTATAGTCTTCCTCTTTTGGCCCGGGATTTTTCCCGGACATTGTAATGATAAATCCGGACCACTTATCTCGTTCGTTTCTGCGCGTGTTCAGCCCTGCGTTGCCGCCCCGGGCATAGTCAGTGAAGTTATGGCTCCTGTTGAGGCAGTGATGAAGATGGATGCCCGGATCTTTCTGCTTTCGGACAGAGCAATATTTTTTGTCGAGCTCGCGGGCAGCCTTTTCACTCCTGCCGACAATCCAGAATTCGAGAGGGCCAAAGTTTCCCCAGGCTTTTGAGGCGATTTTGTGCCACTGTTTGGTGAGCTCTACCTGACTTTTGGGAACATCGCTGGCCGCGTAAAATTCGGCTGCCCGGGTGGTTGCCTTTCCCCATGTATCGTCTTGTGCAACAACTCGGTCCGCACCGTGCCCAAGAGCAAGAATGATGGTGATGATCAGGGAAGCACGTTTCATCGCGACTCTGGGGATCTGTCCTCCCGGAAGCGCTGGAAACGTAGTTCCAAGCCCGGTGAGAGTTGCCGCCAGATTGCTTTGATTATTGCCTCCTTTCAGAAAGAAGCCAGCCGAGAAGGTCATTGAACTCGTCTTCCTTAAGTAGATGCTCAAACGTGGAGGGCATCAGGGAGCGGTCAAGGGTTTCACTGGCCGTGATCGAGCTTTTTTCAATTCGATACTCCTTGCCCGCGGCATCAACCAGAAGAATGACCTCCCCTGATTCCCCTCGGACGAACCCAGCGGTACTTGTGCCATTCTTCAGCGTCAAGGTCGTCAGGAAAAAGTGTGCATCGACGTTGCGATTTGGGTCGAGGATGTCCTCAGTCAATCGGGCGGCTCCTCGAGCGCCGATGCCGTCGAGCTGGGGCCCAAGCAGCGCTCCCTCGCCAGCGACCTGATGGCATGAGGCACAGTGGGTTTTGAAAATGGCCTTTCCATTTTCCATTTGGGGCTGCGCCAGTTCAAAGGATTCAACGCGTTTCCTGATGACCTTCTCAAGTCGACTGCGCTCCTTGCTGGTTGGCAGGGTGGGTGAGGTGGCGGGTAGGGATGGAAGAAAAGCTTTCAGCTGGTCACGGAGATCGGCAGGAGCACTCACCAGAAGAACCCGGGCCAGGTCCTCAAGTAGCCCTCCATGGGCAGCGGAAGGAGCAAACGATTCCACCTGGGCCGCTGGCGGGGCGAGGCGCGTTATTGCCAGCCAAGCAAAGGATGGCCCGCTGTCCCCGTCTATAACCTCTAACTCTACCTGGCGGCCCTTCATGGAGGAGAGCTTCCATTCGACTTTGATGGCGCGGTCGTTTCTTGGGGGATAGGCGCGGCGCAGCTCCTTACCGGTTTTGGAGTCTGTGAGGCGGACAAAATTGTTCTCGTGGGGAGGCTGATCGGGATGCCCTCGATGCCCACAAATCCAGAACGAGATTGTATCACGGGCGATGAAGGGGCTGCTGCGGAGAATGCCCGTCCGGGACTCGGCCCCGGGTCTGCCAAGCGCTAGGCTGGAAATAACGGATACAGTCTGCCCGTCCTCACACTCTCTTTGTTGCAGAGTCCATGGGGAAGCGCTTTTTGGATGGGCCGGGTGAAAGCTCAGAGACCACGAACGCTCATGCCGTTCGGCAAGTAGACTACGGGCAATATCCTGCCCCATCTTAACCAGAGAAGGATCGAGCGTTAGCTCACCACGCTCCTGCCTGCCCCTCATGAAAGCGTTGAATTGCCCGGCTCGGACGCTTGAGGGCCGATTTTCCTGGTGCTTCATCCATGCGACCGCTCCTTCCAGCACTTCTCTTTTCCCATGGCGGGCAAGGTGGCTGAGAATCTCAAGCGTATCGCGCAAACGAGGGCTTTGTTGTAGGCGGTGCAGGAGGAAAGCGGAGGAGCTGGGAGTCGGGCTTGCGAGAGCGATATCGGTGGGTAGAAGTCTGGAGACTGTTTCCCCGTCGAGAGCCCCGGGAGAGCCAAGCTGTGACCGAATGGCCAACCGGATCACATGTCGCAGGTGGGTATCATCGGCCCTTTCCCGGTAATAGAGCTCGAGGAGCGGGATGAGAGCTTCGGCACGAGGGTTCTGCTGGAGCTCGGCTGCGGCGGTGCGCCGGATATGGGGAGATCGCGACTCGAGTTCCTCGACTGGATTGCCGCCGGACTCCGGGAGACTCATGGGTCCGGGCGCCAAGGGGCCTGTCTTCGGTGTTATCCGCCATATTCGCCCCCGTTTTCGATCGCGCCCAGAGTGGTCGAGGGGGACTTCATAGTGCCCTATGATCTTGTTGTAAAAGTCGGCGACATACAGTGCCCCGTCTCCGCCAAGGCACAGGTCCACAGGTCGAAACCATGGATCCTTGCTTGTCATGAAGTCAGGCTGCTCTACGGCCACAGGGGTAGTGCCCGCATATTTGATCCCATCGTGGTTGATCACTGAGTTGACAGGGTTGCCGATGAGCATCCGGTAATTCCACCTGCGCCCCCATTGATTACGGTCTACAAGGACAATGCCACAGATTCCTGTGGATCCGTGAGTATGCTGAATCATGGTGGGCCCGAAACCCATCCCGTCATGCGGTTTCCCGAAACTCGGGTAGTATGCTCCTCGAATCAGCTGGTAGATCGGGGCACTGTGGCAGTCGGCACTGTAAAGGTTTCCCCGTTTGTCGAAACAGAGGCCAAAGGGGTTCACCTGACCATGGCTCCAGACTTCAATGCGCGACCCGTCCGGGTTGAACCGAAAGACATTGCCGGAGTTCATCTCGACACTCGATCCGTCGCTAGCGGTGACAATGGACGTGTTATTGAAACCGTGGGTGGCATAGACCCACCCATCGTGGCCAAGCCGAAAGCTGGAACACATTCCGTGGGTATCTCGTTCGTATCCCATCGGCCCGAAAAGGACTTCTCGAAGATCTGCTTTTCCGTCCCCGGTGGTATCTGCGAAGTACCATATGTTCGGGATGCTCCACGCAATACAGCCATCCTTGTGGTCTGGTCGGTGCCAGGGGACTACCCCGGTTGGAATGTTGAGGCCGTCTGCGAAATCAATTACGGTATCTGCCTTTCCATCTCCATCGATGTCTTCGAGAATCTTGATGGCATCGCGGCTGTCTCTGACCTTGGAACCTTTGTCATCTGCCCACCTGTCTTTTTCTGCAGCATAGGGATATTCCACCGTCGAAGAAACCCAGAG
>PBTP01000061.1 GCA_002729275.1 Roseibacillus sp. | reverse complement strand
AGAAGCCCGCTAAGAAGGCCGCTAAGAAGCCCGCTAAGAAGGCTGCTAAGAAGCCCGCTAAGAAGGCTGCTAAGAAGCCTGTTAAGAAGGCTGCTAAGAAGCCTGCTAAGCGTAAGGCTGCAAGAAAGCGCCGTTAGAGCTGGCCCCGAAAAATTATTTCGAGCAAGAGGGACGCCGGCAACGGCGTCCCTCTTTTTTTCGACTCTTCGTGACCGAATTTAGCATGGGATTCCTGAATGACGCCGCCTGCCTTNAACACGAAATGCAGTGATCTTGCTCATCCCGATGACACGNTAAATCTTCCTTGCGCGAAGGCTGGACCCAATCCATCTTCCTCCAGCAAGGTAAGCGCGATTAGCTCAGTGGTAGAGCGCTAGCTCGACACGCTAGATGTCGCTGGTTCAAATCCAGCATCGCGCACCATCCCTCCCTTGCGGAGGGCGTGCTAAACCATGAGGGCCGCCTGGTTTCCCACCTCGCACACAACGCAAAATGCATGTTGATACTGAGCTTCCATATCTCGTCAAGTTACTAGATGACGATGATCCGATAGTAAGGAAGACGCTCTCAGAACGCTTCGCTGACTGTCAGGGTGATGTCAGTTCCGAGCTCGACCGGCTTGGCATCTGTCTTCCCGAAGAGGACCAAACGCGATTGAGTAATCTTCTAGCACCTGGCCGTCGGCGCCAGACCCGGAACCAATGGGTCGTTCCGCAGCAGGGACTGGACGAAGTCGGAGCCGACTGGGAGTCCTTCGAACTACTGCTGCGCCACCTGAGTGAATTGCTTCACGATGGAACTTCGCTACGCTCTTCACTTCCCGATGCGATTGACCGAATCGCCGATGAAGCCATCCTCCACAACGCTCAGGAGGATGAACAATCCCTCTGCGAGTTTCTTTTTGGATCTGGCCGTTTCCGTGGAGACAAGGAAGGTTTCTACTCCCCGAGTAATGCCGACCTCCTCTGGATCATTCTGAACAGGAAGGGCAATCCAATCGGGCTGGCGGTCCTTGCAATGCTTGTCGGCCACCGGCTGGATCTCAGGATTGAAGGTTGNAACTTTCCGGCTCATTTTCTTGCATGGATTACCATCGAAGGTGATCCGCACCTTGTTGACTGTTTCGGAGGAGGGCGCCTCATTTCGGTAGAAGAAATTCGGGGGAACTCTGCTGTCCTTACACCTGACTCCCGTCGGGCTATCCTGGGACCGTGCACAATGCGTGATATTCTTCTTCGAATACTCCGCAACCTGCATCTAGCCTTNACCCAGCATGACCGTGCTGATGATGCCGGCCTTGTAGGGGATCTCATATTGTCCTTACAAGACGAGCAATGAATCTCGGCGAGGAAGATATCGAGATAGGTGGCTATGCTCTTCGCCGATACGTATTTTACCCGGAGGAAGGGACTCCGGTTCGAGGAAGTGCNTTCCTTCTCCACGGCCANGGGGACTATGCTGGGAGATATGGTGAATTCCTACAGCCCTTCCTTCAAAAGGGTATTATCTGTGTGGCAACGGACTTTCCAGGCCATGGCTACTCTGAGGGAAAACGAGGTCATNTCCCGGGAATTGAAATCGTTGACCAGATTTCTGCNTCTAACCGTCATCGCTGTCATGAGCTCACCGGGACCGAAGATACGNAGTCGGGGATCATNGGACACTCCGCTGGAGGCCTTCTGGCCCTCCGGGAGATTCTTGAACGACCCCGACTGTATCGGTTTTCATGGATCAGCTCTCCCCTTCTAAGACCGGAGGCAGGCCAGAACCCCGTTCTTGTTCGGCTTGCTGGGCTCATTGGTCGCTTTTATCCACAACTTACGGTGTCGACGGGTGTCTCCCACGATCAGTGCAGCGCACTCCCTGAGGCTCATGTAAGAGAAGGCCACTCAAATAGGATACATTCCCGCATCTCCTCTAGTTGGGCCCACACCCTGATTCATACCGCAAGGCACGTCCGGAAGGCCTTCCGGACGTGCCCCCCGCAGATACCCCTACTGTTGACGCAGGGGCTCAGGGATTCCATTTGCTCTCCCCGGTACCTTCAGAATCTTCTGGAGGGCTTGGAGATTCCAACCCTTTCCCTCCGGGAATTTCCTGATGCCCTTCACGAGCCTTTTGCAGATAGTNCCGGCCCTGAAGTTCGTATCNCAGTGGCACAGTGGCTTNAGCGAATCGGCAAAGCCTGACTGCGGCCCGCCTCAAGCTTCTCCCTCGGGATAAAGCTCGTGATACTTGATCGCTTCAACTCCTACCGCGAGGGCCGTCCCATAAATGCTTTCCTCATCCATCGTCCGGGAGATCTGAGCGGCAGGGCGGGTCAGCCCAAGAATAAACTGCCCGTATGCGCTTGCTCCTCCCACGTGGGTGAGAAGCTTCAAGGTAATATTTGCAGCATCCAGGTTCGGAAAGACCAGAACATCCGCGGCCTGCTTAAACTCGGCATTAGGAATTTTAATTTCCGATGCAAGCGGATCAAGTGCCGCGTCTGCCTGCAGCTCTCCATCGATTTCTACCTCTTCCGGGTCAACCTGCTGCCGAGCTATTTCTGTCGCGGCACGAACCTCGCGCCCTGAGGAAGTNGATGCTGAACCCTTGGTNGAGTGACTAAGAAGAACAACCCGNGGGCGACGACCTAGATANATCCGTGCAAGGTGGCCGGTTTCGACCGCAATCGCCGCAAGTTGTTTGCTGGAAAGCTCTTCATTCAGACCGCAGTCGGCGAGAAAGAGCACTCCNTCCCTTCCAAAGTGTGAGAGGTGTTGAGCAGAGAGGATCGCAACAGAGAAGACCCTCGGAACCGACGGNACCGGTTTCACCAGATGGAGAAGAGCCCGGAAGATCGCTGACGGGTAGCTCTGGTTACCCCCGATAAGTCCATCGGCCTGCCCGTACTGNATCATCATTGCTCCAAAGTAGGCCGGCTGCCGGAGAATCTCCTCCGCGTTGGAAATTTCAACCCCACGCACGTGCTCAGTCCGTCGAAGGAACTCACAGAAGACCTCAAAGTCACCGGCGGTAGAAGGGTCCAGCACTTTGACAAAATCAAGGCTGATCCCACGGTCGCTGGCCANTCGATAAATTTCATCCCGGTTTCCCAGCAGGATCGGAATTCCGACCTTACTCTCNACCATCCTTACAGCCACTCGCAGGACACGCTCGTCCGCGCCATCCGTAAAAACGATCCTCTTAGGATGCCTCTGCAACTTTGGCACAAGAGACTGCGTAAATACGTCTCCTGCCGAAACCCGTGCTTGCTCGCTTGACTCTGACATGGCCCTTTCCTTGCGCCGCACCCCAAACCTAGTATTCCTGTTCCCAAGCCACAACGCCAAAGGCTCTTCTGGCGAAAAAGANTTCCTATGCCGGCTGACTACCACACCCATACCCCACTCTGTCACCACGCTGTGGGTGAGCCGCAGGAGTATGTCGCTGCGGCCCTTAAGGCAGGTCTAACCGAATATGGGGTATCTTGCCACGCTCCGGTTCAAGAGGAGCCATTCGACGACTGGAGGATGCTTTCCTCTGACTTACCGGCATACTTCAACTGGGTTGATACCGCCCGTGATTATGCTCAAGGCCGGATTCCGGTCCGTCTTGGTCTGGAATGTGACTGGCTTCCCGGATGCGAGCAATGGATCACCGAACTTACCCAGCGAGCGGAGTGGGACTACCTGATTGGATCCGTCCACTACCTTGGCGGCTGGAATTTTGACAACCCCTACCGCCTGAAATCCTGGGCGGAAGTTGAAGTCGAACAAGCGTGGACCCTGTACTGGGAGCAATATTGCGCTATGGCCCTGAGTGGTCTGTTCGATTTTCTGGGTCACCCAGACCTGATCAAGAAATTCTCTCATCGCCCAAATGGTGATCTCAAGCGCTTTTACGAACCTGCCATCGACGCCATCAAGANAGGGAACTGTGCAATCGAATTAAATACTACGGGATGGCATAAGCCCTGTGAGGAACAGTACCCCGCCGCCGATTTCCTCAGCCTTGCCTGCAGCGCCGGCATTCCACTTCTCCTGAGCTCTGATGCTCACGCCCCGGGCGAGGTAGCCCGCGACTTTGACCGTGCTACCGCACTAGCACTGGAAACAGGCTACCAGGAAACACTTCTTTTTGACAAACGTAGCGCAACCCCTGTCAAGTTGGTTGCCTCATCACGGGAATAGTTCAGGGCGGAGCGGGAAAGTGCTAAACTGAGAATTCAACGAACCCCCAGAGCAGCATGATGGATCCCAGAGAAATTAAAAGCCCCAGAGAAAACAGAAAGTAGCGAATCTTGCGGGCACTGAGAGGAAAGCCCAGGGCGATGACGATGAATTCCGTATATGGTCCAAGGCGAAAACAAACGCTCGCGCCTATTCCAAATAGGATCGATCAGACAACCAGATTGCCCCTGCTCACCAATCCCTCGCCAGAAAGACCTTCCATTGACTCCTGCAGATAGAAGGCTCTCCATAGCAGGATTCCCCCTGCAATGAGGATAATCCCATTGTAGGTGGCCAAAGCTCAATCTCCGGGTCGATCTGCTTCACGACAGACAGGATGATTTCAGGTAGTCAAAGACTTCCTCTGCCGAAGAAACCGAAGACGCGCCTGAGCCGATCAAGACCGGTTGCTCATCCTCTGGAACATGATCTCTTCCGTGCGAGCCCTTCACCAATGAGGCATCGAGGGGGATGACAGGGAGCAGGGCCCGAAAGCCGAGCTTCTTTCTTAACAGGAACGCTGCTACCCGGATCTGTGGCAGAGTGATGGCTGGATCTATATGGAGTTCAGCTGGATCATATCCGGGCTTCCGGTGAATATCGATGGTCCGTGCAAAATCTGGAGCTAAGGCATCGTCAACCCAGTAATAATAGGTAAACCACGCATCGGGTGACGCAACCGCCACGAAATCTCCACCCCGCTGTTGCCCTATTCCCTGACCGAAGCAGCCTTCCCTGACTTCGGCCACACCTTCAANGGCCTCCACCACCTGCCGCACCTGCTTCCGGATCGAATCATCCTGCACGTAGACATGGGCGACCTGATGATCAGCCACCGCGAAAGCCCGGGAAGCTCCCGTATCCAGTAACTCGAGGCCCAGTTCTTCCTTGATCTGGATCCATCCCTTTTCTCGGAAAATTCGGTTTAGGTGTACTGGCTTCTGCACCTTCGAGATGCCATACTCTGAGAGAAGAACAACCTCTACCCCTCTGCCCTCAAAAAAGGAAACGAGTTCAGCAACAAGCCGATCAATTCCTTCAAATTCTTCGGTCATCTCTGGAGCTTCAGGCCCCCATCGTTGCAGTCCATAATCAAGATGGGGGAGATATACCAGATTGAGGTCCGGTTGCTCCCGTTCCTCGAGCCACCGGGCAGAATCAGCAATCCATTGGGAACTGGGAAGCCCTGCCCGGGGACCCCAGAAGCTCGGAAAGGGGAACTCCCCCAACTCTCCGACCAGATCGTCCCGTAACCCGGGGGGATGCGCGTAGACGTCAAATACCTTTCTCCCGTCGGCAGGATACATCGGTCGCGGAGTCACAGACCAGTCTGCGCTGGAATACATATTGTACCACCAGAACATCTTGGCGCAGCGGAAATCACTCTGCTCCCTGCGGATAGCCTCCCAGAGTTTTTCCCCGCGGATCAAATGATTACTCTGTTTCCAGAACCGAACCTCAGCATCTTCCCTCTCATACCAACCGTTTCCCACAATTCCGTGATCAGCAGGAGAAGTGCCCGTCAGGTAAGTAGCCTGAGCGGTAGTAGTTACCGCGGGAAACGCCGGGGCGAAGCTCGTCGATTCTAAATTCTCGGCAATTCTTCTGATGCGCGGCAGGTTTCTCGTGATCAGGCCCTTTGTGAGGCCTACCACGTTCAAGACAGCAATACGTTTCATCGAGAGTCCACCGGCTTGACTCCCGGCTAAGTTGGTGCGCTCCGCTCAGACGCCTCTTTCAATTCGTCGATGCATGCCTCATGCAGGGACTCGTCAACTGAATGGCGATCTGCACCCTGCCCAACTCCTTCCAGCATGAGAACGGTCAGCTCTCCTCCCAGATGCTCGCGAAACTCCTCGAGGCCCCTGTAGACAAGGCGGCGCCCCTGCTCATCGCGGAGTTCCAGGGACTCATGCCAGACAGGTAGTTGCAAGCTCTGCAAAAGTCCGACNGCACGCCACGCATCCTCTTCCGACAACCACCCGCAGCGCGCGGAATAAAGGGTATCCAGAGCAACTCCAACCGAGACGGCATCAGCATGACTAAGTTCGAAGTCGGTCAACTGCTCCATTTTATGAGCGGTCCAGTGACCAAAATCNAGGGGCCTGCTGCTACCTGTCTCAAAGGGGTCACCTCCGAGAGCGATGTGCCTGGCATGCAAGATCGCTGATCTCTCCACCGCTTCCTCCAGCGCGGCGGGCTCAAGAGTGTTGAGACCTTCAACATTCTCCTCCAGCCAGTCAAAGAACGCGCCATCCTTGACCAAGGCAACCTTTACCGCCTCTGAGAGCCCACTGCGATTGTTGTGGGCAGTTTGCGTATAGAGAAACTGAAAATCATTCACTACCGCATAGGGAACCGCAAAGGCACCAATGAAATTTTTCTTTCCAAAAGCATTGATCCCGTTTTTCACCCCCACCCCACTGTCATCCTGAGCGAGGGTAGTGGTCGGAAANCGNACAAGGCGCACGCCACGATGCGCAGTTGCCGCGGAAAGACCGATCACATCCAGAAAGGCTCCGCCTCCGATACAGAAGACATAGGAATGCCGGTCGATCCCATTACGTTCGATCGGGATAATCCCATCCATGATCTGAGTCTTACTGATCTTACAGTCCTCTCCACCCGCCATGATAACGATCTCGGTAAGCTTGAGATTGGTCTGGGTTTCCAGATAGCTCTGGATCTGTTGCTGGAGACCGGGGAACAGCTGGTCGATTGAGCTCTCCAGAAACACGATGACTTTCCGCTCACGCTCTGCCTCCAGCAAATCTGCCAGCGCACTGTTACCTTCCGCAAAGGCATCCTTGGTAAAACGAATGCGATGCCTGAAGGTCACCGGGATATCGAAATCGTATGAACCCATGAGCTTCTTTAGTTAACTCAGACTACGGAGATTGGCCACAGTTTCTTAGCCCTGATTCCTATGCTTCGGCTCCACAAGCTTTTCCCCCGGAATAAGGAACAAAATTGCCCTTTTGTAACCAATCTCCCGAAGCTAAAGAGGTCTAATGGAAGATACGAGAATCCTTTCCGAAGGAAATTATCTGGGACTCTACGAACGAGACGGCTGGGAGTTNGCGGACCGACCTAACGCCACGGGTGTGGTAGGGGTCCTCCCCCTGACCGCCAATGGCGAGATCATTCTGGTGGAGCAATTCCGTAAGCCGGTCAATGCACGGGTCATCGAAATCCCGGCAGGTCTGGTTGGCGACGAGAAGGAACACCGAGAAGAAACTCTGGCTAATTCAGCACGGCGGGAACTTTTGGAAGAAACGGGCTTTGAGGCGGGTTCAATGGAACTCCTTCTTTCCACTCCTACTTCTGCAGGCATGACCCCGGAGGTCACCCATCTTTTCCTNGCCACGAATCTACAGCAGAAATCCGCAGGAGGCGGGGTTGCGGGAGAGGAGATTCAAGTCCATCGGGTAGCCCTGAAGAACCTCCGGGAATGGCTCCTGCAGAGGGAATCATCAGGCATTCTGATTGACTCGAAAATTCACGCCACCCTTTGGTTGGCAGGTAGATTCGATCACGGCTTGCAATGAGANCAAGCCCGGTGCCTAGTAGTCCCATGCAGCCTTTTAATCGCCGTCGCTTTATNTCTACTGGAGCCCTCGCCGCCACAGCTGGAGTGTGCCAAGTCAACGCGGATCATCACGGTGACAAAAAGAAACATCCCATTCTTCTCTCCCTGAAATGTGGTATGTGTGGAGAGGGGAAGACCCTCGAGGAAAAATTTCAGATCCTCAAGAGCCTCGGCTACGATGGAGTGGAGCTTGATTCCCCGGGAGGACAAAATAAGGACGAGGCAAAGCGAGCCTCTGAAAAAGTCGGGCTACCGACTCACGGAGTAGTAGACTCAATTCACTGGGGAACCACTCTCTCGGATTCCTCAGCCGAGATTCGCGAGAAGGGGCTGCAGGGATTACTTACTGCTATCCGGGAAAGTGATGCTGTCGGGGGCACCTCTGTCCTGCTCGTTCCTGCGGTCGTCAATGCCAAGGTCAGTGCGCAACAAGCTTGGGANCGTTCGATTCAGCAAATTCGAAAGGCGCTTCCACTAGCTGCGCAATTAGGGGTGCATATTCTCATCGAAAATGTCTGGAACCGTTTCCTTTACGACCACGATGGACCGGATAATCAAACCGCCGAAAAACTGGTGAAATATATCGATGAAATCGATAGCCCTTGGGTTGGTTCGTATTTTGACATCGGCAACCATCAGAAATACGGCAAACCTGCAGCCTGGATCCGCTCGCTCGGCCATCGTATCGTGAAGCTCGACGTGAAGGACTGGGGNGTGGAGTCCGGATTCTCTAAGATTGGCGCTGGTGACGTGGATTGGGCCGACGTGCGTAAAGCACTCAAGGAAATTCGGTTTACTGGATGGGCCACCGCGGAAGTTGGGGGGGGAAACCGGGCCCGATGCGCGGAGGTTCTCGCTAACATGCGCACTCACCTCCTTGGGTCCTAGCGTTCCTTGCCCGGGACGGCGATGAGCGAGCCCTATCATGACAGATTCTCCGGTATAGCCCGTCTCTACGGGAACTCGGGTAGTGATGCCATCCGCCGCGCACACGTGGCTGTGATCGGAATTGGGGGAGTCGGATCGTGGTCCGCTGAGGCTCTTGCGAGAACCGGAGTCGGAGAAATCACCCTCGTGGACCTCGACGATATCTGTGTCTCCAATACCAACCGGCAAATCCATGCGCTCTCCCAGACTNTCGGNCAGTCCAAGGTCAACGTCATGGCAGAGCGTCTNCATNCGATCAACCCGGAATGCCACCTGAACGCAGAGGATTACTTTCTGACAGAAAAAACTCTCGAGAGCGTTCTCNATCGTCCACTCACTGGTGTAATCGACGCCATTGATGCTGTGCGCCCAAAATGCCTTCTTNTAGCAGAGTGTGTGAAAAGGGGAATACCCGTCGTCACCTGTGGCGCNGCNGGNGGNCGNNNNGATGCNANCCTCATCCGNANTGANGATCTCAGNCGAANCTTTAATGANGCNTTGCTCCATCAGGTNCGNAANAACCTTCGNAGNAATTATGGCTTTCCNAGCGGNGAAGGNTCCCGNAAAAAATTTGNNATCCGTGCCNTCTTCTCNCCTGAAGACGTATNACTATCCNCAGGNAGATGGTTGCGTNTCNCACGAGCGNNCGNCAANNCAGNCTGCTGGGNTCCGCTGNGATGCCGGNCTTGGAGCTGTNACTCATGTCACGGCAACGTTCGGNCTCCTNGCAGCTGGNGAAATGATTAATCTTNTCGCCGCCTCANCCNTNCACGAAAAAGGCGGCCAGNNGCCGCCNTCNTNATCTGAGAANANCTGATGCCNCNTCGATNTACTTGACNCCCTTCTTGGAGAGNCGCGTNCCCCGNGTTGANCCNTGCCGGGCCTTGAACTTGGGGTTNGTCTTGTTNATGACATANAGAGTGCCACGGCGCTTAACNATCTGGCATCCAGCGTGTCGNCGCTTNAGAGAATTGAGGGAGGAGAGAACTTTCATGGCTCGTCCGAGAGGGGGGCGCACTTTACGGTGGATCGATTCTCTGTAAAGCCTATTCTTGCCCAGATTTTTAGTGATTTCGGCGCACTTGCGGTCGTCTGACGGGTATGACACCCTCCCCGCAGTATCCATTTAGTCGGCTATCCTCTCTGGCCCTTGTGAGCTTACCAAGACGGACATATGGCGGAAAACCCCATCCAGGAACCGGACCCTCCTTTTGACCTCTCTCTCCGGCCTCCGGGGTTTGAGGAATTCCATGGCCAGGAAAAGGTGACTGAGCGGCTCATGCTCATGGTCGAGGCTGCCCGTCAACGGGATGACGTTCTTGAACATATTCTTCTCTCTGGCCCACCCGGACTAGGGAAAACGACTCTTGCGAATATTATCGCAGGCGCAGCCCATGCCACGATCCACACAACATCAGGACCACAGGTCGAAAAAGCGGGAGATCTCGCTGGGATTCTGACCAACCTGCAAAAGGGTGATGTTCTCTTCATTGACGAAATTCACCGTCTCCACCCAGCAATCGAGGAATACCTCTATCCCGCAATGGAGGACTACCGGCTTGATATTATCATCGACTCCGGACCCTCCGCTCGCTCCATCCAGCTTAACCTCCCTAAGTTCACCTTGGTGGGCGCGACTACCAGGTCCGGCATGCTCACGGCTCCCCTGCGATCTCGTTTTGGCCTCGTGAATCGGCTCGACTATTACAGCTTGGAGGAGCTCTCCACTATCATCATGCGTTCCGCCAGCTTGCTCGAAATCCGAATTGACGGGGGTGGATCTCGAGAGATTGCGTCTCGCTCAAGAGGGACCCCGAGGGTCGCTAACAACCTTTTACGTTGGGTCAGGGACTACGCCCAGGTCCGAGCCGAGGGCCTGATCGATTCCGCCACGGCAGGAAAAGCGCTCGCGATGATCGAAATCGATGACGACGGGCTGGATGAGATGGACAAACGAATTCTCGAAACCGTTATTTATAAATTCAACGGAGGACCAGTGGGACTAAGCTCCCTTGCNGTCGCGGTTGGGGAGGACTCTTCTTCTCTNGAGGAGGTTAACGAACCTTTTCTCATTATGCAGGGATTTCTCAAACGGACCCCGAGGGGACGCGTCGCGATGCCTTCAGCCTACCAGAAGATTGGAGCCGAACCTCCCCAAGCGCCACAGGGAGAACTTCTCTAGCGAGCGCCTTTGAGACAGCGGGCTTTACTCCACCCCGCCCTTTTCTTTAAGGCGCTTTTCCTTCCGGGCTTTACGACGTGCTCTTTTCTCTTCCTTGCTTTCAGCGGGAGCTGCTTCAGCCGGCTTACTCTTTGGCTCGGTCTTACCTGCAGATGGAGCTTCCTTGAAATCCTCCACACTCACCAGCTTCTGGACCGAGACGGTCTTCAGAGGCATCTTGCCGGGCGCACCCGGCGCCTGTGGAATTCCGGCGGGCAGACCCGTCTCCAAGACAACCGTGGATGCGATCTCCAGCGGCTGTCCCAACTCGACATCAAATAGCATGGTTCCCGTGGCTTCCTTAACCTTCGTCCGGAGAATTTCTTCCTTGTTTTCAGCCTTCCCCTCCTTGGTCGTGCCCATCATCGAGACTCGCGCGATCTTGCGACCTTTCTCCTCGAGAATTTCCTCAAGCTTCAGAACATAACGAATAGTCACCTTGCCTCCAAGCTCTCCCATGGGCAGGTCTACATCCGTATTCCACGTTTCACCTACCTCAACGTTCTTACCCGGAAGCAGATCAACACTCTGCCGCGCCATTGCCTCCAGCTCTTCTTTTCCCATGCCCATTTGCCCGGCGCCCTGAAGGTCGTCCAGACCTTCGGTGCCTACTAAACTTCCATCCTCGCCATATATGGCAGCGAATTTTGTCTCCGTGAGGGGCTTAAGAACGGTCCCCAGAAGCCCTCCGCTCTTGGCCGGATCAGAGGAATCATACTCCATCTCCAAGCCCTGCATCTGCTGCTTCATTCGAACAGAGGCAAAAGCGTGACCCACCTTGACTCCTTCCTTGTGAGAGCTCACGTCGTTGTGAACGCGCATTGTCATATTTGCCGTAGTTTCGATCAACCCCTGTCCAGGCAGGGGCATTTTCATCGAAGTATCGGCCGTATTATCGAAGACATAGCGTTTTCCCGGCTCCCACCGAAGCCTGAGCTCCACCCCTTTACTTGGAAGGGTTGCAAGGGTTAGGGCAGCGAGAACGGCGATGCTCACAGCGAAAGTTGTGGTCATGAACCTCTTGTCAGGCGGGATCGGAAAGGAAACAAGGGAAAATCCTGCCTCTTGGAGAACATTGTGATTACAGTGCCTCTGTGAATACGGAACTGGGAGACCTTATTGACCGCTGCCGAACAGCTGGACTACGGCGAACAAAGGCCCTCGAGGTTCTTCTGGTTACCCTGCTTGAAAATGAGCGCCCCATCACGCTCGCCGGTCTGGCGGAATCGCACCTTCTCTCCTCACAATGTGACAAAGCGACGATTTACCGGCTGCTTCACCGGCTAACCGACGCAGGCATTGTGCGCAGGCTCGGACTACACGAGCGAGCAGCCTACTTTACCCTCATTCTGCCCGAGCGGCGTTGCGACTACCTGATCTGTACCGAATGCGGGACTATTTCACTGGTCGATGCACCTTGTCCGGTCCATGACCTGCAAAATGAGATCCGCAGCAAGACCGGCTATTTGAATCTCTATCACGAGCTTGAATTCTTTGGCACTTGCCCCAAGTGCGCCGCATAGTTCCCGCAATTCGGTATGCCTTCCGACAAAGCGGATATCCTGACTGAGGCCTTCCTGGAATTTCTCTCGGTGGAAAAGAACGTTTCTCACCGAACCCTTTCCAATTACGAACATGCACTTCGGACATTCCGAAGTTGGTCGGGAGCCCGCTTCTCCAAGTGGGAGACTTGTGATCCAGATCAGTTCCGCTCCTATCTCTTTGACTGCATGAAGCAGAAGCTCGCACGGTCCACGATTCGGCTGCACTTCTCTGCATTGCGCTCCTTCTACAAATTTCTCGTCTCTCGCCACGGACTCCCAAAAAGCCCGGTGGCGGAAATTCAACTCCCCAAGCTTGAGCGCCAGCTTCCGGTTGTGATGACCCTCAGCCAGATTGAGCAACTTCTGGAACTCCCCGCGAAAATACCCAGAGAAAAGCAGGCCCCCCCGTGGCAAGCCTTCAGAGACACCGCTATTCTCGAACTGTTCTACTCAACCGGTCTCCGCCTTGCCGAACTGGTAGCTCTTGAGGTCCGGGACCTCGAAGGTCTCTCAGACACCCTGAGAGTAGTCGGAAAAGGCTCCAAGGAGAGGCTCGTCCCGATCGGCTCTCACGCCATGAAGGCGATCGAAGCCTACCTTCAAGCCGCCAAGGTGACAGAAGGGCCGCTGTTCGTCTCCAAGCTACGCAAGCGCCTCTCCACCCGCTCAATAAATACCCTGTTGAAAAAATACCTCCGGCACTCCGATATTCCCTTCAATATTACGCCTCACAAACTCCGGCACTCCTTCGCGACCCATCTTCTCGATGCGGGCGCTGACCTCCGCAGTGTTCAGGCACTACTCGGTCATTCCTCCCTCTCGACAACCCAGATTTACACCCACGTGACAAAAGAGCGCCTGAGGGAGGCTTACGACCAAGCACATCCCCGGGCGACCTAGAACTCCGTTGGTGGCTGAAGCCCACATTTCCAGCCCTGCTCGACACGAAAAAGGGGAGCCTTGAGGCTCCCCTTTTTGTTGATTAAATATCAGTCAAATGACTTAGAATCCGAAGCCGACCTTCACACCAGCAAAGGTCTCGTCGCCATCGGCGCCGTCGATAATGTGAGTGACGTGAGGAG
>PBTP01000060.1 GCA_002729275.1 Roseibacillus sp. | reverse complement strand
CCGACGGTTGGGTCCCCGGATTGCCTCTTTGCTTCTCGCCACCGGGGAAACACTGCGTTCCAGCGGCTCCCCTTCCACCAAGATGAGGTCGAGGGCCTTCCGGGCTGTCTTGAGATAATTCTCGACCTGCAGGGCAGTCATGCCCAGTGAAGCCCCGTTGTTTTTAAACCCCTCCGGAGAACGGGCATCGGAAGGAAGGCTTCCCCCGTAATCCATCTCCAAGCCCAGAAGGTCGGCCATGGTATGCTGGTACTCGGCCCGGTTCAACCGGCGCATCACCACCTGCCGTCCGGTATTTTTGCGGGCCTCAGCTGCCCGACGCAACTCCTTCGTCAACCAGGCAACGAGCACTCGGCGTTCCCCGGCAGGGAGAGGAAGTTCTTTGTCCGGAGGCATCTCTCCCCGATTGAGCATATCAAGGGCGTCGTGCCAGGTCTCTCCGGCATTGCCGTTCACCATATCCGGGTCCAGCGAATCGAGCCTGAGGTCTCCCTTCTGCTTTTCAGGACCGTGGCAGGAAAAACAATGCTTTCGCAACAACGGCCTCACATCTTTCTCGAAGCCAGTACTTACAACTACTGCCGATGGCAGAGCTTCCCCTTTCCTGGTCAACCCATCCTCACTCAGGATCAACCCCAGCTTATTCGAGACAGGCTCGGCCGCCAGATCAGTTGGATCAGCCGGGCCGGCAAGGGCCAACAAGCCTGACCCCAGAAGGCAAGCGGAGATTCTGAGGGGTTTCACGTCAGTAATTCTAAGAAAGGCCACAGCCTGAAGAAAAGCCCTCTTCTGGGCAATTACTCGCCCTGTTTACCACAAAGCCTGAGGTGGGAGATGACAAGGCAGCTTGATTCCTCCAGCATAATGGGGATGTCGACAGATTCTGCAGCCTCAGATGGGGAGAACCGTTCCGGGTGGCTCGACTGGATTGAACGGATTGGAAACCGGCTTCCTCACCCGGTGACCCTCTTTATTGTCGGCTCTATCCTTGTCCTAATTCTCTCGCAGGTTGCTGATATGGCCGACTGGTCTGCTCAGAAGACCGTGACGAAGCCCGATTCGAATGGGGAGATAGTCCAAGCCGTTGAAGTCGTCACTGCCACCGGCTTACTCGCTGGCGATGGCGCCTTTTGGGCGATCAGCAATATGGTCAAAAATTTCACAGGCTTCGCCCCCCTTGGAGTTGTCCTCGTTGGAATGCTGGGGATCGGCGTCGCCGAGCGCAGTGGCGCAATCGGGGCCCTCCTGAAAGTCTGCATGCTAGTTACCCCGGCACGGCTTCTGACCCCAGCGATGATTTTAATCGGTATCATGTCTTCCATGGCGCTTGACGCTGGTTACGTAGTCCTTCCTCCCATTGCTGCAGCACTCTACAAGGCAGTAGGACGCTCCCCTTTGGTCGGACTCGCTGCCGTCTCCGTGGGAGTATCCGCAGGCTTCAGTGCGAATCTCTTTATCACCGGACTGGACCCCCTGTTGGCTGGCTTAAGTTCCGAGGGCGCTCAGATTCTCGACCCGGAATACACCGTCGCCCCCACAGCCAACTGGTGGTTCATGATTGTTTCTACCTTCCTGCTCACCCTTGTAGGCTGGGGTGTCACTGCCTGGTTCGTGGAACCACGCTATGCCCGAAGCAGCCCCGAGGAAGGCGGACCTACTCCCCTCGGGGAAGAGGATCTCCTTGCCCGCAAAGTGACCCCTGAAGAGCAGAAAGGGCTGAAGGCTGCGGCGGCTGTTTTCTTCGGATTTTTCACGTTGCTTCTCCTCCTTGTAAATCCCAGCGGAATTCTTCCCTACCACCCTCCCCTCGCCGGCCAGGCCGGAAACTTTCCCCGGTGGGTTATCGCGATTGTGCCGCTCCTCTTCTTTTGCTTCCTCCTGCCCGGTCTTGCCTACGGAGTGGCGGCTGGAAAAATAAAGAGTGATCATGATGTGGCCCGCATGATGGGCAAAACCATGGCAGACATGGGACCTTACATTGTCCTTGCCTTCTTCGCCGCCCAGTTCGTGGCCTTCTTTAAGCATTCCAACCTCGGAGAGATGATGGCTCTGTCGGGAGGACAATTCCTTGCTTCTGCCGCTCTGCCACCATGGACTCTGATTGCCGCTTTCATCCTCCTCGTGATGCTGGCAAACATGTTTATCGGATCAGCCTCAGCCAAGTATTCCTTTTTCGCTCCAGTTTTTATCCCCATGTTCATGACGGGAGCATCCATCAGCCCCGAACTCACCCAAGCGGCCTACCGGGTTGGGGACTCCTGCAGTAATATCATCACGCCGCTCAACCCCTACATGGTGATCATTCTGGTCTTCATGCAGAAGTATATGCCTCGGGGCGGCATCGGCACCCTGATCGCTCTTATGCTTCCCTACGCTCTGGTCTTTGCGGTGGTATGGACCGGGCTTCTGGTATTCTGGATGTTCACTGGGATGGAACTGGGGCCCGAAGGTGAACTATGGCTCAGCCAGCCATGAATCTGGTCATCAATTCTCATCCCGAACTCACCACGACAGTGCCCGACCAGACATTCTACACACTTTTTGAGCAGTATCTTGAGGACTATCTCCGCGAATGTCCTGTCCACGCGAGTCAGCTGGGAAATCATCGCTACGATGATCAGCTTGGAACCTTTACCAGGGAAGGACGGGAGAACCGCACTAAGTCCCAGCGCCAGATGCTCAAGAGGCTCAAGGAAGAGGTCGAGTGGGGGGATCTCAGCCCCTCGGCCCGAATTGACCATGAGATTCTCTGCCACGACCTTGAGGAGAGAATCTGGTTGGCAGAGAATATCCGCGATTTTGAGGAGGACCCCCGAAGCTACAACCTCTACCTGACTGACAGCGTCTATACTCTGCTCACTCAGTCGAGCCTTCCTCACGAAGAAAACATCTCCAATGCTATTGCCCGCATCCGTCGTCTTCCGGAAGTAATCGCCGAGGCTCGCCGAAGCCTGACCAGCCCTCCCCTGCCGGTCCTCGAGACAAGTATCTCCCAGAACCGCGGAGTGATCAGCTTTTATCAAAAGGGGCTCTACTCACTCATCGGGAATTCTCCGCAACTGGCGGAAGTGAAAGAAGCTGCAGAGCATCTTGTCTCCCACCTCTCTGACTATCAGGATTTTCTCGAGAATGATGTTCGCGCAAGAGCCACCGACCAATGGCGACTGGGCAAGGAAAAGTTCAAGCAGAAACTTCAGCTCTCTCTCAACGCCGATCTCACCGCGGATGACGTCCTCCGCCAGGCCGAGAGCGAGTTCGAGAGGGTAACAGGTGAGATGTATGTCAACGCCCGACAACTATGGGCCGGATATTACGAGGACCTTGCTCTCCCTCCCGACGATCTTGAGGGCCGGCACCAAACTATCACTCGTGTCCTTCAGGCCGTCGGTCAGGAACATGGCGCACCCGAAGGCCTTCTCTCCGACGCAAGGTCCACCGTCGAGAAGCTGAAAAAATTCATAAGCTCCAAGGATATTCTTCGCCTGCCCGAACCCGACCAGTGCGAGCTGACGGAAATGCCGGAATTTCATCGTGGAAACTCTCTCGCCTACATCCAGCCGGCTCCTCCTCTTGATCCAGACAATAAGACAATCTATGCGATCAGCCCACCTCCAGCCAATTGGAGCGATCAACAGGTGGAGAGCTTCCTGCAGGAATACAATCGGCATATGCTCCAGATTCTCACCATCCACGAGGCCTACCCCGGTCATTACGTCCAACTCGCATACCATAACCGGGAGACCTCCCCAGTGCGCCGCCTCCTGCTATCTGGTGTCTTCATTGAGGGCTGGGCCGTCTACACCGAGCAAATGATGCTCGATCAGGGGTATGGCGAAGGAGACCTCTCGCTACGCTTGACCCAGCTGAAGTTCTACCTTCGTGCAGTGGCCAATGCGATCCTAGACCATCGCATGCATTGCTCCTCACTCAGCGATGAAGAGGCCCTCGACTTTCTAATGAATCGATCTTTTCAGTCAGAGGGAGAAGCCCTCCTTAAGATTGCACGCTCCAAGCAATCCACCGTCCAACTAAGTACATATTTTGTTGGCCGGATGGCACTGTATGAACTCAGGCGCGACATTCAACGTGAACAAGGACCAGATTTTGAACTGGGACGTTACCATGAGGCCGTCCTGGCTCATGGGTCGCTGCCCGTCAAATACCTCGGCGAGCTTGTGAGACGTCGCTTGGAGGATCCTCGCTAGGTGCGACAAAAAAGAAGGCCTCCTTGCGGAGGCCTTCGGAAATATTTTCTTCGAAGAAGCTATTTCTTTTCCTGGCCCTTGATTGAAAGGAGCTCTACTTCGAAGATAAGAGTCGAATTCGGTCCGATGTCTCGTCCTGCCCCATTCTTACCGTAGGCAAGATCTGCGGGAATAAAGAGCTTATACTTGGCTCCTACCTCCATCAGCTGGAGCGCCTCGGTCCAACCCGCGATCACACCATTGACAGGAAATGTGGCCGGCGACTTCCGGTCAACTGAGCTGTCAAAGACGGTGCCATCGATCAGAGTCCCATGGTAGTGGACTGTCACGGTATCAAGAGGAGTAGGCTTCGCCCCTTTCCCGGCCGAAATGACCTCATACTGAAGGCCTGACTTGGTCACCTTGACCCCCTCACGCTTCTTGTTGTCCGCGAGAAACTTGGTTCCCGCCGCAACATTTTCTGCAGAGGCCGAGGCCGCCTTGGCTTCCGCCTGTTTTTGCATTTCAGTTTGGAATGTTTCCATGATCTTCACTGCATCAGCTTCCGAGATTTTCGAATCCTTNCCGGTCAGCCCTTCACGCAGGCCCATAACGAGGTTCTCGATGTTCAATTTAATCCCATCCCGATTAATCGTCTCCCCGATATTGCGTCCGATCAGGTAGGAGGCCTTGTCCCGTTCGGATTCCAGTTTTGGTTCTTCTGCCTGAACCGACGTGGCCAGGAGGGCCAGGGACAGAGAGGCAGCAGTGGCGTGCTTGAGCATGGCTGGGAGATTTGGCCCGGAAATGGCAAAGTCAACTCATTCCTACCCACAGAGTATTGAAACGAGCGGGGAATCACCGATACTCAGATCAGATGAAGATCCTGATAGTGTCCTGCAGCCTGCATCCCGAAAGCCGTAGCCGTCGTCTTGCGGGCGAGCTGGAGTCTATCTGGCGAGCGACTGGTCGCGCTGAAATCTCCACCCTCGACCTGCGGGATCTCGAGTTACCAGCCTGTGATGGGACATCAGCCTATGGGCACCCTGACACAGTAAAATTACAGGGGATCTTCAAAGATACGGACGCCGTTGTCCTGGCCGTCCCGATCTACAACTACGACATTAATGCGGCAGCTAAGAACGCCATCGAGCTAGCTGGCCGCCAACTTACCGGTAAAGTCGCAGGGTTTCTTTGCTCGGCTGGCGGAGAGCGAAGTTACATGTCCGTGATGGCAGTGGCTAACAGCCTCATGCTGGACTTTCGAACCGTAATTCTTCCTCGCTTCGTCTACGCAGGAAAGAGCGATGTTTCTGACTCAGGCGAACTCAGTAACGAAATCCGTGAAAGAGTTACCCAGTTCGGGGAAGAGTTCCTTACTCTCGCACAGGCATTGCAATCGGCCTAGAATCTCTTCTCATATCCATGAGTAACACCCCCTTAGCCATCGCACGTCGGGAAATGCTCGCCCGGTCCTCACTGGGATTCGGCTCTCTGGCATGCAGCGCCCTGCTCGATCAGGCCAAGGCTGGGGGAATGATCGAGAGGCATCTTTCGCCAAAGGTGCGGAATATCATATTTCTCTTCATGGAGGGTGGAGTATCGCAGGTCGACTCCTTCGACTATAAACCAATGCTGGAGAAGCACCACGGCAAGGACCCTCGCAAGGAGATTGGACAGCTTGAAAAAACGCAGTTCGAGTCCATCGGCAAGGTATTCAAATCACCGTGGAATTTCCAGAGACGAGGTCAAACTGGGGCCTGGATCAGCGACCTCTTTCCTAGAGTGTCCGAAATGGCGGATGAGCTCTGCATCATCAAATCGATGACCTCGCGCTTCCCCGAGCACACCAGCGCGAACTTCTTCCTCCACAGTGGAACCGGTTTACAGGGAAGACCCAGCATGGGCGCGTGGGCCAGTTACGGGCTGGGAAGCGATAACGACAATCTCCCCGGCTATATTGTTCTCAATGGGGGCCAGATTCCCTCCGGGGGCTTGGATTGCTTCAGCAATGGCTTTCTTCCCGCTACTGCCCGGGGGAGCCTTCTCAACGCTATCGGAGCCCCTCTTGCCAACGTTACCCCAAACGAGCGTGGCGCCCATTCACAGGCCTTGAAGAGGCGATTAGTCGGCCATCTCAATCAGCAGAGTCCTGCGATTTCTCGGGAACTGGAAGCTGCCATCGCGAACTATGAACTCGCGGCCCGGATGCAACTTGCCGTCCCGGAAGTGATGTCGCTGGAAGGAGAATCCCAATCAATCCGACGGCTCTATGGTCTCGATGCCGAATACCAGCACACCCGGACCTACGCCCGTCAATGCCTGATCGCCCGGAGACTCGTGGAGCGCGGAGTCCGCTTTGTTGAGCTCACTATTCCCATGGTCAACGGGTTTCAACGCTGGGATGCTCACGGCGATATTGCTAGGAACCATGGCGATAACGCCCGGGCGGTAGACCAGCCCATCGCTGGTCTACTCAAGGATTTACGGAGCCGGGGAATGCTGGATGAGACCCTCGTCCTATGGTCCGGCGAATTTGGAAGGACGCCTTTCGCACAAGGAGGGTCTGGCCGGGATCACAACGAACACGGCTTCAGCCTCTGGATGGCTGGAGGAGGCATAAGACCGGGCATCTCCCATGGAGAAACGGATCAATGGGGCTACAAAGCAGTCTCGGGACGGTTGGAGATACATGATCTTCACGCCACTCTCCTCCACCTTCTTGGAGTAGATCACAAAGCATTCACCCACCGGTTTGGAGGACGGGATATCCGTCTCACCGATGTTCACGGCCGGGTGGTGAAAGAGCTCCTAGCCTAGAGCTTTGGGCGACTTACTCCGACTTCCTGACCAGAGTAATTTCTCCCTCATCGCCGGTGGTGACATTCTGGAGACCCACGTTGAGTTTATCGTTCTCGATCTGATGACTCACCTTGACCGTCTCCTTCTTTTTATCACTGTCAACGGTCTTGAGAGTCAGCATCGCTACCCCATTCTCTTCTGCCCATTGGCCCATACCCACGCCTCCGTTCTCGTCGGCACTGACGTGCATCACCTCCCCGCTCTCCGGGTCTACCGCAATCAAGGCTTCAGAGCTATCACCTGGCATCTTGATGCTGAGACCGAGAACCTGGTCCTTGATCCGCCAGGTATAGGTCAGAGAGAGTGCTTGGCCATTGGTGTCCTGGTCTACCCAGGTTCCAATCAGGGTTCCCAGTCCGCCACTCTCCAGGATTTCTGCAAGATTTTCAGCTCGCGAGGAAGTCCCCGAAAGCAGGACCATGGAGGACAGGACAAGGGCAAAGAGGGTGCTGTGTTTCATCGAGGATCGGTTACACCCTGATCGCCGGCGGCGCAAGTCCACGTTACCCGAAGGTAGATTTTTTCACTCCCTCACAACCCGATTTACCCTTGCCCTCCGGGGGGCGAGACCGCCACAGGCTCGCAAGTATACTCCCAATCAGGCAGTGGTAGAGGGCAGAAATCGCACAGACCATGGCCGCTCCGGGCTGGGCCGCAAAATGCACCTTGGCCAAAGTCGCCCCCAGACCGGAATTCTGCATTCCTACCTCAATGGAGACCGTGCGCCGCTCCTTCTCACCCAGCCGGAGGAGCCGGGCCCAGAAGTAACCCATCACAAATCCCGCAACGTGAAGGACGAAGACAGCTAAGAGTAAGAGATTGAGGTTTTCGAGGATGCGCTCCTTGTTGCCCCCAACAATCCCTCCGACGATGAGAACGATCACCGCAATAGACAAAAGCGGCGAAACCTCTCCTGCCACCTTACGAGCTCTCACCCCGAGAATACGGTTAAGGACCAGTCCCGCCACTACCGGAACCAGCACAACTGCCAGCATCGCCTTAAGCATCCCCCACGCATCGACTGGAATGGGGATCGCCAACGAGGCGTAGCCCTTGGTTAGGTAGGGTGTCAGGGCGATCGCAAGCAAGGTTGAACACATCGTCATCAGAACACTCAGAGCAACATTCGCCCGGGCGAGATAACTAACTACGTTGGAGGCTGTCCCCCCGGGGCAGCAGGCCACCAGGATAAGTCCAAGTTTAAATTCGTCATCCAGACCAAAAAGAACAGCAACTCCCCACCCGAGGAAGGGCATGATGAGAAACTGAGCCAGCACCCCAATTACCACCGCCCGCGGAACGGAAAGAGCCCGCTTGACGTCTTCGAAGCTAAGGGTCAATCCCATACCCAGCATGATCACTCCCAGTCCGAGGGGAACCAACTTGAGATTTGTTCCAGGGAACGCCTCCCTGACGAACCATGTGAAATGAGCGGGGCACATCCACGCCCACAGGGTCCCGAGCAGGGTCCAGAGCCAGAAGAGCCTTGCTGCCGTTCTCACTACCCGCATGAAGCAAGAGACTCCTGCATTTCTCGCAAGAGGTCACGAACCGTTTTCTCCCCTGTGGGAAGCCTCCAAGAGCCACTCGTACTGCAATACAAGGATGGGCCATTGAGTGAAATATGGCCTTCTCAGACGTATTCCAATCTGCAGGGATTGAATTCAGCGCTCCTTCCTGCCTCCGAGGCGTGCGATTCGCGCCCGTAACCCGCTACAAGTGGATTGCATTGCCAAAGACTGACCTTCAGATTCTCTGTCGTTGAACCTTCAATTCCCTATCACCCAGATTGCCCTCGATTACCAATCGACTTCTGAAGCACTCGAAATGGCGGCCATTGCGGTGGAGGCGGGATTTGACTGGCTGGAAATCGGCACTCCCNTGGTAACCTGTCAGGGNCTTGCACCTGTCCGCGCAGTAGTTGACGCTTTTCCCTCCATACCAGTGGCTATCGACTACAAGACAATGGACGGAGGTAGCCGTAATGCTCGGCACACCAAAGAAGAGGGCGCTCAGGTAATGACGGTCTGTGGCAATGCCTCCGATGCCACGATCCTCTCTGCAATTACGGCAGGTAAGGAGCTCGGTATTGGCGTGGTCGTTGACACCATTGGCGCAGCGGACAAATCCTCACGGGCCANGCAGTGCCACGAGTGGGGAGCGGACATCGTTTACCTTCACTACAGCGCAGATGAACGAAGCGCAGACCCGACCCGGGATTCCATCCAGTGGCTCCCTGCGACCCTTGACGCAACCCCCGGACCGGTTGGTGTATCCACCTTCGGCGTGAAGGACGCCATTCAAGCCGCTCGTATGGGGGCGGATTACTTTATCATCGGACACCCCCTTACCGCTGCCAAGGACCCTCTATCTGCTCTCCAGAACTACGTAGAGGAAGTGAAGGGCAACTACCGCTCTCGTCACTGATTACAGCCCCGTCCTATCATGTCCGATTCCAGAACTGATCTTGCTGTTGTTAATTATGCCGCTGAGCCCGATAGCGTCGAGCTACGTGAAATTCCTAGGGCCACCATAAAGGCCGATGAGGTCCTTCTGGAGGTAGNGGCAATCGGAGTTTGCGGAAGTGATCTCCACATGTGGCAGGGTGGTGTCAGCTGGGAAATGAATTACCCTGTCGTGCTTGGTCATGAGTTCTGCGGAAGAATCAAGAAAGTCGGCAATGACGTCCAAGGATGGCAGGAAGGCGACCGTGCGGTAAGCGAGACTTCTGCCATTATCGATCCGCTCAGCCCCCTCAGCCGACGGGGATTATACAACCTTGACCCATCTCGAAGAGGCTACGGCGCGCTAGTCGATGGGGCCATGCGCAGTTTCGTGGCCGTGCCCCAGCGCATCCTGCACCAGCTACCAGAGGGAGTGCCCTTCGAACATGCGGCCCTGACTGAGCCGTGCTGCGTTGCCTATAATGCAGTAGTAAACAACGGGAACATCAGACCGGGCGATCGCATCCTTGTTATCGGCCCGGGTCCCATCGGAATTTTCTCCGCCCATCTCGCAAAAATTGCCGGAGCCGAGGTAGCAATTGCAGGGCTGCCCTCAGATGCTACCCGTCTACAGGTTGCCGAGAAATATGGGTGCACTCCCCTGACCGACGGAGTNGAGGACTGGGCTCGGAGCGGTGATGGACTGGGCTGCGATGGAGTGATTGATGCAGCGGGAGCTTCGGGAGCCCTNCAGACTGCCATTGAGATCGTGCGTCCAGCGGGTTGGATCAGCAAGGTNGGCTGGGGNCCTCAACCCCTGAACTTCAGCCTCGACCCCCTCGTTCAGAAAAACGTCACTCTTCAGGGCAGCTTTAGTCACAACTGGCCCATGTGGGAAACGATCATCGCCATGATGGCCAGTGGCCAACTCGATGTCGCTCCTGCACTCGGCGGGATCTGGCCCCTCAAAGAGTGGCGCTGCGCCTTCGAAACCATGCACAATCGGGACATCGTTAAAGCCGTTCTGACTCCTCAGGCTACCCATGAATGACCGGATGGGGCTTCCTTTTCCTGCTCTGNACCTCTCAGTGCGAGCTTTGGCATTGCCCTTTAATAAAACCATCGCTTCCCTCTGTTTCCAATCCGGTTTCAAACATACGGCTTCCTCTCGAATCCACCCGGCCCGCTACGGGTCATTCCGANAAAAATCAGNAACCGAAATTCCTTTTTCATGAAAATTCTAGTGACCGGAGCGACCGGCAAGGTAGGTCGGGCGTTTATCNATCGAATCGCTGGTAGCGACGAGCTCCCCAATGCTACGGTCCGCGCTCTGTGCCACAACCGNACCCTTCCAGAGCGGGAGGGTCTTGAGATGATCAAGGGCGATATCTCGGTCCGCTCTGACGTGGAAAACGCCTTGAGCGATATTACCCACGTGGTTCACCTTGCTACCTGTAAGGAAACTCCCGACGACGTAATGGACGTGACCGTCAAAGGGCTCTTCTGGCTTCTTGAGGGATGTCGGTCGAGCCCATCCTTTGAACAATTCGTTCTGATAGGGGGAGACGCAGGCATGGGCCACTTCTTTTACCCTCATCCCCTCCCCGTCACCGAGACCCAGGCNCATAGTGCCTATCCCGGGTGCTACGCACTTTCCAAGGTCCTCGAGGAAGTCATGCTTGAGCAATACTATATCCAATACGGTTTGGCGGGCTGTTGCCTCAGAGCTCCCTGGATCATGGAAAAAGATGATTTCCGCTACACTCTCTCTTTCGGACAGGAGGTGTTCGGAGGACCNCGCTGGTGCGATCTGGTCGCTCCTCATAAGGCCTCAGAGTATGCCTCCAGCGAGGCCGTCCCTGTAATGTTAGACCCGGCCGGTAACTCAGTGAAACGAAACTTCGTACACCTCGATGATCTTCTTTCGGCCATTATAGCAGTCCTCCAGAAACCCGAGGCTGCTCATCAGGAGACGTTCAATATATGCATGGACGAGCCGGTCGACTACCGGGCCACCGGCGACTACCTCTCCACCTCTCGGAACCTTCCGACGATCGATATTGACACTGAGTTTCACAGCACATGGCTCGATAATTCCAAGGCCAGGTTTCTCCTTGGCTGGCGTCCAACGGTCGATCTCCATCAGCTCATCGACCGAGCCTGGGATTACCAGCGTGCCAAGGAAGACCCTCGCACGATCTATTACCCGGGCTAGATGGTCGCTCCCCGGAGACCCTTCTCGGAGGAGGGTCCACGAGGATGAAGACTCTTGGATCTACGAATCCCGACTACCCCTACTCCGCTACGATGCCCACATTGTCGATCGAGAGACCGCTGTAGGGATCCAGGCTCTGGTCACTACTGAAGTTCCATTCGATGAAGATCTCTTCCCCTATTGCCTGCAAAGGCACAGGGATCTCCGTCACCTCCCAGTCGATATCGAACACGGTCATATCAAGAGGCACCTCAATACCCAGGACGACCTCATCGGCGGCACGCAGGAAGCGCACTAGCGCAGCATCAGAGAATCCATCAGCGTCCCGATATACCTCGAAGGTCAGCCGGGCGGAAGGCAGGCCCGACAAGTCGATCGCAGGAGAGCGCAGCGTGACGTCAGAATTTGGACCAAAATCCCCAAGATTCGTGGACCACGCATTGGCCGAGTTTCCTGCCCCGGAAATCGGGCCCGTNGTACCTGACGGAGAACCCAGCTCCCAGATCGTATTGCGTTCAGGATCATTCTCGAACGTCGTCCATCCTCCTTGGCCTGCCTCAAAATCATCGAAAAAGGTTGGAGGAATTGGACCGGCAACAAGCTTGTAGAGCCGTGTAGTATCCGCAGGCCTTGAGATTGAGACCGCGTTTACCGGAGGAGTNGCTGAAATCCCCTCNAGCCCGGGGACAAGTTCCCACGTTGAGGGGCTTTGATTACCCAATGGGTCGTCGCTACTCACAATCGAATACTCCTGACCGGCGAAACTATTCCAGGTGAAATCGAGATTATCTCCACCGTCAGGAGAGCTCACCTCAAAGAGATACCGGTCGGTCATTCTCGTACCGATGGAATACACCGGTGGGCTNCCATTCTCGATGTCACCAAGCGCCACAATCCCCGGAATGCCTGGGCCGCTGATTGCGACATCGGTCCACTCGCCGCCACCCTGCTCGCCAAAGACATTATCAAAGGGAAAGAGACCGGGNATCGAGATAGCGAGTAACGCGGAAACTTCACCGCAGCAGCTCGGGTCTTCTACCACAAACGTTCCGTCCGCGGTATCCATGACGAAGTAGTTGGTATCATCAGACTGCAGATGGATAGTGTAGTCACCGGGAGCATAACCCCTCATATCAAGATAGCCGTTGTAACGGACAGTAAAGTTGTCTCCTCCATTATCGACAAACGGTTCATTGCGGGTGGAAAAGTTCCCTCCTCCCCCGTGACTGGCATAGGGAACGATAGTGGTTACCGAAGAGTTGGGCGCGGGGTCACCGGAAACATGGACATCGTAATTGTTCCGACCCTGTCCGTTGAGAATCACGCCTCCATTATACTTGTTCTCCTGATAATCGAGGCCCGGAGTCTCAAGGTCAGGACCATACACCGTACCGTCCGGCTGCAGATTGATCGGCATAAAGGAGGGCTGAATAATTGGCTCAACTGGTAGGGAGTTCTCATCCAGAGGGTTACTCCGGAAAGCTATCTCCTGGCCATCTGCAAGACCATCCCCATCAGTATCCCTTTCAAGTGGATCGGTTCCCGTGTCCCCGCCACCGATAAAGGTGCCGGTATTGGTTTCTACTCCGTCGCTCAGGCCGTCGCCATCAGTATCGGAATTGGCTGGGTCCGTTCCAGCAGTCACTTCCGCATTATCGACTAGGCCGTCGTTGTCCGTGTCTTCGGCAGTGGGATTGGATCCCGCGGTATATTCCGCCAGATCCGTGAGTCCATCATTATCAAAATCCCCGTCGCTCGAGAGCTGGCTCAAGTCGTCGATGNCAGGCCAGAGAAGCTCCCATCCATCAATAAGGCCATCTTCGTCNNTATCGGTNGAGTCCAGACCAATNGGGTAAACAGGCGGGCTCCCTTTTTCAGTATCACCAAGGGCAGCAATACCGTTGATACCAGGGCCACTGATNCCGACATCAAACCACTCGCCACCACCCTGCTCGCCAAATACGTTNTCAAAGGGGAAGAGACCNACAGAGGTAATGGTGAAGGCTGTAGCCTGATTCTGGGGGCAGCAGTTGTGCTGCGCGACAACCTGCCCATCACCCGTATCCATAATGAAATAGTTGGTGTCATCAGCGCCGAGGTGGATGTTGTAGGTCCCGGGGGCAAAGGAAGACATGTCGAGGTATCCGTTGATCCGGACGGTGAAGTTATCACCCCCACCGTCAAGCCACGCGTCATTCTTGCCCGAGATCTGGGCACCTCCATTCCCATAACTGGCCCATGGCACGATATCCGTCCGGGAGCGCAATGGGCTTGGAACCCCGGAAACGTGAGCGTCATAGTTGCCCTCTGCCTGATTGTTTAAGACCACTCCCCCAACATAGTGGTTTTCCTCATAGTTGAGTCCGGCCTGGCTCAGGTCAGGCCCGTAAGTAATACCGGCAGCAATTTCATTGATCGGAACAAAGGAAGGCTGAATCACCTCGAATGAAGGCTTACTACCGGAGTCATTTGGATCTGTATTCTCTGACACTTCCAACCCGTCACTCACNCCATCATTATCGGTATCGATATCAAGCGGGTCGGTTCCTGTATCGCCGGCATCCACAAAAATACCGGTTCCAGTCTCGGCCCCNTCAGGCAGTCCATCGCTGTCGCTATCATCGTCCAGGGGGTTCGTGCCGGCAGAGACTTCCACCCCATCGGTAAGCCCATCGTTATCAGAGTCCTCGTCAGTAGGGTCAGTCTGGGCCGCATATTCCTCGAGGTCGGGAAATCCGTCATTATCAAAATCCCCATCTGCGGTGAGCTGCGTAAGCTCGCTAATAGCACCCCAGGAAACCTCCCACGCGTCCGGAAGCCCATCTCCATCGTCGTCATCGGCGGGCAGGCTGATAATGTAGACCGGCGGGCTTCCGTTCTCAGTATCTCCGAGGGCCACGATCCCGGGAATGCCCGGCCCGCTGATGGCCACGTCGGTCCATTCACCGCCGNCCTGCTCGCCAAACACATTGTCGAACGGAAAGAGGCCCGGAATCGAGATGGTGAATGCCTGCGTGATTTCTCCACAGCAGGTCGGATCATCCGCAATCACGGTGCCATCCACGGTGTTCATCACGAAGTAGTTCGTGTCGTCAGACTGAATGTGAATGATGTAGTCACCCGCTGCGTAATCTCTCATGTCGAGGTAACCGTTGTANCGCACGGTGAAGTTATCACCACCACCAGCAACAAACGGGCTGTTCCGGGTGGAGAAGTTTCCGCCACCACCGTGACTTGTCCATGGCTGGACCGCAGTCACCGAAGAATTCGGTGCCGGGCTGCTAGAAACGTGCACGTTATAGTTGTTGAGGCTCTGACCGTTGGCAATCACGCCGCTGTTGTATTTATTCTCCTGGTAATCAAGACCGGGTGTTGCCAGGTCAGGCCCGTAGACCCCGGAGNCTTGTGGGTTGATTGGCACAAAAGAAGGCTGCACAACCGGNCCAACCGGGAGGGAGGCCGCGTCGAGCGGATCACTGCCGAAGGCCACCTCCTGGCCGTCTGACAGCCCGTCACCATCGGTGTCGGCGAGAACTGGGTCAGTCCCGGCATCGGTGGTTTCCAAACCATCGTTGAGGCCATCACCGTCAGTGTCTGCATTAGTGGGGTCGGTTCCAGCAGTNGCTTCTGCGCCGTCAAGGATCCCNTCAGCATCGGTGTCCTCNTTCGTCGGATCNGTTCCAGCGGTGTATTCCGCCAGATCGGTAGATCCATCGTTGTCGAAGTCTCCGTCGCCAGAGAGCTGGGTGAGATCGTCGACCCCGTTCCAGAGGGTCTCCCATGCGTCGATAAGGCCATCCTCATCGGAGTCGTCAACATTGGTTCCAATCGGGTAGACTGTTGGGCCACCGTTCGCGGTATCGCCGAGGGCTACAATACCGTTGATTCCGGGACCACTGATGCCGACGTCATACCAGTCGCCGCCACCCTGCTCGCCAAACACGTTGTCGAACGGGAACATTCCGGGAGTGGTGATGGTGAAGGCCGTGACCTGGTTCTGCGGGCAGCAGTTGTGCTGCGCGAGAACCTGTCCGTCCGGGGTGTCCATGATGAAGTAGTTGGTATCATCAGCGCCGAGGTGGATGTTGTAAGTGCCCGTCTCCAAGTTGGACATATCGAGATACCCATTGAGTCTGACCGTAAAATTTTCACCAGCCCCATCGAGGAAAGGGGTGTTGCGCTGGGAAATGGCATTACCACCAGCCCCATGACTGGCCCATGGAACAATCGCATCGAAGGAACGGAGCGGAGTTGGATTACCCGATACGTGGGCATCGTAGTTTCCCTGAGCCTGATTGTTGAAGACCACACCCCCAGGATAATGGTTCTCCTGATAGTTCAAGCCCGTCTGGGTCAGATCCGGCCCATAGCCGCCGGGGGTAAATTCGTTGATTGGAAGGAAGGATGGTTGCACAACCACCGGCTCCGGCTGCTGCGCCATGACATGCGGTGACAGGATGATACCGCAAAGAAGCAAAACAGAGGATCGAGAAATTTTCATAACGCTGGTGAAATATTCGTTGCTTGGGCAATAAACCTGTCGCACTTACTGATAAGACAGGATGTCTATATCACCTCCCACCCGAGAGCGATAACAAGGAAAATTTAGAATAAGGTCATAGCCTTCAATGCAGATGAGGCCGCCAAATCCCCCATCGTTACGCCTCACTTCGCTCAGAAAGAAACGCAAAACCCTACCCGGCAAAAAGCTTTCTTCTGTAACCCGCTCCCCCCCAGATAGTCCTCTGATTTCTGAGGCAAAATCCAGCATAGCCTCAGCGCTCCCGGCAGGCTAAAATCTGATCCAGCGCATGAGCCATCCCAAAATCGCCGTGACGATGGGCGATCCCGCCGGGGTCGGCCCGGAAATATGTCTTGAGCTCTTGCGAAACGAGAGAGTGTCCGAGCATTGCGTTCCTATCGTCTACGGTGACGTCGAAGTTCTTTACAAATGTGCAGACGTGACGGGAAAACCGAGACCTCACCAGGTCCTCACCCCTGAAGATCTAAGCGTCGTGGATATCCCCTCAGTCCTGAGCCTTGACGGAATCGGCATCGAGCAGCTTACCCCCGGCACCATTTCTGAAGCAACCGGCCGCGCTACCTATCGATATCTCGAGAGTGCTATCTCTGCATGCCGCCGGGGCGAAGTAGATGCAGTGACAACCGCCCCAGCAAACAAATCGGCACTCCGCCAGGCTGGAATTTCACAGCCCGGTCAGACCGAAATATTCGCCGAGCATACTGCGACAGAAAATTTTTGCATGATGCTGACATCCGATATTCTCACCTGCAGCTTCGTCACAGTTCACGTCGGCTATCACGAGGTAGCAGGAATGCTCACTCCCCAGCGAATTCTCGAAGTCATTGAACTAACCTACCAATCGATTAAGCACCTCAGGAGTAGAGAACCACAACTGGCAGTCTGCGGACTCAATCCCCACGCCGGGGAAGGAGGGCTCTTTGGGAATCATGAGGAAGAGCTCATTATTACTCCGGCTATCGAGCGAGCTCGGTCCCTTGGAAGGAGAATCGAAGGCCCCCTGCCTCCGGATACCGCCTTCCTCCCAGAACGTCGAGCAATGACGGACGCCTTCATCTGCATGTATCACGACCAAGGCCATATTCCTCTCAAGGCCCTCGCCTTCGACCGAGCGGTTAACTGCACTCTGGGGCTGCCAATAGTTCGCACCTCCGTTGACCACGGAACCGCCCTTGACATTGCCTGGCAGGGAAAGGCCGGAGCAGAAAGCTTAATTGAGGCTGTGATTCTTGCAGCGCGGATGAGTTCCTGAACCCGTTTCCTGTAACATCTCTTCATCTGTTCCCCCACGAAGTTAACAAAGATACCCATGAGAACCCTCTCCTCCAACTTCCGGATCCGCCTCCTTACCTTCTGCCTGATTCTTGGAGGTTTCTCTCTTCCGGCATCTGCTGAAGACTGGCCGCAATGGCGTGGCCCCGGCCGCGACGGCCGCTCTCTGGAAACTGACCTTCTCAAGACATGGCCAGAGGGTGGTCCTCCTCTGGCCTGGAAAGCCCGGACCGCTGGCGCCGGGTTTTCCAGCATCTCTGTTTCAAAGGGTCTCATTTATACCCTCGGTGATCTGGCAGACGGGTGCCATGTGATCGCGCTCAAGGAGGCGGACGGATCGCTGGCCTGGAAATCTCGAACCGGAGAAGCCGGCGGACATCGCGGCTATCCTGGTCCTCGTAGCACACCCACCGTGGATGGGGGACAGGTGTTTGCCCTCGACCAGCACTCCAATCTGATCTGCCTCAACGCAGCTGACGGAGAAAAGGCCTGGACGACCAACCTTCAGGATGACTTTGGCGGTAAGATGATGTCAGGATGGCGGTGGAGTGAATCCCCTCTTGTTGATGGCGAATCCGTGATCTGCACTCCTGGCGGAGCCAAAGGCACTGTCCTCGCTCTCAGTCGCAAAACCGGGAAAAAACTTTGGCAGACCAGCGAATGGACGGATCCAACTGGCTACTCGTCCGTTATCATCGCAACCCTAAACGGAACACGTCAATACCTCCAACTCACTGGCAAGAGCTTGGCAGGAATCGATCCCCGGTCGGGAAAGGTTCTCTGGAGGGTCGAGCGCGTTGGCAAGACCGCTGTGATTACTACTCCTGTGGTTCATGATAATATTGTCTGGGTTACTTCCTCCTATGGAGTCGGCTGCCACGCCTTCCAGATCGACAGGAAAGGAGGCGAATGGTCTGCCAAGGAAATTCATTCGAGCCGAAAATTCGCCAACCACCATGGCGGCGTCATCGAACTGAACGGACACGTCTTTGGTTCAACCGGAGGGAGCTTCGCCTGCATGAACATCAGGAGTGGAGAACTTATCTACCGCGAGCGAAGCGCTGGAAAGGGGGCCACGACCTTTGCCGATGGACACTTCTATCTCCGAAGCGAAAACGGACCCGTGGCCCTGATTAAAGCTTCCTCGAAAGAATTGAAGGAGATCAGCAGCTTCGACCAACCAGAGCGAAGCGAAAAGAAATCCTGGGCTCACCCTGTAGTGGCCAATGGAAAATTATACCTCCGCGATCAGGACCTGCTCCTCTGTTATGATATCTCGGAAAAGTAGATGATGGCAGCGTATGCTCCCTCCGGCCACTCCCTCAAGATTCAGTCCGCTTTCCCGTCCTTGTTCTCATCCCGGATTCCTGAGTAGGGATTGGCGAGCACTGCCTGCCACGCGATTCTACGGAACACCTTGTCGAGCTGGTCTCCCGGGAAACCCCCGGTCTCCACTTTACCGTCAATCAGCTCGGGGGATCGCCGGTAAAGGGACGCATAAAACACATAGCCCTCCAGCCATTCAAATCCCGGCCCGAGGTGCCCCAGCTTATCCCGCCAAAGAGACTTCGCTTTACCTCCCAGCGCACGGTGGAGACCTTCCACTCCCGGCAACTCTCCCCGCTGGAAATATTGGGATGCCAGCACCATCGCATCGCAAGTCGGCATGATGACGACCCTTCCGGGATACTTCTCGTTGAGCGGAGCGATCAGCTCACCATAAATCTCTCCCTGCAACTCACCAAGTTGCTTGATCGTTGCCGGAACGAACCCCTTCTTTGTCCCTCCCTCAATCTTGTCCAAGTGCTCAATCTGAGGCCACCCGTCAGAGAGAAAAAATTTCATGTCTGGATTATACTTAAGGCAAAACTCGATCCAGCATGAGTAGTATTCCGGGCGGTCATTAAAATAAGGACCCCACATCATAGCCTCCCATTCTGCATTGGCAATGGAGGCCAGAAGCTTCGGCTTCGCCTTTCCCTTGAACTGAAAGATGCCATTCTCCTGCTCCCACTTGTAACGAGTACTTCCCGTCATCCCTCCTCCGGTATGCAAGTGCAATGGCTGCTTAAATCCAGCCGCCTGGCAGATTTTAGGGAGAGTCTTATAGCCGGGGCCCATGAAACTATGACCCGTTCCAACAAGCCGTAGCCCTCCATCTTTGGGTTTGGCGAAAGAGGCAATTGGATGCCTGTCGGGGCCAAGAAGTTTTGCGTAAGTCTCTCGGATGCGTTCCGGCGACTGATAACACATCGCATGTTCGGGGAATTTCTCCTTCTCCCATCCCGGGTGCACCTTGAAAGAGCGTGCCGCTCCCCGTTGAGCACCACCTCTACCACTTGCCTTGTCTCGAAAGGCGAGGGCCTCAGCTACCGTCAGCACTCCATCCTTGTTTGCATCAGCCTGCGGAAAACGCTTTAGCAACTGAGCGAGTTGATCCTTGGCGGGATTGGCACAGGCAACACCGCCCGGGGTAATCAGGATGGCTAGAAAGGTCCAAGCCAGCCTGCTGCATCTGATGTTGAGCTTCATATGGGCGCCATGCTCCACCTCTCGCACCAGAGGTCCATTCAAATTCACAGAAAGAGGGAAGAGTTTCCAACTCGAACAAATTAGAAAACCCGATAAATCACTCCCCACGGAGGAATGAACATATTTCCGGATGTTCAGCCGGCCCTCTACAAGGCAATACCAAGCAACACATGCACTCCATACTCGTCTTTAGCAGAATCCGGATGCTCGCCTTTCTTCTCGGAGCCCTTTCTCTCTTTTTCGACCCTCTGCTCGCCCAGAACACGAATACCCTCACCCCTGAGGCAACCTCTCCAACCCGGCCCGTCACAGGTCAGGGAGGCATGGTAGCCACTCAGGAAGCCCACGCCACCCGGGCGGCACTGGAAGTTCTCGCAGAGGGCGGCAATGCCGTCGACGCCGCGGTCACTGCGGGCTTTGCCCTTGCAGTCACCCTCCCACGGGCCGGCAACCTTGGCGGAGGAGGATTCATGCTGATGCATCTCGCGGGAGAGAACCGGCAGCTTGCCCTGGACTACCGGGAGAAAGCTCCCGCTGCTGCCCACCGCGATATGTTCCTTACAAAGGAGGGCGCTCTGGACCCAAGACTCTCTCGCTACACCCGAATGGCATCAGGAGTGCCCGGCACTGTTCGTGGCTTGGCGCACGCCCTGCACCACTACGGAACGATCCCACTCCAGAGGGCCCTTGCGCCAGCGATCAAACTGGCTGCAGATGGATTTGTGGTTGGCCAAGACCTGCACCATTCTCTGAAATCCTGCGCTGACGATTTACGTGCAGACAGTGAAGCCAGGCGCATCTTTCTCGATCCAGGCGGTAAGGCTTGGCCCGTGGGCAGCACTCTCATCCAGAAGGACCTCGCCCGAAGCCTCCGCCTCCTGTCCGACAAAGGACCTGACGCATTTTATCTTGGGGATATTGCAAGCAGAATTCATCGAGACATGAGCGCGCAGGGCGGACTTATCACTCGCAAGGATCTCGCTGATTACCGCACCGTGGAAAGGAAACCTGTCAAGGGTTACTACCGGGGTTGGAAGATCATGTCCATGCCTCCCCCCAGCTCAGGAGGTCTTCATCTCGTCCAGATGCTCAATATCATGGAGCATTTTCCGATAGACGATTATGGCCCAAACTCAGCTCAGGCAATTCATGTCGTTAGTGAGGCCATGAAAAGGGCCTACGCTGACCGCTCGCGCTATCTTGGAGACCCCGACTTTTCCGAGATACCCGTAGCCCAGCTCATCTCCAAGAACTACGGGAAGAACCTCGCTGAGGAAATCAAGCCCGGGCGCATCACCCCCAGCAGCCAGATCACCCCGGGGCTTGGGCCTCTCGCGCCGCCCGAGAGCAGGGAGACCACTCACTTCAGCGTCATTGACCGGGAGGGAAACGCGGTCTCTAACACTTATACCCTCAACTTCAGTTACGGATCACGCATTGTAGTCCCCGGCACGGGAATTCTTCTCAATAACGAAATGGATGACTTCTCGGCAAAACCGGGAACTCCTAATGCCTATGGGCTCATAGGGGGACGCCGCAATGCAATCGAACCGGGAAAGCGGATGCTCAGCTCAATGACCCCAACCATCCTGCTCGGAGAAGACGACACCATTATCGCCACCGGAAGTCCCGGGGGGAGTCGCATCATCAACATCGTACTTCAACTCGTGAGTAACATCATCGACCATGGCATGAATGTCGCGGAGGCGACCCGGACGACTCGTGTTCATCACCAATGGCTCCCCGATGAGCTGCTGGTTGAGACCGGCCTGGAAGCAAACACTAAGAACCTTCTCATCAAACGGGGGCACACCATCCGCCCCACCAGCCCCATTGGTTCTACTCAGACGGTCATGAAGAGAAAGGGGATCTTTCTCGGAGCCAGCGACCCCCGGATAGGCGGAGCACTCACCCTCGGACTTACCGGCAACTCTTTCCCACAGGACAAGGGTCTCTCCCGGGACTAGCCAGTCCAAAACCCGTCCGGGTTACTCCTGATCATCATGACAGTCCCCGCGCGATCCATTGAAGCAGACCTGATATCCTGAGCCGGGAGGGCAAACACGTTCCAGCCTGCTTCTACGTTCACTTCCACACCCCCAGGGCAGTATTGGAAAATAGACTCGCTCCCCACCATCCACGGGACCCACAATCCC
>PBTP01000059.1 GCA_002729275.1 Roseibacillus sp. | reverse complement strand
GTTCTCCTCCAAACTCTCATGCAAGGAGCTTTGGAGCAACGGGGCGTTTTCATCTACCGCCTTCCTTGTGAAAAGGGCAGTCACCAAGATAGCAAGAAGGGCGACCACCCAAGCCGCCACTTTATATTTCATCCACCGCCTCAATAGCGAGCCAACCGCTTTGTTTCGGGAGACAACACCTCTCATGAGGAGACTCACAGAGTCACACAAGAACGACCAAAGAGGTCACTGCAAGCAACCTACTCGGCGGGAGAATCCTTACTCTCAGGTGCAACCTCAGGAGCAGCCTCGGGAGCAACCTCAGGTGCAACCTCAGGAGCAGCCTCAGGTGCAGCCTCAGGCGCGACCTTTTTCACAGCTTTCTTCGCGGCCTTCTTTGCCGCTTTCTTCGCGGTTTTTTTCACCGCTTTCTTGGCAGTCTTTTTCGCCGCCTTTTTTGCTGCTTTCTTCGCCGCTTTCTTGGCAGACCCACTCTTACTCGCCGAGGACTTCTTCAGGGCGACATTCGATTTGGTTTGCTCCCGCCGCCGTTTGAAATACTGCTTTCGGCGTCGACGTTTCTGAACCTTGTTATACTGCTTACCCATAAGGTGGGTACGGCCTAATCGTCTGCCAGCCAGCTTTCAAGATAAATCGCCCCCCAATTCACTACTTCATGCCAGGTCTCGTCATAAAACCCCGTTCCCGCATCTTTCATGGCCACGACTGGGTCTACGCCTCCGAAATCAAGAAATCCTTCGGGAATCCGCAGCCCGGAGAGGTGATTTCGCTCAAGGACTTCAAAGACAAGCCCCTCGGAAGTGCGATCTATAACCCAAAATCTCAGATCGTGGCCCGCCGTTTTTCGCGGCGAAAACAGGACCTTGATAAGGATTTCTTCCTTCGGAGACTACAACTCGCGTTTTCTCTGCGAGACAGGCTGCCGGTAGACTCCTCCCTCTGCCGCCTGGCATGGAGCGAGTCCGATGGCCTGCCCGGGCTGATTATAGACCGCTACGATCGCCACCTGGTCATCCAGACGCTCACTCTCGCGATGGATCAGCGGATCAATCTCATCGTCGAGGCGGCACAGCAGCTTCTTTCTCCAGAATCCATTGTAGTCCGCAATGACTCCCCGATGCGGAAGGCTGAGGGTCTCGAGCCATCTAATTTTATCGCCGCGGGTAAAGACCCGGATCCGGTCACTCTCGAGCACGGAAATCTGAAGTTCAAATCCACCCTGCTCAGCGGACAGAAAACCGGACTCTACCTGGATCAGATCGACACCTACCAGAAAGTCTCGGCACTAGCAGAAGGCAAACGAGTCCTCGACTGCTTTAGCAACCAAGGCGGCTTTGGCCTCGCTTGTGCCCGCGCTGGAGCTGCTGATGTCACCTGTGTCGACATCTCAGGCGAAGCTGTTTCCGCCGTCACCCACAACGCAGAACTCAACAACCTGGAAATCCGCGCGATTGAGGCTAATGCCTTCGACTATCTGAAGGCCTGTGATGAAACCTTTGACCTTATCATTCTTGATCCTCCCTCCTTCACCCGTAGCAAGAAGGCTCTCAACGATGCGATGCGGGGATACAAGGAGATTCACCTCAGGGCTCTCAAACTACTCAACCATGATGGCTATCTCGCTACTTTCTCCTGCTCTCACCATGTCACTCGAGAGTTGTTCCTCAATAACGTGCGTGACGCTGCGGTAGACGCCCGAAAAACTTTACGATTGGTCGAGTCCTACAGCCAGCGTTCTGACCATCCCGTCCTTCCCACCATACCAGAAACCGAATATCTCAAGGGATTCTGCTTTCAGCTTCTGCCGGGAAGATGAGAGCCCGACTCATCATTCTCGGTTTTGTGATTCTTGCGCTTATCGGAACATCCTTTCTTCTATGGAGATCGACTCCCGAGCAAACCGTCAAAAGGCAGGCTCACCGCCTTCTGGACTGCTTGGAGAAAGGCGCCCTGAGCGGCAACACTACCACCGATAAAGTGGAATTTCTGGGGGAGCTCCTGGCCCACTCCTTTACCGTTCAAGCTCCCTATCCAGTAGATTCCGGCACCTTCGATCAGACTCAGGCAGGGCGCTCCCTGAGAGATTTTCATGACAGCGTGATGTCATGCGCGATCCGCAGGGATAAAGCCCTGGTTAAAATTGAGGCGGAAAACATCGGAAGCTACCAAACGGTCCTATCGGTCGAAATCAGCCTAGGGCCCCGGCGCCAGCATCATTTTAAATACAATTGCCTTATTGAGTTTATCAGGAGCGGAGATAACTGGATTGCTCGGGAAATCATCCTGAATCCCATATAAACCCGCTCCGACACTCTCAGAAAAGAGCCTTCAGGAGCTTCAAATAGGGATTTTAGCCTGCTGATTACCCTTTCCCACCAAAATTCCTTGGCAAACCGGAGGAATTCCTCCAAGTTCCGCCGCCCCACGCCAAACAGGACATGGTAGCTCTCAGACTTACACGCAAAGGCACCAAAGATAAGCCCTATTACAAGATTGTGGCTGTTGATAGCCGCAAGCGCCGGGACGCTCGCTACATCGAGCAAATCGGGACCTACGATCCCCTCTTGCCGGGAGCCAACTACACTCTGGATCTTGAGAAGGCCGATGGCTGGATTAGCAAAGGAGCCCAGCCCTCGGAAACCGTGGCCAGCATCATCAAGAAGGCGCGGAAGGTAAGCGACGCGGCTAGCGAGGTTTAGATCACCCAGCTAAGACCACCCTCCGCCGAGGTCGGCTGTATCGCCAGCCCTGCACCAGCGGACGATCATGTCCGGGGAGGCTCCACGGATTACCAGAACAAGGTAAGTCCAGGCTTACTGAACCGCCTCCGCACTTGGATCCCTTGGTGCCACTCGACGTGGCCATCCATGAACCCAAGGTGGACACCCTTGAATTTCTCACTTTCTTCAAAATTACCGAGACGCTTGCTGTTCCACACTACTGCCAGATCAACCCAGAGGATAGGGTAGGCTACCTTCTGACCGATCCGGGAAGGGGTGAACCGATACGATTCGTCATCCTCATTGTAGACGTCATCGCGAATGCGATCCCACTCTGCGGGCTCCGGCGGTATGAACTCACCATTCTCAGTCCAGACCGGATCATCAATCACACAAGCATAAGAAAAAAGAGAGGAAGAACCCTCGTCCACTCCGCCATAGTTCCACAAGTCCACGTTATTTTGACTCCGGTCCTTGCCGTCGGTCGTCCAGCTCTTGTTTGCCGCATTGTAGGCCAAATCACGGGTGATCCCATTGTCTTCTCTCCACTCCCAGCTAAACCAAAAGGGCAGCCCTCCGGTATCGGTAGTAAAGTGAGCCCTAGGGAAAACCCCATTGTTATCACCAGCTCCAGCGAGCGAAATCGCACTCAGCTGCTTGATGTCCGATATCGATCCTGCTTTGTGGGCAGCGGTCGTAATCTTACCAACTCCAACGAAAGTGAGAGCCCCAAGCGTCAGTATGATAGCCACGACGACCAAGACTTCAATCAGGGTAAATCCTCCTTTTGCTCGCACGGGGTTTTTCGCGTTCATGGGGTGGCCGTATGAGGCACCGTCGATCCCTCGTTGTCAAACTCAAGAACGTCACGACCGACATCCTGTAAAATGAGACGGGCGGATAGTCACTCAGGGCCATATTGGAATTACCCTGTTCCGTCTCAATATTGGCCCTTTTTGCCGACAAATTCCTTCCTCGGCTGGGCCCCGGGCTATCTACACGGGCCAATCACAAACGCGGATTTGTTTACAAATGCACCCCGGCACGCTAAACGACTCGGGCATGAAATCACGCGGCATCACCTCCTCCATCATACTCGCCCTCGCTCTCGCTCTCGCTCTTGCCAGCTGTAAGCAGGAAGAAAATGTAGGCTCTCCGCAAGACCCCTCAGCATCCCCGGCACAGAACACCCCGGCTCAGAAAACTCCTGCCCCCCAACCTGCCACCTCGGCAACCGAAACCGTAAAAGAATTACCCGTTTCCCCGGCTACCCCTCCACCCGAAAGTCCTGAAGAAAATGCTGCCGGGGACAAGCCAACAAGCCCACGCGTTACATTCGAAACCTCCGAAGGATCCTTCGTCCTAGAGCTCGACCCTGTCAACGCCCCGATCAGTACCCAAAACTTTCTCAGCTACGTCAATGATGGATTCTACGACGGCACTATCTTTCACCGGGTCATCGATGGATTCATGATCCAGGGAGGAGGCTTTGAACTCATCGATGGCAAGGGGTCACAGAAGGAGACCAAGGCGCCGATTAAGAACGAGGCCAAGAACGGCCTTCAAAATAAACGTGGTGCAATTTCAATGGCTCGGACCAATGATCCGGACAGTGCTACCTCCCAGTTTTTCATTAACGTAGTCGACAATCCCGGTCTTGACCCAAAAAGCCCGGACAACCCCCAGGGCTTTAGCCCCGATGGCTACGCCGTATTCGGCATGATCGTTGAAGGCATGGAAACCATTGACAAGATCAAGCAAAGTGAAACCGGCGTTAAGCGCATGATAGTAAAATCCCCCAATGGCGATCTTATCGAAAATCCAATGTCTGATGCGCCTCTCCGCGATGCAGTCATTAAGAAAGCGTTCCTCACTCAATCCCAGTAAAGCCACTGGTAACACAACTTCCATCCCATGCCGTGGCTTATTCCAATCGCAGCCTATCTCGTTGGATCCATCCCCTTTGGGGTCCTCATCGCGAGGTCCAAGGGGATTGATATCCGCCAACATGGATCCGGGAATGTGGGCGCCACCAACGTCTTTCGAATCGTCGGCAAGGGGTTCGGCGTCTCCTGTCTGCTGCTGGACTTCCTGAAGGGATTCCTACCTGTCCTCGTTGCAACTAATCTCTTCAGGGTGGCAGGAACAGCTCCGGCCTTGCCCATTTCCTTCCTTTCGAATCCAGCTGAACCGTTTTCAGCAGATCAGCAACTATATGTTCACTCCCTCCAGGTTATCACCGCACTTGCCGCAATTATAGGGCACAACTACTCCCTCTTTCTCAGGGGAGGAGGAGGAAAAGGCATTGCTACCTCAGCAGGAGTCCTCGTTGCCCTTCTCCCTATGGTCTTTCTTGGTGCGTTCCTGGTGTTTGCTGCGGCCTTCTATTTCACCCGTTACGTCAGCCTGGGCAGTATTATGGGAGTACTTAGTATTCCTGTTTTCACTCACCTCGCTGATCGATTTCGCCATCTTGAAGGAGACCGATCCCAGCCCACTTACTGGGAGTCTGGTTCATGGAATAAGCCCTTGCTGATTTTTACCATCGTGGCTGCTCTACTTGCGATCTGGCGCCATCGGTCCAACATTCAGCGGATTCTTGCGGGCACTGAAGACCGCCTGGAAAGCCGGGGATCTAATAAGATCGTGACGAAAAAGTAACCGATGGAAATCCCCGATGAACGATAATCCTTTTCCACCTGCTCCACGGACTGCCGTGGTGGGCTGCGGATCGTGGGGCACCGCTCTCGCCACCCTGCTCCATCCAGCCTCCTCGAAAATTACCCTTATCGGGCGCAACAAGGATGTTATCGAGGACATTAACACGAGGCATCGGAATGAGCGCTACCTGCCCGGGGAACTACTCGACCCAGGCATCAAGGCCAGTAGCGATCTAGGTGTCACAGGAGACGCCGATCTCATCCTTCTTGTTCTGCCCAGTGCGGCCATCCGCTCCACCGCCAAACAACTGGCATCTCTTCAAATAGGCCCAGAAGTGATCCTGACCTCCTGTTCAAAGGGAATTGAGCGCGGAACAGGAAAACGCATGTCCGAGGTTATCTCCGAAATCCTTCCCGACCAGCCGCTTGCTGCTCTCTCCGGGCCGAACCATGCCGAGGAAGTTTGCAAGGGCCTTGCCACCATGACTGTCATTGGATCGGCGAACTCCAATGTGAGTGGCTATCTTCAGGGACTCCTTACCTCGCCCAGCTTTCGCTGCTACACCTCGGATGACCTCACCGGACTCGAATGGGGTGGCGCCATGAAGAACATCTTTGCTATTGCCTCCGGAATCGCCACCGGCCTTGGGCTCGGTGATAATGCCACGGCTGGCCTCGTCACCCGTGGGCTCGCTGAAATGATCCGACTCGGCACGGCTCTAGGGGGAAAACCTGATACCTTCACCGGGCTCTCAGGCGTCGGAGACTTGATCGCTACCTGTTACTCACACCATTCGCGGAACTTCCGTGCAGGAATTTCAATCGGAAAGGGCAACACCGTGGAAGGGACCCTCAAGGAAGCTGGCATGGTCGTGGAAGGGATTCCGAACTGCCAATCTATCTATGAAGTCGCCCAACGCAGCAAAGTGCGCACGCCCCTGATCGACTCGATCTACAGTGTTCTTTACGAGAACCAACCTGCCGCGGAAGCCTTGCGGGATTTACTTACGCGAGCTCCTCGTCCCGAACTGGAATCCTGATCTTGCCTCCCTGTGGCTCCCCCCTGCTGCGCCTGAGGAAACTCCCTCTCCTCTCCCATTCAGCTTCCTCCAAAAAAGCTACACAGAAGGCCCTCGCTTTAAGGTTTTTACCCGTCTATACCTGATGTTCCAATGAGCGAGAAGGATTCGAGAGATACCCAATGGCGAAAAATCGCCAGCAAGGTGTCCAGCAAGATCAACCTTGCCTGGTGGCTGGACAAACTGGCTGCCCCCCTCCTCATCGCAGCACTGGCTGGCTCTTGTCTTATTCTAATCGCACGACGAGAATTCTCCGACTTTTCATGGTTTTATGCCTCGATCATAGGGCTAATTCTTTTCCTCGCTATCGGCATCCTGAGCTGGTGGCGCGCAAGGCGCAATTTTGAATCGCCGGATCATGCCTTGGTGCGGATCGAGGCCAGTATGAAACTGCGCAATAAGCTTAGCGCTGCTAAGCACGGCCTGACCCCTTGGCCAGATCTTCCAGAGGCAATTCAGGACGGAACCCGGTGGCGTTGGTCCCGCCTCCTTTCTCCCCCGCTAGCGGCACTCATCCTCCTTGGAGCCAGTATCCTGCTCCCCGTCTCGGCCAGAAGCGATGCTGGAGAACTACCTCTGGATGAGCCCCAGGCGTGGAAAGACCTCGAAACTGACATCGAATCCCTCGCCGAGGAACAAACCGTTGAGGAGGATTACCTTGATGAGCTTGAAGAAAGAATCGACCAGCTCAGAAACCAGAATCAGGACCAATGGTACAGCCACTCCAGTATTGAGGCCACCGATGCCCTTAGTGAAATGCATCAGGGCGAGCTCGATAAGCTGGAGCGCAACCTGCGGAGGGCCGAACAGGCCCTCGAAAACCTGCAGGAGAATTCTGGCGAAATGAGTGAAACAACCCGAGAGCGAATGCTGGATGTCTTTAATGAAGCCAAGCAAGGCCTCGAACAAGGGAAGATGAAACCCGACAGCCAGCTCCTGGAGAAACTCAGAGAGCTTGACCCTGAGAATCTCGCCCAATTGGACCCGCAACAACTCGAACAACTTCGCGAGAGCATGAAGCAAGCTGCCGAAAATTGCGCTCAGTGTCAGGGTGGAAGCGCCAAGCACCCCTCGCAAGGTGGAGACGCTGGTCAGGATTGGCTGGATGATCTTCTCAACGAGGGATCAGCCGATGAGCAATCGCAAGGGAACGAGGGAGGAAAAGGAGGCCTTGGGCGTGGACCTGGCTCAGCCCCCGGCGTCCTCGGTCAAGTCACTCCTGACGTGAATTCCGGCAACTTGGAGGGATTAAAATCAGAGGATCTGTCCAAGTCCCTTCCCGGAGACCTCCTCGAACTGAAGGATAGTGAGCACGATGTCGACAAGGCAAAGATCGGCCTCCGCGCGGGTGGAAAAGTCGATAGTGAGTCGGAGGGTGGCTCCCGGGTCTGGAAGGAGTCTCTCCTTCCCTCTGAAAAAAGCGCTCTTAAGGACTTCTTTAAATAGCACACCCTCTCAACACATTTTCCCCTGAACTCCATGGAGCACGCCTCGGAAACCGAAGTCACCGACGCCGGCAAGCACGTCCGGTCCCTCTCCCACGCCCTGCAGCAGGTCCTTTTCGGACAGGAAGAGCTGATTCAGCTGGTCCTTACGGGCATTCTCGCCCGTGGCCATATTCTTCTGGAGGGTCTCCCCGGGCTCGGCAAGACCGAGCTCGTAAAGGGGCTTTCCCGCATCCTGCAGATGGAGACTCGCCGGATTCAATTCACGCCCGACCTGCTTCCCGGTGACATCACAGGGAACCCAGTACTGCAGGAAAAGGATGGCAAGCGACAGTTCGTCTTCCAGCCCGGACCTCTCTTTACCAATATCGTTCTGGCCGACGAGATCAACCGCGCCTCTCCCAAGACCCAATCCGCTCTACTTGAGGCCATGCAGGAACGGCGAGTCACGGTTCTCGGAGAGACTCATCAGCTTCCCATGCCCTTTTTCGTTCTCGCAACCCAGAACCCAATCGAACTTGAGGGGACGTATCCGTTGCCTGAGGCCCAACTCGATCGCTTTCTCTTCAAGCTGGAGATCACGCGCAATGATGTCGATACGCTCGAACGAATCGTAAGTGACCGTGATCTGGGCTCTGAGCCGGAGGTGAATCCCATCATGGAAGCAAGCACTCTCAACGACGTTCTTGCCCTAGTACGACGAATTTACCTGCCTGATGTTGTAGCCAATTACATCGCCCGGCTGGTAGACGCCACTCATCCTGGCCAGTCTGAGTCAGCAGGAAATATTAAGTTCGGAGCCAGTCCGCGTGCCGCGCTCTCCCTCGCTGCCGCTGCCCGGGCTCGGGCCCTGATGAACGAGCGCACCCACGCCAGCTTCGAAGACGTCAAGTTCGTGGCGCCCTCGGTTCTCCGGCATCGTATCATCCTTGATTATAATGCGAGGGTGGAAGGACTCACCAGCAATGAGATCATCTCTCTCCTCCTCGAGGAAATCCCCTTCCAAGCGGGGAAAAATCCGAGGACCCTGCAACAATCGGTCTCCAGCTGAACTTGTGGTCGAATGAGCCACCGTGCGGTCATCCCCCTGACACTGGCCCTTATTGGTATCCAGGTTGGCACTATTGGCGCGCAGTCTGGGGGACTTTCCATCAAGAGAACCTACACGAAACCAGGAGACCCCCTTATTTCTCTCGAGATGAGCTCTCTTATCGAGAGACTACCCCCTTCCGGATACCACCCGGTTCGTGTAAAGATCATCAATGACAGCACGATTGATCGCACTTGGAACTTTTCCTTCGTGTCCTCTGATTCGTCTTTCGGTGAGCGCAACAGGCTCCGGTCGAACTTTTCCGTTATCTGCAATGCGACCTCGGTCGCAGGGGTCGACCTGATCATCCCAGTCGTAAGCGTCCTTAATACCCGGGCTTCCAAGCAACTGGAGTCCATCCTCGATGTCACCGTCAGGCCCTCTGCTCCTCTTCCCCAATCCTCAGACCGTCTCACGACCGAGATGGCCCAAGAGAAATCAAAAATTTGGCCCTCTGTAATCTATAGCGAGAAAATTCAAACCTTGAACGGTAATGCTCTGGACAAAGCCACCGCGCTTCATCTTTACGGAGCTCCGTCGGGAGGCGGAGGGGGGTGGCGATCCCAGGCAGAATTCGGAGGAGGGTTTTTGGCCAAATCAATGCCGGATGACTGGCGGGCCTATGTCGGCTACGACGCCTGTCTCCTGACTGACCTGGAATGGAATGAACTGCCTGCGGGTGCCCGCAACGCCCTGCGCAAATGGAATCGACTGGGGGGCACCCTCATTATTTATACTACTAATTCTGGAACTAACCTCAATACCCTTGGGTTTGGAGGGAATGCTGCGGGGGCGTCTGTATCTGACTCAGGCTGGGGGGCGACCCTTCTCAAGCCACTTCCAGGCAATGGTCTTCTCGAGGCTCCGGAGGTCGTAGAACTTGTGGATAGCAACGCGAAGAAAACAGGGGGCCCACGAGTCTCCGATCTAAGGGAAAACTTCCGTTCGAATTGGAAACTCCATGACGCCCTTGGGAAAAAATTCTCCCAGATCATCCTCGTAATCATTGTCCTTGTGGTCTTCGGCATCCTTGTCGGACCGATCAATCTTTTCGTCTTCGCCAAGGCAGGGAAACGCCACAAACTCTTTATTTCAACACCTCTGATCTCCCTGGGTGCAAGCGTTATCCTGCTCGGCCTGATCCTTCTCCAGGATGGATTTGGTGGCTACGGCCAGCGCCTTATTCTGCGAGAGGTCGGTCCGGACAACACCACGTATATCTCACAGGAGCAAATTGCCCGCACTGGCGTTCTCCTTAAAACCGGATTCACCACCAGCGAGCCAGGTTACCTGAGTCCTCTGACTTTGGGCGAATCGCGCTGGGCACGGATCACAGAGCGAAATGGTGGGGGCAAGGGGCGCTACAATATCGAGATCACCGCTGGCGGACTAAAGGCAACCGGTGATTGGTTTAAGAGCAGTAGTGAGCATGGCCATATCTTCGAGACGATCAGGCCGTCCAGGGAACGAATTTCCCTTATAGGGAACTCCGGCAACCCCACCGTCAATTCCACCTTCGACTTCATAATCAAAAAAGTCTTTTACAGGGATCCGGGGGGACAGCTCTGGACCACTTCCGATGTTCAGCAGGGGCGGAATACCACCATGAGCCCTGTTGAGGAAACGGAATTCACCTCTTGGTTCAATAAGCTCCGGGAGCGCTTCGGGCCCCGAAACCGGACACGCCTCGACCTCTCCCGCGACCGATTGGGCTATTTTTACGGTTTTGCGCCGGAGACAGATGGAATCGAAAGCCTCTCGAGTCTCGACTGGCAGACGACCTCGACCTTTATCACCGGCCAACTCTCCCCTGAAACCCCCTCTAATCCATGACTACCTAGCTCTGGTCGCGTTCATGTCTGCTGCAATATCAGTTCGTAACCTTTTCCGCTATTTTGGCGTCCTCAAGGCCGTCGATGGGATCTCTTTCGACATTCCCCACGGGTCGGTATGTGGCTTTGTCGGTGCAAATGGTGCCGGAAAAACCACAACCATGCGAATGCTGGCCACCTTGGATTATCCCACCATGGGATCCGCGGAAATCTGCGGAATCAATGTTGTCGACCATCCTGATAAGGTGCGTTCTCTCATCGGATGGATGCCCGATAACTTCGGTAATTACGATCACATGACCGTGCTTGAGTACCTCGACTTCTACGCGAGGGCCCTGGGTTATACGGGAGACGAGCGAAAAGGACGGATCGAAGAGGTGATGGCGTTTGCAGACCTCATGCCGCTGGCGGACCGTATTTCCAACAAACTCTCGAAGGGTATGACTCAGCGGCTTTGCCTCGGCCGCGCTCTACTGCATGACCCCCAGGTTCTCATCATGGATGAACCTGCTGCAGGACTCGATCCCCGGGCTCGGGTAGAGCTCAAACACCTCATCCGCATTCTGGCTGAAGAAGGCAAAACCATCTTTATCTCTTCTCACATTCTCTCGGAACTAGGGGAAATGTGCGACACTCTTCTCTTCATTAATGCCGGGCGTATCGTGCATCATGGAGACGCGGATTCACTCCGTTATGGATCTGATGCAACCGGCGGGGTCTTCTATGATGTTCAGGTTAACGGCAACCCGGAATCTGTCGCGGACTGGGTGATCCTGAATCCCGGGGTAGAAGTGGTGGAAACACGGAAACGAGGTGCGCGGTTAAGACTCCCCAATCCTGATCCTGCAAGAGCAGCTGAGATCCTGAGGGGAATGGTCAAAGATGGAGTCCCGGTAATTGAATTCCACCGTGAGGAGCGAAATCTTGAAGATGCCTTCATTGATATCCTAGGGCAGCTGGAGCAGGGAGGGGCGGGACTGACGGCCCCACCTGACTTATCCACACCCGATGCTCCTTCAGGCGAGCAACATAGCGGCACTGAGGCCACGCCTCCTACAGCCTAACCCATTCCGCCGATAGCATGGCAGAACAGAGCTCATCGCAGACTCCCCCTCAACTACCCGCTCTTCCATTCGAACGAGTTAACGAGTTCTCGGATCGCTTGAGCCCCATGCTCGTCAAGGAGCTAAGACAGGGCATACGAACAGGCTCCTTTGTCATACTTTTTCTTCTCCTGCAGGCAATCCTAACCTTTGTTCTTCTGATCGCCTCCTCCATTGGGCTGAGCGAAGGACGCTTGGACACTGCAGCAAATGGCAGATTCGTTACGGGCTTTATCCTCATCATCTACAGTCTGGCTGTCCTCCTCTTCCAGCCCCTGCGAGGCATCTCATCGATCGCGACTGAAGTGCGGGAAAACTCTATCGACCTCATGAGCCTGACCCGTCTCACTGCGTGGCGTATCGTGTCCGGGAAGTGGCTCTCGATTGTCAGCCAATCTGCTCTGATTGCTGGCGCCGTGCTTCCCTACCTCATCATCCCGTATTTCCTCGGCGGCATGCAGCTATTCCCCGAGCTCATCCTATGGTTCTGTCTCTTTGTCGTTTCCGGCGCTCTGACAGCCCTGACGGTGGGCATCTCGGCGATTGGCAGCGCCTTGCTCCGAGGTCTTCTTGTGGTCGCCGGGGGCGCCCTGATGATGGGATATCTTCTCTTTGGCTTCCCATCTCATATTCCAATCCTCATAGAAATGCTCAGCTTTACCCGGGGAGATCAGTCCCTCGCGGCAATCGCGTTTCTTGTCGCTGCCTGCTATCTCTGCTATTTTTTTCTCGACCTTGGTGCCACCGCAATAGCTCCCTCCAGCGAAAACAGGGCTACCCGAAAAAGACTCATTGGATTAGGCGCCCTGACTCTCACATACCTTCTTCTCTGCCCGACCGGAGGGAGTCTCGCATTGTTCATCGCCCTCGGAATTACTGCCTGTATTGCACTCGACCTCTTTAGCGAACGGGTCAATTTTTCTTCAATCATTTGCTGGAAATTTCTTCGCTTTGGAGCCCTTGGTCGGATTGCAGGCCGCTTTCTCTACCCGGGATGGGCTACTGGCTCCCTGTTCTTCCTCGCTCTGGTCTTGGTGCTCTGCCTGCTGATCTCCCTGACCCATTCAAGCCCCCGGCACTACACTATTGCCTTACTTGGAATCGGAACCCTTGCTTTTCCTGCAGCGATTATCCAACTCTTCGCTCGCAACTCCGAAAACCGCTTTAGCAGCTACTCCTTCATCCTCCTGGTCTCGTTAATCCTGAGCAAAATACTAGTTGTTCTTTACGACAATTTTTCCGGAGAATTGCTGCTCTGGATCTTTAGTTTCATCCCAATGACTCTGCTCCCTCTCGCTCCCGAATCGGCATCTGGCACAGAGCCATTTCCCGTTCTGCTTGCTGCAATAGGAATTACCAGTGTTTACTTACTGGTCATTCTTATGAGGTCCCTACACCAATTGAGTCAGCTCTCCACTCTGGAATCGGTGGCTCAACGAGGTCTGGATGATTCCCTTATGGAAGCTCATGATCCGGACCATTGAACACCCCTTCCCTTTTAAGCCTTGGACCTCGAATCCCTACGGAACGCATCAACCTCTGCTGCCGTTTGCGCCGAGAAACTCAGATTACCCCTGCGCTCTCGCGTATGGAGGGGGCAAGCCGGGGAGTTCCAGGGTGCAGGAGCAGGATCTTCTCTGGACTTCCAAGATCACCGGAATTACGCCCCCGGTGATGACCCCCGTCACATTAACTGGCAGGCTTTTGCCCGCACGGGGAATTACACCATGAAACTCTACCGCGAGGAGGTCCGCCCTGTTGTCGACCTCGTATTTGATGTTTCGAAATCCATGTTCTTCGAATCATCCAAGGCTCGCCGAGCATCAGAGCTATTCTATTTTATCGTGGAAAGCGCTTCAAGGTCGGGAGCTTCTCTCCAGATCCACCTCATTGTTGGAAACAACACCAGGACTCTGCCCCCCGATGCGGTCTACAACCATCACTGGCAGGAAATCGCAGAATCTCTGCAGGAGGAGGATTCCGACCTTCCCCCGGACCTCTCCCGCATTGCTTTTCGAGCAAATGCCTTCCGGGTCTTTCTCTCCGATCTTCTTTTCTCGGTCGACCCGGTGCAGCTGATTCGCCTCCTCGGCCAACGACAAGGGAGCCCCGTGATTTTTGCTCCCTTTGCCCGCTCCGAGTGCAGTCCTGACTGGCAGGGCAACTATGAGTTCGTTGATGCTGAGCAAGAGACGCGCCATCCTCACAGAATTGAACCCTCCGTCCTCGCCCGCTACAAGAAGGCCTACGCAAACCACTTCGCGATCTGGAAAACCGCTACCACCCGTTACCATGCCACTCTCGCGCGAGTCGATGCAGAGGGGACCTTGGAGTCCGGACTTTATAACGAGGCTATTCCAGCAGGCGCTCTCGAAGTATCCACATGAGGAAGATGAGACCTTCGACCCCTCGACTCCGTTCATTTAGTTGTCCTTGAGCGTTGCAACGTGGAGACAGAAGGGTGAAATTCTACAAATGAGGAACATCCTTTACGCTCTTGCTGCAGTCGCGACAGCCCTTCCCCTTTCCGGAGAAAACCCTGCCGAAACAAAGGAGGAGAGCCCTCAACTTCTCAACCGCCGTGGAATCGAGCATTTTTTTGCAGGGCGGATCACCGAATCCCTGAAGGACTGGGACCGGGTTGTTAAAATGGTCCCGCAGCAGGCCCCTCATCATTGGCAGCGGGGAATTGCCCTCTATTATGCAGGTAGGTTCAAAGAGGGTGTAAAGCAGTTTGAAATTCACCAGACCGTCAACGGAACCGATGTTGAGAACGCGGTATGGCATTTTATCTGCGCGGTGCAGACCGAGGGTGGATCCATTCAAAAGGCTCAAGCGGCGATGTATCCCTATGCCGGAGATCGCAGGATCCCCCTGAAGCAAGTTCACGCCCTTTTCAAGGGCATCGGTTCTCCCAAAGAGGTCCTGGCGGCGGCCACTGGGAATCCGGAAGACAAGACCAACCAGCGCAACCATCTATGCTACGCTCACCTTTATCTTGGCCTCTATTACGAAGCTCTTGGTGATTCAAAAAAAGCTGTCCATCACATGAGGAAGGCCGCAACAGATTACAAGATGGATCATTACATGGGAATAGTTGCCCAGATTCATTACGGACTCATGCAGCAAGACCAGAAAGGCCATAGCAGCAAGAAAGCCGATTGAATCCTTTCACCGTAGCGGAGAGCATATCTCCGGCAATTCCAAGGGTTGGGATCTACCGAACCTTCATTGCCCGGGTTAGCCTGCCGGACTTTTAATGAATATCATTCTGACAAATCCTGCTGGCTTCTTTGCCCTTCTCGGGATTCCCGCGGTCATCCTGATTCACTTTTTGCAGCGGCAGGCAAAAGTGCTCCCGGTAAGCACCCTGTTTCTTCTTGCCCATACACAGCGAGAGTCCGTCAGCGGTCGCCGTTTTGACCGGCTTACCAATTCTGTCCCCTTATGGCTGCAAATCCTGATGGTCCTTCTTCTCACTTGGCTCCTCGTTCTCCCACGCTACATAAAACCGAACTCTACCCAGCAGGTAGCTCTCGTCCTCGATAGCTCCGCCTCAATGAGTGTCTTCAAGGAAGGATTGCCGAATCGCCTTCGAGAAGAGCTGCCAGGCCTGCAGGGAAATGCCTCTCGTCTCCAGCTCTACATCTTCGAGAGCGCAGAGGAGAAACCGGTCATCTATGCCGGCGAAGACATCGAGGAAGCCCTGAAATCTCTGGAGAATTGGAGCCCCACAAGTGGATTGACTGAACCTGAGAACTCCCTGCGCCTAGCCCGAAGCCGGGTCAACCGGGAGGGCGTTCTCATCTATGTCACCGACAGTGATCCCGGGGATCTTCCCTTTGACGCAGGCTCTCTCTCTATCGGAAACCCGAGAGAAAATATTGGCTTTACGGGATTAGCGTTTGAAGCAGCTGAAAATTCAATCCGGTGGAAGGCTCTTCTTCGGAACTACTCGAAAAGCCGCCAATCCCGGACATGGCACGTAGTATTCCCCGATGGAAGCACCAGCCAACCTCAGGAGATTACTCTCAAAGAAAATTCCATAACAACGATAAGTTCGATGTTTCCGGCTGACGCCACGAGACTACAGGTGAAGATCTCACCCGATGACTTTCATCTGGATGATCAGCTCCATATTGTGAAACCACGCGCCAAGACCCTCAAGTGCTTCCAGGAACTGACCGGGGATTATAATTCTATCCGTGAGAAATTCAGCCGACTTCGTAATATCGAAGCCATCGGCGACCTCTCACAGGCAGACCTCTCGCTGGTGACCTACGACCCGCTTCAACCATCGCTTCCATCGGGAAACAGCGTAATCATGCTCACCGAGGCTACGAGAAGCGGCAAGTATCTGCGCGGCCGGATTGTGACTGAGAAGCATCCTCTCATGGAAGGGGTCAACTGGCAGACCCTTCAAGCCCGTGACTCCACCCAGATACAACTCAACGCAAATGATGAGATTCTCCTCTGGCAGGGCGACCGCCCCATGATTGCACTTCGTACATCGGTTGTTCCCCAGAACCTGGAAAGCAAAGGTCCACGCCGCGTCCAACAGCTAATCTTCAACTTTGACCTGACCCTCTCGAATGCGGAACAACTTGAGTGCACGGCCCTGCTGCTCCACCGATTTACTGAGAACCTGCGGAAGTTGAAGATCGCCTCGGAGTCTCTGAACACCGAGGTCGGACAGCCCATCCAGATTGCATTCCGGAATGACCGCGGGTCTCCCCCACTTGTTCTGACCCGGTTCGACTCTGAGGACCAGGCTACTCAGGAAGACTCAGTGATTACTCCCGTAGCGCAGGCCCGTTTTCTTAAAGCCCCCGGAACGCCGGGATTCTTCAGGATCAGCCAGGGGGATGAAGTCCTGCTCGAGTCCGGGTCTCATTTCGCTGACACCCGGGAAGCCGACCTGCAGAATTGCAATTCTGAAGACCGTATCTCCACATTGGGCGGAGAGGCTGTTGACAGGACCACCCGTGAAGATCATCTCTGGCGCCTTTGGACGGTCCTTGTTATCGTCACCCTTCTTGTCTCATGGCACTTTATAAAAGACCGACCCAAGGACGCGGAGGAATATAATGCCAGCGTATCAACACCTTACTGAAGCTCAGGGAAGGAGAGCCAGCCACATAACCGAATGATTCTTCTTTCTCCCCCATCATCTTTTTCTTCTCCTTTCCTGCACCATGCATTTTGATGCTCCAGAATGGTTCCTCTTGCTCGGGGCTTTTCTTCTTGCTGGGTGGTTCTGGCCTAACCTTCAGCTGTGGCGTCCCCTCAGGGCCTTTGCGCTCCTGACCGCAACCATCCTTCTCTCGGACCCCCAGCTTGAAAACGCAGAGGACAGCCTCGATCTCTGGGTTCTACTCGACCGCTCCGAATCTACCGAGGAACTGATCGACACAGGTCTGCCCGAATGGCGGGAGCTCCTCAGCAAGGCGAAGCCCTCCCGGAAAGATCAGCTCTTCTTTGTGGATTATGCCGCTGAAGTGCTCGAGCAGGGCCTCGGTGATTCTGCCGTTTTCACCGGAAACCGAAACTTAACTCGTACTAACCTGGCCATCCAGAACGTCCTTGCGTTAGCCGATGACAATCGCCCAAACAGAATACTGGTCTTTACCGACGGCTATGCCACCGAGCCCCTTGTCGAGGCTGCGACCAAACTCAAGGCGCGCGGGATCCCACTGGATTTTCGTCTCGTGCGTGAAGAAACCGATAACGACTTCCGTCTCGCAAATATTCAGACTCCCATGCGTGTCCAAGCAATGGAACCCTTTGTTCTGGGAATCACCATCCGGGGATTCAGTGACGCCACCGTTCCCATGCAGATCATGCGTAATGGTACTGCGATCGCTGAGAACATCACGGTTACTCTTGAAGGCGGAGTGGGTAAGATCGAGTTCACAGACCGCCTTCCCGAAGTCGGATCCTACAGATACACCGCCTCTATTACTCCGCCAGACGACTCTCACCCCGGGAATAACAAGGCCGAGCGCTGGATTGAAGTAACCGGGGGGCCACGGGTTCTCCTCGTTACCAAATATACTGATGACCCTCTCATCGAAGCTCTCTCTCAGCAGGGCTTCACCGTAGAAACAATCAGCAATCCTCTTCAACTCGAAGTCGGCCAGCTATCGGGAACCCGCGCTCTTATCATCAACAATGTGCCCGCCTTTGAGATTCCGGGGGACTTTCTCGCTGCACTGGATTTCTTTGTGAATGAACAGGGCGGAGGGTTACTCATGGCTGGAGGCAAACAGTCCTTTGGCTCTGGAGGATATTTTGAATCTTCGATCGACCAGCTTCTCCCGGTCTCAATGGAGCTGAAGAATGAGCATCGTAAACTAGCGGTAGCCATGGCGATCGTGATGGATAGATCAGGGTCCATGGGGATGTCCGTGGACCAAGGCGGGAAACAGGTGACCAAGATGCAGCTTGCCAACACTGGAGCTGCCAAGGCCATTGAGCTGCTAGGGTCCCAGGACCAGATTTCNATTCATGCGGTTGATAGCGAAGCGCACAGCATCATCCGACTNACTGAGATAGGGAATAAGAAGANCCAATGGATGAATGCAGCACGCAGGGTGGAGTCCCGAGGAGGAGGAATTTATGTCTANCGNGGNCTCAAGGCGGCTTGGGACGAGCTGAAGGAGACAGAACTTGGAACTCGCCACATCATTCTTTTCTCTGATGCTGCGGACTCTGAAGAGCCNGGNNACTACAAGCAGCTTCTGAAGGAAATTACTGATAATGGCGGGACNGTATCGGTGATTGGACTAGGNACGAGGTCCGACTCTGATGCNTCGCTNCTTGAAGATATTGCAACACGNGGCAACGGGCGCATGTTCTTNACCAATCGGCCCCTCGAAATACCAAAAATTTTCGCGCAGGAAACAGTNACCGTNGCCCGCTCATCTTTCATCAAGGATCCAGTAGAAACACTNGCCACCGGACAATGGACAGAAATCTCGCCAAAGGCATTTGAGTTCCTACCGCAAGTTGACGGCTACAACCTGTCTTACGCCAAGAAACTGGCAACCACTTCCCTCGTGGCTGCNGACGATTACCTCGGNCCCCTGATCGCGCACTGGAGACGGGGTATTGGCCGGTNTATGGCGGTCTCCTTTCCNCTTGGNGGNGAGCACTCTGATCAAATCCGCTCCTGGAAGAACTATGGNAATTTCGTCCAGACNATCACCCGATGGCTCATGGGTTCGGAAACCCCACCCGGGCTTGGGCTCCGGCATCGACTCGAGGGGACACGACTTACGNTTGACCTCCTCTACGAGGGCGANGACTGGAACCAGCGCCTGTCGGAAACTCCACCNCGAATTAAACTGGTTGAAGGNCAGGGTGGCGGGGATCCCTACGAGGTCGCNTGGAAGCGAGTNGCNCCCGGCCATTTTTCAGTNACNCGCGATCTGGGTGAAGGGCAGGTNATCCGAGGGGCTGTNCAGGCTGGNTCTCACGCGCTGCCTTTNGGCCCAGTCGCAGTAGCCAACTCGGCAGAATGGTCCTTTNACCCTGAGCGTCTGTCCGAATTCAGGGAGGTAGCACGCNTGAGTGGTGGNCGAGAACTGGTCGATCTNTCCACCGCGTGGATCCGTCCACCNTCCACCGCCTCAACCACNCTNCGAGTTCCCCTCTTTCTNCTCTTACTGGCTGCCGTGTTNTTTGATGCTCTCATCACCCGGATGGGCTGGCGAATTCCTATTCTCGTTCCCGCNGGAACAGCGACCAGNAAAGCGCGNCGCCGGANAAAGGCCGTCGCNCGNAAAAAAATAAGAGAGAANAATCTCCNGGAGAANACCACCNCAGCGGAAGCNCAGCAGCANNCATNNTCCAGTCCNGATTCANNACCTGNNCCCGCCTTNACTACTCCACCGTCTGGTTCCGTGGAAACGNNCCCNGCANNCGANGNNAAATGGAAAAGCGNTCGCTCNTCNCGNTTNGACAGAGCCAAAAGAAGAAACTGAAAACTTCNAAGATGCCNGATTCTGATNCTTATAAACNCGAGGANCNCAGGCTNTCATCCACTTCGAAGCTCTGNTTCATCGCCAGAGCTGGACTCTCTTCCCTGCTCGCTCCCACGATTTCCGCGGGAACACCGGCAACAGTGGTATGAGGCGGGACATCCCCGAGCACTACGCTACCCGCGCCTATCTTCGCGCCCTGCCCGATTTCAACCGGGCCCAGAATCTTAGCTCCAGCCCCAATGAGAACACCGGAGCGCACAATCGGGTGCCTAGCTCCTACCTCGTTACCAGTTCCTCCCAAGGTTACTTCGTGAAGGATGGAAACATTATCCTCTATGACAGCGGTTTCTCCCACCACAAAACTGGTAGCATGATCAAGAAGGATTCCAGAACCAATACTAGCTGCAGGATGGATATCCACACCAAAGACCTCACTTGCGAGGCTTTGAAGGTAGAGAGCCATGGCACGACGAGAATCGTGCCACAGATGATTGGCAATTCGATAAGTCGTAACGGCAAAGAAGCCCTTGTAATACATCAGAGGCTCGAGGATCGAGTTGCACGCCGGGTCTCTCTCCAGAATGGCCTCCAGGTCATCGCTGGCACTTTCAACTAGAGCTGGATTATCCTTGAGAAGACCAGCAAGCAGTGGGACCAGATTCTCAATTGGAGAGTCCTGCCGAGCCAGCTTACGCGCCAATCGTATTCCCAGAGCAGAGGACAGGCATTCCTGATCCAGAATAACCTCCTTGAGAAGGGCTAGTAGCCCAGGCTCTGCCGCGGCTATTTCCTCAGCACGGATACGCATATCTCTCCAGAGAAGTTCCACCCGCTGACTTGTCCCTTCCGGGGCATCTGCGGATTGTGAACTGGTGCCGGTATCGGACATATGTTTACGTTCTAACGGTGAAAGTTTCCCAGAAACTGGAGTATGCCTGTAGAGCTGCAGTCTGCCTTGCGAGACATTATGACGGCGCTACGGTGGTAAAGCTCGAGGACATTGCCCAGCAGGAAGATATCTCTGCCAGCTTTCTGGTGCAGATCCTTAATGAGTTGAAACGATTCGGGCTGGTTGACAGCAAAAGGGGCAAGGCAGGAGGGTATTTATTGTCCAAATCACCCGCCAAGGTCTCTCTGCGGGAAGTAGTCCAAGCAGCAGAGCCAGGACTTCTCGCCACCCCGGACAATAGCTCAGGCACATCCGGTCCGGCCGTCACTGAAATGTGGCACGGCCTGTCCAAGGTCGTGCATGAACGACTGGGAAGCATAACCTTGGAGTCGATGGCCTCGGAAGCTGGCGCGCCGATGTATTTCATCTGACCTCTATATCTCTGAGACCGGCAAAGCGGCTACCTCTTCCCTGACACTTTCCGCCAGCGGCGTGCTGAGGTAGCGCTCGGTAGTACTGGCCGCTATTACGACTACCCGCTTCCCTGCCATTTCATCACGCTTTGCAATCTGCAGGGCTGCATGAACCGTCGCTCCACTAGATATCCCAGCGGGAAATCCCTCCAGCAAGCAGAGTTGCTGGGCAGTTTCAAAGGCATCTTCATTAGAGACCTGTGCTACCTCATCAACGATATCGATATTTAGATTCCCGGGAATAAAACCAGCTCCGATTC
>PBTP01000058.1 GCA_002729275.1 Roseibacillus sp. | reverse complement strand
AAGCCCTCAAGGCCTCGGCCAAAGCCCTGCAAACGATGCTCGCTTCCGTGGCTGGCTGACAGTCCAAATGGAATATCGTCCCCATTTTGGACCGCGGTCCCTAATTAGAGCTAGACTGCACTCGAAATCGGCGGAACCTTGCGGCCCGGGCCCCGCCTGAAGGACTAATAGCAGCGGCGTCAAAACCGTCAGCTGACCCGCACTACTCGATATGAAACTCCCTACTATCCTCGCTCTTCTCGCCCTCACGATCACAGCAATAGCCCATCCCGATCACAAGTTGCGTCACTGGGAGCAAGCCAGCCCCGATCCAGATCGAATCATCCTGACATGGATGGGAAGTACCGCGACCAGCCAATCCGTCACTTGGCGGACCGATACTTCTGTCAAGGAGGCCTCCGCGGAAATCGCGCTTGCCCTCCCCAAGGCGCGGTTCGATGAGGGCGCGAAAAGCTACAAGGCCCGGACCGAGAAGCTCGCACTTGTCGACCCCGCCAAAGTAGTCGTTCATTACCACTCCGTTGAATTCTCGGAGCTAAAACCAGACACCCTCTATGCTTACAGGGTCGGCAGCGGAGACCGGTGGAGCGAATGGATTCAGTTTCGCACCGCCAAGGCCGAAGCCGCACCGTTCTCCTTCCTCTACTTTGGAGACGCCCAGAACTCCATATTGTCATTCTGGTCGCGGATCATCAGGGCCGCCTACAAGAAGGCTCCTCATGCCGCTTTTTCGATCCATGCAGGCGACCTTGTCAATACTGCCCACAAAGACCGGGAATGGGCTGAATGGTTCAAAGCGGGAGGATGGATTCACTCATCCGTGCCCTCGATACCTATTTCGGGAAATCATGAATACACCAACCTTAAGATCGATGGGGTGGATAAGGGTAAGCAACTTGCCATCCAATGGCGGTCGCAGTTCTCTCTCCCACCTGCAAGTGATCTGCCCGATTCTCTGGCAGAGACCGTCTACACTCTCACTTATCAGGGAGTTCGGATCATCGCGCTGAATTCCAACCGGGAGATTGAGGCTCAGGCCAAGTGGCTTGAAAAGGTCCTCTCTAAAAATACTAGCAAGTGGACGGTCGTGACTATGCACCACCCCATGTTCTCGTCAGGGGCTGGGAGGGACAATTCTCAGAACCGAAAGGTCCTCAAACCGATCATCGACAAATACAAAGTAGATCTCCTCCTACAGGGCCACGATCATACCTATGCACGCGGGCACACTCCCCTGCGCATGAGTGATACTGAAAGCAACAAGATCAAGTCACTCTACGTAAACTCGGTTAGCGGACCGAAAATGTATGACTTCCGCAAGGATGGGTGGAACACCTATAAGCCCGACGGAGTGCTTCTCGCCAGAAAGGCGGTCAAGACTCCATTCTTCCAGGTGATTGATGTTGATGGTGAATGGCTGACCTACCGCGCCTTCATGGCCAACGGTCAACTCTACGATGCTGTCCGCCTTAACAAGCTCGCGGACGGGACCAAGGAGATGCATCCCTGGAAAGACGAGCTCGGGAAAGAGCGATAAACCACACACAATTAAAGGGGCAAAGCATCGTTTAGCAGAACCAACGCCTCCAGCGGCCCCTTTGAGGTGAGCTCTTACTCTCCGGCGGGGCGCAGAAGCTCTCTCCCTCGAGCCGGGGGACTCAGAGAGCTTTGCTACCGCCTCTGAAGGTAACTCTCGGCCAGAAAGTTCCCCAACTGCACGATGCCTTCAGTGGTAATGACAAGCATCTTCTCCTGAGGCGGAAGACCAAAGGCCTTTAGATGAACAAACGCGGGATCTGAGGCTGCGACCTCAACCATTTTGCCCACCACATCCAGCTCGTTGAGCTTCTCAACATCGGTCGGGGGCTGCTGGCTCACAAACCACCGCAGACCAGGCTGCTTCAGATCCTTCCGACTCTCTGCGATGATGGCCTGAACGCGGGCCGGCGCTTCCTTCCGATAAGGAGAAAAGGACATGTCGTTCTCACCCATGTGGTAAAAGATGCCCGCGACCTCCACCTTGTGCCCCTTCCCCGAAAGTTCCTTGATCGCTTCCTGTACAAACTGGATGAACTTCGGGTAAATGTGCCGGCTCTTTGCCATGCTTCCCTCCGGCGTCCAGTCGATGATCTGAGACCCGCTGTGGGTGAACTTGGCGATGGCAATGTTCTCTTTGATGGCCTCAGTAAGCGTCCGGGCAAAACTCAACTCGGGGCCAAAGGTATCATAATAGCCGGTGAGCCCGAGGGGCTCCCAGCCCACCGAGCGGTGGTATCCTCCGCCAAGATCATATTTGTAAGCTAGCTTGGGATTATCCCTGAGCAGAGCTGGGCCACCCTTGAGCTTCTCCAGTTCCTGCACGAAAGAACGTTCTCCCTCCATGTTGCGATGCCCGGCAAGGATGAAGAGCTTTACTGCACTTCCTTTTTTGTAGGGCCATTTTTTCATGGGCCGTGGCTTCTTCAGCTTCAGCCCAATGGCGCGCAGATAGGCATCAGCATAGTTTTCCCCATGCTGCAGCTGGCCCAGGGTGCCGTAGTGGTAGTGTAGGCCGACTGGCCGTCCAATCTCCGCTCCCACATGAGCTGTGGGAACATATTCCGCACGGAGATCGGTCGACGTGACCTCTCGCTGGCCCCGGCTGATAGCATACATCCGCGGGCGCAGATCCATTCCCCAGATCGTCTTAGTACAGAGCTCCCCGATATAAAATTTGAGGTCTGGGACCCCAAGGTCACGTCGCCAACTTGCGAGGAAGCTCTTCAGGTTACGACCGTAGGATTCCATGTAATCCCCGTTAAACATGTCGTTCTCTCCCTGATGCCACATGAATCCCTCAAGACGATACTTGATGCCCTTTCGCTCCAGCCCAGCCAAGGCCTTCCGGATGGTCTCAAGCGCGAGAGGATACATCTTAAACCCGATCGGATTATCTGGATTCCAGTCCCCTCCAAGATGAGTTCCTCCGGCAGCAACCTTGATAATACCGATGGGCGCCTTGATGTGCGCGGTCACCTTACGGGCAAAACTCAGTTCCGGCCCGACCACGTTGTTAACGTGCTGCAGTGCAACCCAACCATCTGAGCTCTTTTTATTCTCCCGCCCGATACAATAAGTGAAGAGCACCTTCTCCTGCGGATCCTCAAGGCCAGCATACGGGGGAAAGCGTTTGATATCTCCTACTTTCGAATCAGATCCCACCATATTTGACTGACCTGCAAAGACGAAGACTCGCATCGTCTTTTCGTCCCCGTTGCTCTGCCCCAAGGCCAGCATCGCTGGAGACCAAAGAAGAAGACAGCAAGCCAAGGCAGACAGGGAGAGTGGGCTCATGATTCTTCCCACGATCCACAAGACGGCCAGCGAGCCAAGGCCTTTAGGAGAAAAAATTACCTTCTATTACAGCCTCCCTGCGAAAGACCTCTGCAATCCTGAGACCCGAATCGGGAACCGCTGGCTTCTCAATTGCTGAATATAAGTGGTGCGCACGAGAGGACTCGAACCTCCACGAGTTATTCACTCACTAGAACCTGAATCTAGCGCGTCTACCAATTCCGCCACGTGCGCCCGGAAATAGGGGCGGCAGAAAAGCACCCGCAGGTCCAGATTGCAATGCCTTTTGCACAATCCTCGACCTTGGTATCGTTTCATCATTGCAAACTGCCCGGAAGACCCAACCATCTCCAACAAATGAGGAATCAAATTTCCGCCCTGTCTCTCCTTCTAACCCTGGGAGGAATTGCTCTTCCTTCTGCAGAGGAGGCCAAGCCTGCCATCTGGTCCCACGTGGGCAGCGATATCGAGGTAGATCCGGATGTGCGCTTTGGGGCCCTGGAGAACGGGATGCGGTATGCAGTTCGCAAGAATGCCGAACCCCCGGGACGAGTCTCCTTACGGCTCCATATCGCTGCGGGCTCTCTTCATGAAGCAGATGATCAGCGTGGGGTAGCACACTTTCTCGAACACATGGTTTTCAATGGCAGCAGGAATTTCCCCGACGTAGAGAACCTTCTTGGACGAATGCAGCGCCTCGGGATTGCCTTTGGGGCTCATGCTAACGCTTATACCTCGTTCGATGAGACCGTTTACATGCTCGACCTTCCCAACCTCGAGAAAGAAACCCTGAAGCTTGGGTTCGACGTCATGCGGGACTTTGGTGATGGAGCTCTACTCGCGTCCAAGGAAATTGACAAGGAGCGGGGAGTCATCCTCTCCGAGAAGCGCTCACGGGATTCAGTCGAAATGCGCCTGATGGAGCAGCAATTTGATTTCCTTCTTCCTGATTCTCTCATCNCCCGCCGTTTCCCAATTGGNACCGAGAAAGTCATCAAGGAAGCCAAGCGCGATCGGTTTACCTCCTTCTATGAGGATTACTATATTCCGACCAACATGACCTTCATCGCGGTGGGCGATATCGACCCCCTGGTCTATGAAAAGCGGATCATTGAAATTTTCTCTTCCATGAAGGATCCGGAGCAGCCAGGGGCAGCCCCGGAAATGGGAACGGTTCCCGAAGGCTTCAAATTCCAAGCCGCGGTTTTCTCGGACAAGGAGGTCAAGAGTGACGACCTCGCCCTTGGCTTCGTGCAGGAGTATGAGATGACTCCGGATCGTGTTGCGAGCAGGGTCGAACAAGCCCCTCTCAGGGTGGCAAACTCAATCATCGGGCGCCGGTTCGACGTTCTCGCAAAAAAAGAGGGCTCTCCGATTTCTTCTGGAAGCGCGGGACGCTTTGAATGGTTCAGCGCCATTGAATTTGGCTCTGTTGACGTCACCGCAGTAGAGGGCAAATGGAAAGAGGCCGTTCCGGTGATGGAGCAGGAACTGCGGCGCGCACTGCAACACGGCTTCACCACCTCAGAATTAGACGAGGTGAAGGCAGAGATTATCAATCGGGCGGAGCAAGCCGTAAAGAGGGCCGACACCCGTCAGTCCTCCTCTCTCGCCATGGGACTTGTCAACAGTATCAGCGGCAACCGGGTCTTCACTCGTCCCGANGAATCATTGCGTATTACCANAATTGCGGTTGAGGAANTGACCCCGGAAAAGTGTCACGAGGCGCTTCGCGCTTTCTGGAAAAACCGGGATCTGACGATTACGCTGACGTCGAAAAGCGCGCCTGAAGATGGAGCGAGTGCCCTGACCGCACTCTACAAGGAAAGTCAGACTGTGAAGGTTGATCCTCCCCAGAAAAAAGCCGAGGTATCCTTTGCCTACACTGATTTTGGNAATCCAGGAACGGTGACATCCAAACGCCAGATCGAGGACCTTGGAATCACCCAGTTGATCCTGTCGAACAATGTAAGGATTAACCTCAAGAATACTGATTTTCAGAAAAACTCCATTAGCGTTCATGGCCGCTTCGGAAATGGCAAGCTGACTCAGCCCCTCGATAAGCCAAGTCTCGATATGTTTTCTACTGTACTGCTCAATGCCGGCGGGCTCGGNAAGCACAGCAGTGACGACCTCAAAAGAATCACCGCCGGGCGGAATGTCGGAGCAAGCCTCGGAGTCGATGAAGATGCCTTCACCGTTGATGGCAGCACAACTGAGGAGGATCTGGAGATGCAGCTCCAGCTTGTCTGCGCAAGGATCACCGACCCCGGATACAGAGAGGAGGCTCTTCGGCAATTTCGCAAGATGTTGCCTATGATGAGCTCGCAATTGAAATTTACAATCAGTGGTGCGATGGCCGAGATGCAGGAATGGTCGCATGGTGGTGATGGCCGTTTCGCCAAACCTGACGCCGATATTCTGGCAAAATATACAGCTGCCGACGTCGAGGCATGGGTCAGCAAGGAATTTGAAAAGGCTTACCTCGAAATCAGCCTCGTCGGAGACTTTAATATAGAGAAAGCAATCCCTCTTCTTCTTAAAACAGTTGGCGCACTCCCCGATAGATCCAGCACCAAACCGGCTTTGAGCAAGGAGAGAGAGATCCAGACTCCATCACTTCCGGTCTCCAAGAAATTTACCTACACCTCTAAAATCCCGCAGGCTGCNTCTGTTGTCGGATGGAAAATTCCACCAGTGCGGGAAGAGATCGGGGAACTGCGACGTCTGAATGTACTTGCTACAATTCTTGATGACCGATTGAGAACTAAACTCCGGGAAGAGCTTGGGGCAACATACAGCCCGCAGGCTCACGCCAGTGCGAGTATGGTCTTCAACTACGGCAACCTGATGGCCATGTCGATCGGAGCTCCCGAGGATGTGGAAAAAGTCACTGGTCTAATCCACACAATGGGACTCGAGCTAGGCTCNAAGGGGGTGACCCAGGATGAACTGGACCGGGCCCTCAAACCAATTCTATCCAATCTGGAGAAAACACTTCGTGATAATGGTTACTGGCTTAACACCGTCATGGCCCAATCTCAATCCGAGCCTTACCGCCTCGACTGGGCTCGCGAACGCGATACCGACTATGCCTCTATCAAGCTCGAGGAAATCAACGCCCTGGCAAAGAAGCACCTTGGCAAGGCCAACGCAGCTCAGATGGCAATTCTGCCCGAAAAGGCGNCNGAAAAATAGGNNNGGCGTTCCGCTGCNAACCTANAGATTTTTGTCTGTTACTGCTCCCTCACTTGCAGAGGTGACAGAGGCCGCATACTTCGCCAATACTCCTCGGCGATAGTGGGGCTCAGGGCGTGTCCACTCCGCTCTTCGTTTTTCCATTTCCCCTTCATCGAGATCCACCGTGATCTGGTTGGCGACCGCATCAATTGTGATCTGATCGCCCTCCACGAGAAGACCTATTGGGCCTCCCTCATAAGCCTCTGGGGTGATATGGCCGACCACAAATCCATGGCTCCCTCCGGAGAACCTTCCGTCGGTAATCAAAGCGACACTATCGCCGAGGCCCCTACCCATGACCGCTGCAGTTGGGCCGAGCATTTCCCGCATTCCTGGCCCTCCCTTGGGGCCCTCACGTCGAATAACGATCACATCCCCGGCGACGATATCCCCATCAAGGATAGCTTTCATCGCATCTTCCTCAGAATCAAAAACCCGGGCACGCCCGACAAAGGCTTGCCCTTCCTTCCCTGAAATCTTGGCCACTGATCCCCCNGGAGCAATATTCCCGTAGAGAATTCGGAGGTGACTGTCGGCCTTGATAGGGTTTTCGAGAGTCCGGATAATCACCTGACCGTCCGGATACTCGAGATCTGAATTAGCCAGATTCTCAGCCATCGTCCTGCCGGTTACGGTGAGGCAGTCGCCATGCAGCAANCCTCCCTTCAGAAGCATCTTCATCAGGGGAATCGTCCCTCCAATATCTACAAGTGGAGCCATCTCAAATTTTCCGCTTGGCTTGAGATCCGCTACCACTGGCACTCGTTTCCCAATCTCGGTAAAATCATCAATACTCAATTGCACCTCGGCCGCATGAGCCATCGCCAGCAGGTGGAGAACGGCGTTGGTAGATCCACCCAGCGCGATAACAAGAGTGATCGCATTCTCGAAAGATTTCCGGGTCATGATCTGCCGCGGAGTAATGCCCTTCTCCAGCATCGTAAGGACAGCCGCTCCCGCATCGAAGCAATCCCTCATCTTGTCTTCTCCCACCGCAGTCTGGGCCGAGCTATTTGGGAGACTCATTCCAAGAGCCTCGATCGCACTCGCCATCGTATTAGCTGTGTACATCCCACCACAGGATCCTGCCCCGGGAATCGCACTTTCCTCCACCGCCTGCAGGTCGGCGTCGGTATATTCACCACTCGCATGTTTTCCGACTGCCTCGAATACGGAGACAATATCCAGCGACTTTTCTTCTCCCTGAACCGTTGAGCATCCTGGGAGAATAGTTCCCCCATAGACGAAAATTGACGGCCTGTTGAGACGCGCCATGGCCATGACACATCCAGGCATATTCTTATCACAGCCACCAATCGTGACCACCCCGTCCATCCCTTCGCACCCTGCCACGGTCTCGATTGAATCGGCGATCACCTCGCGACTAACCAGAGAATATTTCATCCCTTCGGTTCCCATCGATATCCCGTCTGAGATCGTAATGGTGTTGAATATCATCGCCTTTCCTCCGGCCGCATCAGCCCCCTTGGCCGCTTCCCGCGCAAGACGNTCGATATGCATATTACAGGGAGTGACCTGACTCCAGGTCGAGGCCACACCAACGAGGGATTTNCCAAAGTCTTCTTTCTCGAAGCCGACCGGGTAGAGCATCGCGCGGCTGGGTGCTCGGTCGGGACCATCGAGCACGACGGAGGAGTGCTTTCTGCTGGGTTCGTCGCTCACTAGCGGGACTCTTCCAGACCTCGCAGCGGGGTCAAGCGAGGAGGGGCTCTGGTTCGAACAAACTCATCCCGCCGAATCCGGGACGCACGGGCAACATGAGCCCTCCACGGGCCTCGTATCGTAATTTAGAGCCACAGAACTCCACCAGTCCCGCTGAGATTGGATAAGAAGGCCGAAGAGCCCTCCTGTCCTTGCCTTTCTCACCCTCCTAGCATAAATCCACGGCAATCAAATGGCCAGTCACCGTGTCCTTGTCGCGGATCCCATCAGTGAGCATGGGGTCACCCTCTTGAACGACCACCCCGATATTACCGCCGACTTTATCCCTGATCTCGGCTCCCATCCAGATAAGCTGATGGATATTATCGGGGATTATGACGCTCTAATTGTCCGTTCACAGACCAAGCCCAACGCTGAGGTCATAGCTCGCGCATCCCGGCTTCGGGCAATCGGCCGAGCAGGAGTCGGGGTTGACAACATAGACAGAGAAGCTGCCAGTGCTCACGGGGTAATCGTCATGAACACCCCCACCGGCAACACCGTATCCACGGCCGAACATGCCTTCGCGCTCATGCTTGCTACTGCCCGCAATATTGCTCCNGCACACGCCGGNGTACTTAGCGGTGATTTCAAGAATTCCCGGAAGGCATTTTCCGGCATTGAAATGAACGGCAAGCGCCTGGCTGTTATCGGAATGGGGCGGATTGGAAGTGAGTTTGTGAAGCGCGCACAAGGATTCAACATGAAGGTTGTTGCGTTTGACCCCTTCCTGACACAGGCCCGAGCTGACGAGTTGAAGATCGAACTAGCAGATTCGCCAGATGCAGTCCTCGATGGTGCCGATATAGTCACCCTGCACGTTCCTCTAACCGATGATACCCGGCACATCATTAATGCCGAGCGCCTAGCCTTGATGAACAAGGGAGGACTGGTGGTGAATTGCGCGCGTGGGGGACTCATTGATGAGAGCGCACTCAAAGCCGCCATCGATACGGGTCACATTGCGGGCTGCGCTCTGGACGTCTACGAGAACGAACCTCCATCCTCAGATCACCCCCTGTTTTCCAGCAAAAAGCACGTCGCCTTTACCCCTCACCTTGGAGCCTCTACTGCGGAAGCACAGGAAAATGTTGGCATTCAGGTTGCGGAACAGATCCGGGATTTTCTGGCCACCGGGGAGATCCGTAATGCCATCAACATGCCGTCATTAGATGCCGCTGCCCTGGCTCAGCTCGGACCTTATCTCAATCTTGCAACTGCNCTTGGCAAAGTCCTCGCCAAACTGGGCCCCGCAAGTCCNGACTCCCTGAGAGTGTCTTACCATGGAGCTCTCGCTGAGCAGGATACAGGGCTGGTTTCCCGGCACGTCCTTACCGCGCTCCTCTCCGCAGCATGTAACGATGGACAGGTTAACATTGTTAATGCTCCAGCTGTTGCCAAAAACATGGGAATTGACCTCACCGAGTCCACGATCAGCGCAGCGACCGAATTTTCGGAGCTCCTTGTGGCAGAACTGACCAAGGGTGACACCAAGTTCCGCCTCGCCGGGACCATCATTGGCAGGACTCCACGCATCGTAGAAATCGATCGCACCTTCGTTGACACCAATATCGAAGGGCACTTCCTCATCGTTTCCAACGATGATAGGCCTGGGATCGTCGGGGCCATTGGGTCTACTCTGGGAGAGGCNGAGGTTAATATCGCTAACATGTCCCTGGCTCGCAGCGGGAAGGATGGGAGCGCCCTCACAATTATTGAGGTCGACCAACCGCTTGCCCCGGAGGTGATGGATACTCTCCGCGGAGTTAGCGGGATACTTTCAGTCACGGGCGTAACCCTTTGACTACCGGGCCCTTTCTCTGAACCAGCCCTAGCGCCGATTGAACCTGGCCACCTCGCGTTCGGCCTCTCTCATTTCGGCCCGCTTTTTCAGGTCCTGTCGCTGGTCAGTATGGCTCTTCCCCTTGCCGATTCCAAACTCGACCTTGACGTGACTCCCTTTGAAGTAAACNCGGAGACAGGGAAGAGTGTATCCTTTCTCGTCGGTTGATTGAGCGAGCTTGAGAATCTCACTCTTATGAAGAAGCAGCCGACGAGGGCGCTTCGGCGCATGCTGAAAATACTCGCCTGCTGCCTGCCATGGCTGAATATCGCAGCCNTAGAGNAAGGCTTCCTTCCGCTCAATACGAACNAAGGCATCCGAGATATTAACCTTCCCGTCCCTGATCGCCTTTACCTCAGTNCCCTTGAGCTGGATGCCTGCCTCAAAGACATCAGAAATAAGATAGTCGCGGCGTGCCTTCTTATTCCTGGCAACATCGCGACTCATGATCCGGGCTCCGCTGTAGACAGGCCTGCCCGGTCACTCACCTTTTGATTCTTCAGCAAGCTTGACCTTACCTTCGATTATTTCCGTCAACGCTATGTCTGCAGCACCCATACTCGGCACGGTATCAATTAGGGGAGCCCGCCCGGTGTTCAGTTGTTGAACCCGCTTGGACACCATGTTGATGAGAATCTGCGGATCGGGGACGAGTTCTGCTGCCTGCTCTACGAGATCACTTTTCATGGGTCTACCGGAAAATTCAGGTACCGCCTTCGGCTGCTCGAAGGGAATTACGTTATCAGCCTCCATCAGCACGTTCTGGTTCGCAAATGGGGGGGGACTTTTCCCCCTCCAAGCTGGTGGAAGAACCACACTTCAAGGCTTCATTCAAGAAATTTTGCGCGGCAGGCTATAATTACCGGAAATAACACCCCATTCTTGAGGTCTCTATCACCATCGCCCTCAGTATTGAGTATTTCATAAAACAGCTATGGCCAGAAAGAATATCCCTAGTGCTGAAGTAATCCTGCCTCTAAGGATGAGGAGCTTGCGCGCTCCAATGCCGAAAATTTTGCTTTCAACGGGATTTCCCAAGTGCACCCGCCATCTGGGTCGCCAATCTGCCTTCTCCCCGGCTGAAGCTCTATCCTTCAGGTCATTTTGGCGTGAGAGTCGTGGGATCCCTATCTAGGAATCATCGGCAGGACGAGGACTTCCCCCGCTATACGACCACACCTCTCTCGCGAGAGAGCCCCAACCCTGTCAGGGCGATCCCCAGCCACCCCTCCTAAAGGTTAAAGCCATCCAGCCCTCCCCATGGGTCAGAACCCAATCGACAAGCGGAACGATCTGCTTTGAAGACTGAGGAAACATGTCGCGCCAGGATTCCCCTGCCAGACTGCTTTGCTCACAGAAGGTTGATTCCAACTCGCTTCAGAATGGCCACCAGCCCAAGAAAGAGAATCACGGTTAAAATACAGTTGGCGGCCAATGCCGTTCCAAACCCCCAACCATGACGTAACATCCAGGGCAGGAGCAGAAACATGGGAAGAGTCGGAAGGACAAACCAGAACGTTCCCTGAGCATGATTGGCAATACGACTGGCATCCTGCCCTTCCACCCGCATCCAGATCATGGCCAGAAGGGAGGTAAGAGGCAGAGCTACTAGTAGCGCGGAGAGCCGATCGTGAAAAATCTGAACCTTGGTCACCATCAGAACCACCAGAGCGGTAAGAAAAAGCTTAGCGATATCCATCCCGCTAACACTGAATACCTGATCCCAAGGAACTTTACTCATCTTCTACTCGTGGTTGCTCAAAGCGAATCCTGCACGTTATACTAACCCATGCAAGACCTGCGAATATTCCTCGCTCTCGCCCTTCTGCTAGGTTCCTGCTCACCGGGAAACAGGGCCGATGAGACCTCCATCAGGCCACCCGCGAATTCTACAGCGGCATCCCAGGTTCAAAATCAGGGCTTCCCCATGCAAAATGCAAGCCTAGCTGGAAACCAAAGGGCCCGAATCGGCATGAAAATATGGAAAAACGAATCCGGAGGCAAAGTGACCGGTCTCACCCACTGGAATATTGGCGAGGAATTTCCATCCCTGGGGATTGGGCACTTCATCTGGTATCCCCGCGGATTTGATGGCCGTTGGACGGAAACATGGCCTGAATTTATCAGGTTCGCACGGGAAAGGAGAGCTCCCAACCTGCCAGCTGTTGCCCTCCTCCCTGATTGCCCATGGTCCAGCCGAGAGGAATTCCTGCAGGAGTTCAATGGCCCTTCCCTCTCCGGGCTTCGACGCTGGCTGGCTACCGCGGTAGAGCTCCAGACCGATTTTATAATGACAAAGTCACGCGCGGCTCTTCCGAGAATCATGAACGCAGCCCCGGTCGCTCACCGAGCACATATCAAGGACTGCTATGACAAGGTCGCCTCGACCGCGAATGGAACTTACGCTCTGATCGATTATGTCAATTTCAAGGGCGACGGAACCAACCCCCGGGAGCGATACAAGGAGCAGGGCTGGGGCCTCATGTGGGTTCTCATGGAAATGCAATCCGTTGCGCGCGGTCAGTCCGCTGCCCGGGAATTCGCGGCTGCAGCCAAGCGGTGCCTGGATCGCCGGGTGCAAAACTCCCCCCCGGACAGAGGAGAAAAACGTTGGACCGCTGGCTGGCATAATCGCTGTAATACCTACGCTGCCCCCTTCTGAACTCGGAATTGATCTCAGTTCCCTGGGGATTGCCTTTGGCTTGACCCTCCCTCCCCGCGATGCAAGCTGCCGCTGATGGCTACTGAAACTACTCTTGTTCTCTTTAAACCCGACGGCATCCAACAGGGCCTCTCGGGCGTTGTTCTGGATCGCTTCCTGAAAGAGGGCTTCCGTATTCGCGGCCTCAAGATGCTTGAGGCCAGCGATGAGCTCATCAATGAGCACTACTCCCATATTGTGCAGTTCGACTTCTTCCCCGCTATCCAGTCCTTCATGCAGGAAACACCGATTATCGCACTCGCGCTGGAAGCCGATGATGGCATCAGCAAGGCAAGGAAGCTTCTCGGACCCACCGACTCCAAGGAAGCTGAAGAAGGAACGATCCGCGGTGACTACGGCCGCAAGGATGAATCATCCAAAACGCGGAACATCTGCCACGCCTCCGATAGTCCTGAGGCCGCAGAGGCCGAGCTCAACCGATTTTTCAACGAGGGAGAGATTTTCTCCTGAAAGCCGCAGCACCCTGATGAACGGACCAGTGGGCAATTAGCCTATTTGGCCGGGGGGGTGTTGACCCTTGCGGACAGCTACTAGAAAAGGACCAGTANTGGTCTCTTCCACCCCGCAGGTATTTATCACGGCACCCTTCATTGCCAGTTTGTGGGCAGCCGCCAGCACAGCCGTACTTTCCTCCGCCCCACCGGGGTGACCACGGTAACATATAACCGTAAGAATACCCTCGGTCCGTATCACTTCCCAGGCCCTCTCCAGGGCAACCAGGGTTTCCTCACATCGAGTANGGATTTTGTGATCTCCACCCGGGCGGTATCCTAAATTAAACATCACAGCTGCTACTGGATCTATTATATGGTTTCCCAGACTCGCGTGGCTCTCACGGATGAGGGATACCCTCTCGGCCGGAACACCGGAGGCATGGAGATTAGCCTGGGTCGCAACGATGGCTTCCTCCTGAATATCAAAGGCGAAAACCCGCCCACTGGCACCGACCAGTTTCGCAAGGAACACTGTATCATGCCCATTGCCCGCGGTGGCATCGATAACCTCCTCTCCTCTTTTCACCACTGTCCGCACAGCCAGATGAGCTTGCTCGGTAATTCTCACGATCCTAATCCTATCCCCCGAGGGCTTCTATGTGCAAATCCTCCTCAATCTCCACCTTCTCGCAGAGATAAGCCGCCAGTCTCTCGGCTACCCCCGGGCCATAAAGAACGCCCTTCGAACCCAGACCATTAAAAATCAGAAGATTCTCATTATCCGGATGAGATCCAATCACCGGCCGACTTTGCCGGATAATTGGGCGAACGCCCGCAACATGCTCTACCGTTTCAAAAGAAAGATCGGTAAATGAGCGCACCAGACTCTCAATCTGAAGACGGCCAGAAGTCGTCCTTGCGTCTGTTAAATCCTCCCAGCTGTAAGTGGATCCAACCCGGAAGAGGCCTTCTCCAAGCGGAATCATCCATCCATTCCGACTAAGGACGCGATCTTCAGGTTGCCCCGGAATACGAACAGTCAGAATTTCTCCTTTTGCCCTGCGTTCGGGAAGAAATTTGAAAGGGCCCGCGCCAAGACCTGCTGCTCCAGTGCACATGACAGTGGGCTCCTTAGCCTCCCGGGCCTGCACAAGGTCAAACTCCTCTGTCTCAAGCAGTCCTGAATCTCGAAAGAATATCCCGGAGGCTTCAAGAAACCGTCTGGTATCAAGACGGCCACCACCCTTCCAGACNACTCCGCCATGGGGCGCTTGACAGGGACAATCCTCGGCTTCGAGAAATGCCTCTGTCCAAGGCTTCACTGCCTCGCGCTTGCGCTCATAAAGCCGCCGCTCTTCTACACTGGAGAAGAGACGCAAAATCGGAACCTCATGGAAAAACTTTTCCCCCAGAGCACCTTCCACCTGACGGTAAAAGGCCCGGGCCTCGCCAAGAAATTCAGACAAGCGCCAGCTCGGATTCAGGCTCCGACCCGTCACTGGTGTGAGAAGCCCGGCCGAGATGGCTGAGGCACTCTGCCCCTCCCCAAGATGCAGAAGGCGAAAACTCTTATCTCTGCTCCAGAGACGCCACGCCAGACAGGTTCCAGCCAATCCTTGCCCGACGATAGTAAGCTGTCCTCGCATGGAGCGTTGTTTCTTTCCTGAAATTCTCGCAAATCTCTCTACCCGAGAGGCCAGACCAGCGGGATAAGTAGACAGGCAATAATCCCCACGAGAATATTGAGGGGCAACCCAAAATAGACAAAGTCCCGATAGTTGTATCCCCCGGGGCCATAGACCAGAAGATTGGTTTGATATCCCATGGGGGTAGCCATCGCCGTAGAAGCCGCAAAGGCAACGGCCATGATGAAAGGCTCCGGATTGCACCCAAGCTTAGCGGCAAGCTCAATCCCCAGCGGCGCACATAGGACTGCAGCAGGCTTGTTCAAAATCAAAAGACTCAAAGCAGCCGCCATGAAATAAAATACCCACAGGGTCACATGTGGCCCCCACCCTCCTGTCGCCACGTAGAGCTGGCCGGCCGCGATCTCGAGAGCACCGGTTCGATCCATCGCCGTGCCNAGTGCGATCATTCCCGCGATCAAGACCAGAACCGGCCAGTCGATCGAGCTATAGGCATCCCGAGCGGTGAGCACTCCCGTCAACACAAGGAAAGCAGCTCCTCCGAGGGCCAGCACACTGATTGGGGCAAGACCGGTGGCAGCAAGCAGAACCACCATGAGAATCGTTCCCAGAGCCAGTGGGGCCTTGTGGGGTTCGACGACCTCATCTTGGACCCCCTCGAGCAAGATGAACTCATCCTTTTTCCTCAAGTTCTCCAGCGCCTCGGAAGTTCCCCGCACAAGCAAAATGTCTCCCATCCTGAGTTCGAGGTCCGCGATTTCGCGCTGATGATGCCGGCCACGCCGCTGCAAAGCGAATACNGAGACATCAAAACGTTCGCGCAAACCAAGTTCCCGACAACTCTGGCCAATGAGAGGAGACTCCGGCGCAACCATGAGCTCAAACAGAGTCATTTCCACCCGTTTCACCTCAGATCCATCATCATGAAGATCAGGCGCGATACTGATTGAGTGCTGTCGGTCGAGCTCAAGAATCTTGTTCAGTTCACCGCGGATCAGGAGAATGTCACCTTCATGNAGAGGCATATCTGCCTCCAAACGTTGGACANGATCCCCACGAATGAGCTCGGCCACCTTGATCCCAGCTGATGCAAGTGGTGTGTCTGCAAGATTTTTCCCTATCAGATCCGAGTCCAATCCTATACNCACCTGCGTGATATACTCCTTGGCCTCATCCGCTGACAGGGTTGACGCGATCGTCGTATGATTNGGCAGGAGGCGCCATGAAAAGAGCAGTAGGTAGGCCATTCCTACCAGGACGATGACGATGCCTACTCCGGTGAACTCAAACATTCCCACTCCGAAACCAATCTCCGCGGCATAAGAAGCGATAAGGATATTTGATGAAGTCCCAATCAGTGTACAGCTTCCGCCCAGCATTGAGGCAAACGAAATCGGCATGAGAAACTTGGACGGACTAGCTCCAAGACGCGCACATACGGTCAGCACCGCCGGTATAAAGACAACCACTACCGGGGTGTTGTTGATGAAGGCTGACATGAAGCATACTGCGCAAAGGGCCATGACCATGAACCGCATGGGGCTCCCGCGCGAAAAATCTGCCAGTTTTCCTCCCAGAGCTCTCACCAGACCACTCCTCATCAAGGCTGCACTAAGGACGAACATCGCCGCAATAGTCACGAGGGCCTCGTTACTGAATCCGAGCAGAAGATCCTTTGGCTCCAAAATCCCAAGAGCGCCCAGCGCAACGACAATCAAGAGCCCTACGATATCTGTCCTGACCCGGTCGGTGACAAATAACACCACCGTGAGCAACAGCATCACATATACCACTATTACTTCCCAAGTCATTCGTGCACCGCTAGGAATGCACCGCCTATCGGAAGTGGTCAATCTGAACCGCAGCTCACCGCATCACGATCTGGAACAGGAGCCTTGCTAGAGCGTGAAATTGGGACTCTGCCTGAGGAAGCTCCGNGGATTTTCGTAAATCACTTTTTCGACAAGCTCACCNGCNTGTTGGCGCTTCTTCATCTCCANGGCNCATTTNATGACNGCCAGAGGATCGGAAATNCCCCAGTCACANGCNGAATTCATCCAAATGCGCTCCATCCCNAATGTCTCNAGAATGTCGATGGCCCTACCTGGCGTACATTTTGACTCAGGATACAGNGTCATCCCCGCCCAGAAGCCCGCATCAAGAGCAATNGCNGCNGTATGCTCTTCGACATGNTCNATAACCACACGNTCAGGATTGACCTGAGCGTTTTTCAAAGCGTCCACNATCAAACGCGTCCCCTTGAGNTTGTCCTCCAGGTGAGGGGTATGAACGAGGATGGGGAGATCTCGCTCCTTTGCGAGAGCGATNTGCTCCTCCAGAATCGTATGCTCGTTTTTCGTATTCTTGTTCAGGCCAATCTCTCCAATCCCAAGCACGGTAGGCTGATCGAGGAATTCCGGGATGATAGACAAGACCTCTCTTCCAAAAACAACATCATCGCTTTCCTTCGGATTGATGCAGAGCCAGGTAAAATGAGGGATCCCGAATTTGGCCGCTCGGGCAGGTTCATGCTGAGTTAACTGACGGAAATAATCCTTGAACCCCTCTACTGATCCTCTGTCGTATCCCGCCCAGAAAGCGGGTTCACAAAGGGCCTCACATCCGGCCTGCGCAATAGACTGGTAGTCGTCTGTGGTCCGACTGACCATATGAGCGTGCGGTTCGATATAACGCATGATATTCTCGGGGGGTACAGGTGAAAGTTGAGGCGCTCCGTCCTAGTCTTGGGGTGCACCGTAAGCAAACTGGATCGTGGAGCTTTCCACCGGCTCTGTTGAATGATCGGAGAGTGATTCCAGAACGGCCTTGGCGCGGGGTTGATCCCCCGGATTCAACATCTCCTCCATAGCCTTGAGAAAGCCGGAATGGCGAAAGTCACTTTCTCCTTCATGACGATCGAGCCGGTCAAGAAACGCGGCAATGTCGATCAACTTGTAGCGAGCATCCATGAAATAGAGGTCGAGGATGTCTGTCTTGCTGGGCATGCGGGGAATGTAGCCACCCGGAAAAGAATTCTGAAGGAGTAATTTGGCATAAAATCTACTGGCCCAATGTCGTTTCCCGGGGAATACAGGTCCGCACATGGGAGAACGCGACTTGGGAACACAACCTTTTGACCTTCTGATGGAGGCTTGGGGGCTCACGAACACGAACTTGGTTGAAACTTCACCAGAGCAGCTCACCCACAAGCAGGTAAGACGCGCACGGTCAGGACGCCAGCTGACCCTCAAGATGATGATGAAAATCAACCGCACCTTCAATATCGCCATCTGGTCGAAGCTCGATAATGAACAGAAGGAAAAGTTTATCGAATATGGACATCGAGATCTCTTCTCCTACGCCAAGGGCCATGAGAGTGGTTCCACGGACCCCAACAAAGAACTGGCGGCAGAGATTCGGAGTTGACCACGGCTCCGGCCAAGCTTCACTCGGCCCTCAACTCGTACTTTCATGAACCCTATTATCATGAGGAGAATCTCGTCATCACTTCGTTCGTATCGTGCATCTTGATCACAACCACCACCTGTCCTACTGCACGAACATCCATCCAGCCGAAACGTGGGTGGAAACCCTCGGAGCACTCCAAGAGCATACCCTGAAGGTGCGGGACAAGGTAAGCTCGGACAACCAGCCCTACGCAATCGGCCTTCGACTCTCTGCCGGTGCTGCCAGAGAACTAATGGAGGGTGACAATCTTCCCTCCTTCAAGGCGTGGCTCTCCGAGAACAGGAGCTACGTGTTCACCATCAACGGGTTTCCCTACGGATCTTTCCACGGAACCCGCGTCAAGGAGAACGTCTATCGACCCGACTGGTCCTCACCGGACCGGCTTCTCTACACGAATCAACTGTTCGATATTATCTCTCAATTGACGCCAGAAGGAGTGGAAGGATCCGTTTCAACCCTGCCAGGGTCATTCAAATCCTTCGGAGCTGACGAGTCCGCCATCTTCAAGCATCTCGAGNCCTGCGCGCGACATATCGATCTGCTGGCAGAACAAACTGGACGGGATCTTCACCTCGGATTGGAACCNGAGCCTCTCGGTCACTTTGAANATACCCGGGACACTGTTGATTTTTTTGATCGCTTCCTCGACAGCTCTGATGATCCGGACCTCCTCCTCCGCAGAATTGGGATTAATTACGATACCTGCCATTTCGCCGTGGAGTTCGATGACTGTCATACCGCTCTCGATACCTTTCGGAGGGCCGGATTACGCATTTCCAAAGTTCACCTTTCCAATGCGCTCGCCTTCGACCTCGACACACCCAGCGCCCTTGAGGCAATTGCGCAATATCACGAACCTACCTACCTCCATCAGCTGATAACCTCCGGAAACGGAACCCATTTGTATTTTACGGACCTTCCGGAAGCTCTTACGGAGATCAGAAATCCTGCATTCGTGTCCCACGGACAGCAAGAAGCTCGAGTGCATTTTCACATTCCTCTGTATGCAGAACCAGAACCTCCCCTCCGATCGACAAAAGATCATGTCGCTGATCTCCTTGATTACCGTAGATCCCATCCGGAATTCTGCTCTCACTTCGAGATTGAAACCTACACCTGGGGCGTCCTCCCGGGAGACCTTCAGAAACCAATCGTGAGGCAGATTGCTGAAGAATACCGATGGGTCCTCTCTCAACTCTAACTACGGCCGTANTGGTCCTTCTGCCACTTGAGAGAAAAGAGTCAGCGTTTTCTTGATCTCCTTTCCATTGGGCGAGTATCCAATCTCCCCACTGTCTGGTCCAACGTCCTCACGGGTTTTCTAGTGGCGCGATGCTTCCACGAAGCCCCCGNAAACATGGCCAGGGAAATTGGCCTTATCGTTCTCCTGCTTGGGGCCACCAGCTGCGCCTACCTCTTCGGCACTTTTCTAAACGACTGGAAGGATGCTCAGTTTGATGAGAAATATCGCCCCGAGCGTGCCATTCCAAGCGGTCGCTGGTCCCGCCGGGCGATTGGTAGTATCGCACTTGTCCTTGCAATCCTCGCCACGGCCCTTCTTGTCCCCCTCAGCCTGTCCTCCGCCATCGTCCCACTTCTTGGAGCCGCNCTTCTCGCAAGCATCATCTGCTACACCGTCCTCCACAAGAAAACCCCGACAGCAATCATTCCGATGGGCCTATGCCGGGGACTCCTCTATCCTCTTGGCTTTTTCGGCGCCGCAAACTCGTCTCCCGGGCTGGTTCAATCCAATCATCCGCTTCCNATCATCATTCTTATCGGCGTGGGGTCTCTCGTCTATGTGGCCGGACTCACCCTTGCAGCCCGTTACGAAAGCGGTCCCGCCGGAAGAACCATTCCCCGACTCACCCTGCGCCTTCTGCTTTTCGGCTGCCTTCTTACGCACAACTGGTGGTGGATCAGCGGGGAATCCGGAAACTTCGGGGGAACTTCTGCATTCTTGTCTGCTCTCCCCGCTCTCGCTGTCTTCGTTCTTTGGACTACCCGTAGCCTCTCCATTCTCCGAAGATCTGTCCCAGCATTCGTCTCGCGCTCACTCGCGGGAATCTGCCTCGTGGATCTGCTGGCCTTTCCAGGAATCACGGTCATGTTGCAGACATCCAGCGCCTCCGTAATCTCCTGCCCAGCCCTTCTCCCCTGCCTGCCCTTATCATGCATGGTCCTATCTCTGGTTCTCCAGCGAGTTGCNCCCGCAACCTGAGTCCCTCNGGAGAAACCGACAGGAATGCCNNACCTTTCATCCCGGTTTGACGACGCACCCCNACAGCAGCGACAGGGGGAAGACCTCCCTGNANCTTNCNGANCGGTATTCCCATTTCCTGCTNNGGCGAAAAANCTGGTTCCTNGCTNTTCTTNCTATCACGACCCTGCTGGCCGTTGCCGGACTGACTCAGCTG